>NZ_JBGKAD010000004.1 GCF_041361345.1 Halobaculum sp. MBLA0147 | reverse complement strand
GGGTTTGTGAAGGTCAACTGCAACCGCACTGCTCACTTCCCGCTCGATGCGCTGATCTGCTCCGGAGCCAGCCCGCCTGACGCTGCTTCTCGCGCCAGGTCGTCTGTGACTCCGTCCACTCTCACCTGAATCTACAAAATCAGGTGTCTCGCTCACCAGACCGATGACGGCCTCGCGAGCGCTCGTGGCTGCCTGCCGTCCCGTCAAGGACACCAAGCACGTCACTGCGACTACCGAGTGCGTCTGTCACCTCTGGAACCACCTCACTTTCATCTGGAATCACAAATTGCAGGCCGTTGTCAGTACGTCCCAGGCCGGATCGGCGACGCGGTTGAGGACACCTTCTCATCGTGGACACGAGCCTCGACGTCCTGCGTCCGCCCGCAGTCGGGACAGCGGTACACTGTCTCGTTCACCTTGATGGTGAACGAACAGCTCCCGGTGCAGGGATGACTGCTGGTACTCGAAGTCGGCGATGCCTCTGCGTGCTGCTGGTGCGAGCTCATTCGTCGAAACACCTCACCTCATTCTGGGTTTATAAATAGGGGACGACGCTCACGGACACAGCGAGGCGCGTACACACCAGACACCAGGGAGTGGCCCTCCGGCGCACGCCGAGGAGCGCAGCATCGCGAGCACCGCAGGAGGGGAGGAGGGGCGGGTGGCGGCAGCCATCCCGTCCCTCCGGGCGTCGGGGGAGGGCCGCAACACATGAATCACCCACCCGGCGGGCGGCGTCACCACCCGCGGCGGCGTCACCGCCACGGCAAGAGCCGTGCGAGGAGACGCCGCGAGTTGCGGGATTCGTCTGTGGTGCCGGGCGACGACGTATCAGTGTCGCACCCTTCGGGGTAGCCGCGATCGGGCCGAGGATGTAGGTAGTGTTGGGAGCATTCGCGGCAGTACCACACTCCCGGTGCAGTGGTCTCGAACACCGCCTGATAGTTGTCGTCCTGCGACCAGCAGCCGTCGTGCTCGTGAGACTCATGGCTCTCGACCGGGTACTCAGCCCACGACTCTGGGCCGCTTACAGCGGAGTGAAAGTCGGCTCGTTCCCGGGCGGTCCAATAGCGGAGTCCAACTGGCATAGTGGGGGAGGCACTGACGTGGTGTGGGTCCGAGGCTACTCTTCGACGGCTTCTGTCTCGAGGTACGGGATGTGTCGGCCGGTGATGGTGAGGTCATCAGCGGCGATGTCGTCGCCAGCGACAGCGGCCGCCCTGACCCGTGCCGGACTCACGCTCGTCGCGAGTGCCGTGTAGATGCCGCCGTCGGACGTCCTGAACGTGAACAGCTCCGGGGCCGCCATCTCCAGCTGTGCCACCAGTGCTGCGCCTGCTGGACTGTCGTTCGTGATCGGGACGCCATCTGGCGGTGACTCCAGGTTCGTGGGGATGGGTGACCACGCACCGATGGTGAGTTCGCCCGCTGGGATGACCGTCTCGTCTGTCTGGCGGCCAGCCACCAACTCTGTGTGGACCGCTGCGACCACCTCCTTGAGACGCCCCCGAGTGAGCGGCTCCGTTGTCAACATCGCGAGGAGATCCGGATACTCGTCAAGCGAGAGCGACACTGTCGTCTCTCCACCATCGAGTGAGAACCCCTCGACGGTCACGACGAGTTCCTCTGCCGAGATCGGTACGTCCGCGGTTTCGACTACACGCTTCAGACGCCCGCCAGCCAGGACATCACCGTACGAGTAGGTGGCCTGCTGGGTGTCGTGTGAGGCCGCCTGCGGCTGGGGTGGCGTCTGCGTCGATGCACCTGTCGTGGAAAGCTCCGTCTCGTCACTGGACATAGTCCACCCGCCTCTGCCGGTACAAATTGGGGTGCGACATCTGGTGAGACAAGACGGGATGCGTCTCGTCTCACGGCTGTGATCAGTGGCGACGGGTTGACGCAGAAATCACCAAGATACCGGTGACTACGAACACTCCGAATCCGATTGCGAGGGTTGCGAGGTGGTACTGAGGAGACAGGAGCGCGAGTTTGGCATCACTGGTCCCTGCCATAGCGGCTCTCGTCATGACCCCTCCGAGCCAGAGCGCAGCGATGAGTTTGGCGAGGTCTCGGGTGACGAACTGTGCCAGGCTTCCCTGGATGTTACCTGTCAGCTTCATCTATGTTGAACTGAGTACTGCGGTGTTCTTTATACTAACGGGGTTGCGCTCTAGGATGGTGAAAACTGGATCACACGGGCGAGAGTGGGTCCCGTCGCGCAGAGAGTGCGAGGGCCGCACAGAGGGCAGTCGTCCCGAGCCCGGTTGCGATCGCTTGGGCGTGAAGCCTGATGGAGAGGATGTTGATCACATCAGCTGCCGCGAACTGCAGCAACATCCCGAGAGCCCACCAGAACACGGTGAGTGCGATGATGATGGCGATGCGCCCAGATGTCACTCGTGGAAGGATGCGTTGTGTCATGGTACTGTCAGTGTGAGAGTGTCACCACTCTCGAATGGTGGTCACGCCGCCCTGTGCAGTAATCTCTAGAGTTTCTCCAGCCCGTACCCGAGACCGCCCAGCACTACGAGTGTCACTGCTCCGGTCACGACACCCACCAGGTGTGTGACCGGGTCAGTGAACGGGACCGGGATCACGAACGACAGCAACGTTACGCCTACCGCCCAGAGGACAAGGACCCAGCTGAGCCCGTTCAGCACGTCAGTCCGGGTCACGTCATGCGGGTCCAGTTGAAGCACAGTTGCACCTCTGTCCGGCAGTGGGTATCAGTGCTGGGTCTACAACCCAGACGGTCTAGCCGTCCGAGAGATCCGGGCCGAACTCCTCACGGTATCTCTCACCGAGCTCTCGCTCAGAGAGATGATCCGGCTGCTCTGCTGCCCACGACCAGAAATCAGGCGTGAACCCTGCCGGATCTTCATTCGGACTGAACACCTCGGACCACTCACAGGGCTCACTGCCATCTTGCTCGCACATAGCTCACTCTCCCCTGCTAGAAAAAACGGGGGACGACTCGCGCCGCCACAGATCACGGCCCGCTGTCACTCGGAAAAGGGTGGGGCGGCCTCTGGATCAATGACTGCCTCGTCATGGTCGTACCGGACAACGTGGACATCGACATCGGGTGCCTGCTGACACCGCTCGATCATATCTTGTGTGCCTGCGGAAGAGCCGTCCCAGAAGGCGAGGAGGACATCTGCAGCCGCCGCCATCTCGGCGTTCCGCTTCGGACCAGCCGCTTTCCCGTGTGCGTCCCAGTCGGGTTCAAACCGGTTACCGGGCACGTCATGTGCGACCGCCCACACCCGTCCACAGCGGTCGCCGCCGGCCGCGCCACCATCAAGGACGCAGGCCACGTCAGAAGCGTTGATCCCTTCCTCGGCGAGTGCAGCGTCGACGGTTGTCACACGGTTCGTGTCGGTGAATGGTCCTTCGAGAAACGACCGGGTTCCGGCGACGCACAAGTTCACTGGCATAGGGCTACTGTCCCCTGTCCGTAGAGAGGGGGAAGCGAAGAAGGCCTCGGACCCTACGCCGGTGGAAGGTATTGCTCCAGGAGGTCGCTGTAGTCATCCGAGCGGATCGATACCGCGTCAGGATGGTCTGCCGTTGGCCCAGGGCCGACGGTGTGGTCGAGGAGATTGACCGTCCGCTCATCGCTTTCGATGTACTCGATAATCTCCTCGTGACTGCGCTCGTACGGGTATTTGACGCTGTTACAGTCATATCCAAAGCGAGACCCTTCTTCCTCGTCGTACAGGACAGTGAACCGTTTGACCACTGGGTTCATCCTCCGCAGTGACAGGCCACCGTTCGTGAGGTCCACAAGCCTGACGAAGGTGTGGGGGTCGAGTTTGCTTGGCGCGACATCACCCTGGAGGACCCCTCGGAGTTGCCGAAATGGCGTCTCCAACTCATGCGACGTATCCGTGAATTCGAGGAAGAACAGGGCCTCCCACTGTGACATGTCGACACCTGCTTCCTCTTCAAGTCGGGCAAGTCGCTCGTCGAGTTGGTCCTCGTCGATGTCGATGTCGATGTCGTCAGACATGGGTCACTGTCTTCTGCGCGTCTAAATTGGTGTGGCCTCGCCAGGGATAAGAGATGTGCCGGTCATGCCACGATCGTGTTGCCCGCCATCATCTGGTACTCGAACCACTCATCATCCGGCACCCGGTCCTCGTTCCCGTGGATGTCCCGTGCGATGGCACGCAACCGATCAACCGAGACGATACACGTGTCCTGGCGGTCTCCCCAGTGCTCAACAGCTACCTCCAGATCCCGTGCGTACCCGCCGACGATCGGGTACCCATCACCCGACACACCGCTGATCTCCATGTAGCCGTCTGCGCGGTACAGGTACGCTGGGAGGTCGGTCACAGCCGACCAGCCCCCTCCGGAGTCCGTGTCCAACCACGTTGCCAACTCTGCCGGGAACTCATCATCGTCGAGGCGCTCGAGCTGCTGCGTCCGTCCGTATGCAGACATGGTTCACCCTCCCCTGTCGATAGAAATGGCGTCGCAAACGCTCACCCCCACACAGAGACTCCACCCTCCGGCGCACGCCGAGGAGCGCAGCGCTAGCGAGCACCGCAGGAGGGGGAGGCCACGCCAGTGGCCTCCGGCTTCGGCGGGAGGCAGATCACCCCACGCTGTGCGGTGCGGTCGCCGAAGGCCGTCGCCCACGGGGACGGTCACTGCCTCACTCCGCGAACCGCTCTGGATCAACGTCCGCCCACCACTCGACATCGAGATCGCCTGCGAGATACGCGAGGACCACGTGTCCGTGACAGAGCTTCGGCACACACCAACACGCCAGCGTCTCCTCCGCAAGCTGGTCCACTGCGCCGCGGAAGATCTCATCCACCTGGAGTCGGTGGGCGAAATTCGCTGCGTACGCCTTCACACACCCCTCCCGTGTGTACGCGCCGCCGTCGGTCTCCATCGTGAACGGGTTGCCAAACTGCGTCGACCGGTCAATCTTCGTCACGCCCTCACCGCTGTGTGAGCGGAGACTCACCAGCCTCGTGCTGGCATACTCGTGGACATCCGCCTGCTCTTGGGCGGCAAGGACGTCCACGATCGTCGCGAAGTGGTCGTCGACGGTCATGCTACCTATCTCTGCACGAAGAAACTAGCGCTGTGGCCGGCCGGTGTAGTCTCACTCTTCCGTCTGTGGGCTCTTCGAGATGGCAGTGTCCTCAGCCGGTGGGCAGCGGATCTCCGCGAGCTTGCTCGCGGAGATGGACCGCGCCGCGAACGCGGCGCAGCGCCCCGCCGCCGACGAGCGGTCTCCCACTGTCCACACTGTGCCCCGCCACTATCTACCGGTGCGCCTCTCACGCCATCCCTGCTGGAGCGTTCGCGAGCGGCGACCCCCCGCGTATTCGCTGTCACACCTCGGGAGACTGGTCCCTGCCCATAAAAAAGACCCCCACCGCCCTGACGCTGTCTGCGAGCGCCAGGACGGTGGGGTGATGACCTGCCCCACGTGGGGCGTTAGTCTGCGCCTCCCGTCGGCTGCCCCGGCTCGGTGTCCAGCGCGTTCACCCACGCGTGGGTGTCGGCGTCACGACTGTGCGGGGGCTCCTCCACCGGGTGCGCGACACCCGGGCACGGGTCGTACTTCACCTCACCGTCTCCCTGCTCCACGACGATAATGTCCGTGTCGCCCGTGATAGCGAGCGACAGGCCGCCCTCGTAGGAATTCGCGACGGCGCCCTCGAGGCGCACCGTCATCCCCTCCACCAGCGGCCGCATATGCTGCAGGGTGGCCTCCTCGCGTCCCACGGCTTTCCGCGAGGAGTGCCAGAAGACCACCTTGGCACGCCCGGTGTCGTCTTCGACGTATCCGGCTTGGTACTGGTTCCGCGCGGGGTCCTCGAAGAGGTGCGTGACCTTGACCTTCACCGTCACGCGGTGGTCGTAGTACGGGTCAACGTGCGTGAGCTTTTCGCGGACCCCCGGAATGTTTCCGAGATCGTCCCGGATTTGCTCTTGCGCCGCGAGGGGGCGTGCCCCATCTGCGAGTTTCGCCGCAGCCTGCGTGGTGAGTTGCTCCTCGTCGAGGGCAGTGTCCGAACCGAAGTAGGCGGCCAGGCTGGCGCCGATTTTCTCGGCGACCGCCACGTCGTCCTCATCGAGCAGGTCACGGGGGTCGTCTGCCGAGTGCCCCGTGTGCGCGGACGTGTCAGGAGCCGAGCCGTCGTCGAGATGCTCGTCATCCCACGCGCAGTCGTATGCCGGCGGGGCCTCGGGTGCGCTGTCGTCGCGCTCGGCGCTGCCGACGATGTCCTCCTTGCAGGCCTGCTCGCGATTGATAGTCGCACGCTGCGGCTCGTCGTCGTCCTGACTGTCATCGTCGTCGTCGATGGCTGCACGGAACTCCTCTTCGTACGCGCCAGCGTACGGCGTATCGACGATGTCGGCGAGGCGCCGAGCTTCTTCGAGGTTGTCCGGCAGGTCACGGTCCGAGTACAGCGTGTCTTCGTCGGCGGTTGACATCGCTTTCCTCCGCTGCCGCTCGCGCTCGGCACGCTCGCCTTCGACCTTCTCTTGCGTCACGAGGGTCTTCCGCTCCTCGATGTTGTCGATGGAGGTCCGAGCACGGCGCCGGTTGGGGGTCTGCTCTGCGAGCTGGCGCGGGATGTCGGTCCCGAAGAACGGTTCGTCCAACTGCTCTGCGCGAACGTCGGACAGGATAGCGCCCGCGTCCACCTTCGCTCCCAGGGGGACGGAGTCGCCCCGGTTCGGCGTCCGGTACAGCCCGCTGTCCTTTGCAGCCTGCGACTCTTCGGTGGTCATCTCCTGTGCGCCCGTCTGCTCTGGGTGAATTCCAGACATACGTTGTCTCCGCCTCCCACGACGGCGCCGGAACGACCGTTGCACCGCCCGGCCGAACCGACCCGTGTGGGGGCACCCTACGATATGATTTCAGACCCCGGCAGCCGCTGGAAGGATTCCGTGACGAGCGGCTGGCAGGCGGCCGATTCGCGGCGATGGGACCCGCACGCGAGCACGCTACGGCGCGCAGCCTGCGGGTGAATCGCCGTCGAATCGAGGTCCGACTGCCAGTCACAACCGGAAGGGATCGGGCGGGCTGGCCCGGACGAAACCCGCCGCCAGCGGCCGGAAGGGACCCGCCAACGGCGGGTAGGGTCCGGGCGGTGGCGGTGGGTGCCGGGCCAGCGCGGCCGATCATACCGGGCAACTGTGTCCGCTCGGGACGGAATTCTCCGGCAAGTGTCGGGGCCGGTTCCCGGATAAGCGGCCGGTCTGGCCAGTCCGAGGACGGCTGAGGCCGGCGAGAATCGACGGAGGGGACCCGCTCGAAGAGCGGGGAGGTATCCGTCGAATTCTCGGTGGGCTCAGTCGCCACAGGAGGCCAGACCAGCGGGCGGAGGGGCTGAAGCCCCCCGGAGCCCGCTGGGTCCCTCCGGCGGGCGACGGCGGTGGTGTCGCCCGCCGGTGGCAACTCGCAGCCGCTTATCCGGGAAGAAATTGGTGGCGGCTCCGCCGCGCCGGGGGGCTCTGCCCCCACCCCACGGCCACGGGCCCGGCTGGTGCTGGTGGCCGACTCGCTCAGTCGTCTCCGCACCCCGCTGACGGCGGGCAATCCACAACGCGAGCCCGCGCCGCAGGGTCGATGCCGGTGGAAGGGACCCGCCTTCGGCGGGTAGGGTCCGCCGGGATCGGCGCTGCGGGGTGGGTCGAGCGCAGATGGATTGGCCGTCCAAAAGCGGGGTGACCAAGCGCGCCGTCGCGTGGCAATCCGCGCGGGGCCGGGGTGTCCAGCGGTGCTGAGGCGGCCGATTCGCGCTGGCGCGAATCGTGGCCCGGCTCAGTGCCGCTGGCCCCCGGCGCCGGGTGGAGCGACCGACGACGGCGAGTGCGCGGCGCCGTGGCGGTCGATTTCGGGAGAAGGGACCCGCGAACAGCGTGAGCGGGTAGTGTCTGCCGAAATCGGGACCCGGCCCGGCACGGCGCCGCGGACGACGCGCCGGGAGCCGAGCGGAGCGAGGAACGGAGACGACAAGCGAGACGGCCGTCCAGCGCCAGCCCGGACCGTGCTTCGACCCGGCGGGAGGCCCGGTGAGCCGCCCGCAGCCGCGAGAAGGGACCCGTCCCGGAGGGGACGGGTAGTGTCTGGTGGCTGCGGGTGTGGTCACCGGTGCCCTCGCGGCGGGTGCGCGGCGTGGCGCGGATGCGCCGCGCCAGCGCAAGAAGGCGACGGAGGTGAGGAAACCTCGTCGGAACCCGACCCGTATCACCCCCAAGGCCCTCGATCTCGGCCGGCGAGAGGTGTGGCGAGGCGCCGACAGCCGCGTGGGAGGGCCCCGCGCTTGCGCGGGAGGGACCCGCGTGGCTGTCGGTGCGTCGGCACCTCGGAGCGGCCGGGATCGTGAGGGGTGCCGCGGGGTGATCGGCCTCCAGCACGCAGGTGCTGAGGCGGTCGATAGCGCGGAAAGCTACGCGATTCCGCGCTATCGTGATCCGGCTCAGTGCCTGCGTGGTGTGTGGGAGGTCCCGGAAATCGGCCGACGTAACGATGTGCGGGGGGCTTCCCGGCGGCGGTCCGCACACCGTGCTATCGCCTGCGATGGCTGCTGGCCCGGGCCACCGCTCGCTCTCTGTCTGAGGCGGCGGGGGCAGTGCGTGCCATCACCACCGCTGTGGGCTCTTCGGTGAGATGACAGGGGAGGTGGGGAGCCGGTGAGACCGACATCCTCGTGTCTGGTGGGAGCGCGTGTAACGATGCGCCGGTTGGAGACCCCACCGGCGAGCCACACCGGACTTCCGGAGTTCAGCAGGAGGGTGGGGGCCACCTCCCGGCGCACGCCGACGCAACCACGTCCGTCGGAGGGGGAGGGCTCATCTCCGATGTGCCCTCCGGCTTCGGCGGGAGGGGTGGTGTGGGGCAGTGCGGTTCGCCGCCGCCCGAGCGGGGGCGTCGCCGCTCGTCTCGGCGACCCCTCTCCGGCGCAACCACGTCCGGCGGAGATGTCGCCGAGCGACGGCGAGGCACCCGTCTCGGACGGCAAGTGTTCTCGGTGTCGCTGTCGAGTGAGCCGATCTGACTAGAAATTCCAGGAGTGGCACTGGAAGCCACGCGGGTGGAGGTGTGTCGACTTGCTCGCACCTGGTTCGATGTCGTGGTGTCGTGGCCGGTGGCGTGGCTTCCAATCGGTGTACCGGGGCTCACCAGTATAATTCTACCGACCCCGATGGCCCTCCGGCGCATGCCGACGCAACTACGTCCGTCGGAGGGGCGGAGGGGCGGGTGGCGGCAGCCACCCCGTCCCTCCGGGCGCCGGGGGAGGGCCTGCTGTGCGGTGAGTCTCCACCAGACAGTGGAGTTACTCGATGCAGGGCGAGACAGGGGCGTTGCACTTGACGCAGCGTCGGTCGGGCTCGCATCCATCGCCAATAGTGTACGAGCTGTTCAAGTGGCGGTTGGAACATTCCCACATCATTCTCGGAGTCCAGTCTCCTCTGTGAGAAGAAACTGAGTGGGCTGGCTAGGCCACTGGTGATGGTGGCAACGACAGCTCACCAGTGAATGGAGTCGCCACCCTGGGAGTCACCTCCCGGCGCACGCCGAGGAGCGCAGCTTCGCGAGCACCGCAGGAGGGGGAGGTCACGTGAGTGACCTCCGGCTTCGGCGGGAGGGGCGGCCCGCGGTGCGGAGAACGCTCCCTGCCGCGCGTGACCCCGACGCGCGCGGCGGGTAGGTTCGCGGGGCGGTGCGGGAACACCCGTCG
The DNA here is from genome assembly GCF_041361345.1 of Halobaculum sp. MBLA0147. Lineage (NCBI taxonomy): Archaea > Methanobacteriati > Methanobacteriota > Halobacteria > Halobacteriales > Haloferacaceae > Halonovum > Halonovum rutilum. The sequence continues at coordinate 216,788 of NZ_JBGKAD010000004.1, read as the reverse complement.
AGCGGGAGCGTCGCCGTTCGCCTCGGCGACCCCTCTCCGGCGCAACGACGTCCGGCGGAGATGTCGCCGAGCGGCGGCGAGGCGAGCGCTCGCTCGGGCGGTGCTGGCACCCACGAGAGCCGGCGAGAGCGGTGTCTGGAAGGAGAGTCCCGTCGCACTCGATGTGAGGGGGAGAGAATGTGCCGGTGGGTGGCCGGCACAGGGAGACACGACACGGGAACTGGGATGGCGTACCAGGGAATCGACGGTGTCTACCGACCGACGAGGTGTGTCGTGTCTGCTAGTCCATCACGCTGAGACAGACAAAAGGCCCTCGATTCGCGCTGTCGGCCCCACCCACTGGCCGAGCCCTCCGGCGCACGCCGACGCAACCACGTCCGTCGGAGGGGCGGAGGGGCGGGTGGCGGCAGCCACCCCGTCCCTCCGGGCGTCGGGGGAGGGCTTGACACCAAGTGGGGCGGGGACCGCGATGCGCGATGCCGCCGTGATCTCGACAGCGACGGCGAGGAGAGCGGGCGAGAGTGCGAGGGTGGGCGGTGGTGTTAGGCGGTGATGTCGTCGAGTTTGGTGTCGTCGTCCCACCCGAGGGTGATGGCGGTGCCGTCGCGATCGGCCCACTCGGGGCGGTCACACTCCCGCGAGTGGAGTGCGACGTTCGGCTCCGGGGAGTCCATCATCTTGGTGGGACTCGGGCCGTCGCCACGCTCCTGGACGGTGATGGTGCTCTCGGGGAGGATGGCGAAACTGAGGTCACCCTTGAAGATGTCCACGCCGACGTTCTCAAGGCGAACGGTGTCGCCTTCGCGGAGGGCGGGCATCGGGTCGTTGGTGACGCCGCGGCCGGAGAGGCGGGACTTCTGCCAGAAGGCGAAGCGGGCGAAGCCGCCGTCGGTGCCTTCGAGGAACCCGGCTTGGAAAGCGTTGCCTGCCGGGAGGTCGTGAAGGTGGGTAACTTCCACCTCGACAGTCTGGCGCCACTCACCGTAGGGGTTGATGTCGGAGATGTCGGTGACGGTGAAGCCCTCCCGCGACTGGATCGTGTTGATGACGGACTCCATCGCAGTGAGGAGGGTGGAGCCGGTGGCGACTTCGCGGGCGAGGGCGGTGTTGATCCACGACCGGGAGAGAGCGTCGGAGCGGCCACCGAAGCGGTCGTGGAGGTCGGTGGTGAGGTCATTGACCTTCGCGAGGGTGTCGGGGGCGAGGTCACGCTGGGGGTCGGTGTCCGCGTAGGGGTCGTGACGTGCCTCGCGGGGGCTACACTCGGGGTCGTGTTCGGGGAGGGTGTGGCCGTCGGGACCGTGGTCGTAGTCGGGGTGGGCGGGCGTGGTGCCGGCGTCGTCGGAGCCGGCGAGGGCGGCCCGCGAGCGCCGAGCGCGGCGGATTGGGGCGGTGTCGGTGTCGGTGTCGCCCGAGCTGTCGGTGTCGTCGGAGGTGTAGGGGGTGGTGGCGTCGGGGTCGGTGGCGGCGCCGTCCCACGCGCCCGCGAACGGAGAGTCGGCGTCGGGCGTGGTGTCGGTGTCGTCGTCTGCCTCGTCGTGCAGGGAGTCGGTGGCGAGGCGATTGAGGAGCCGGATGGCGGCGGCTGTCCGGGTGTGCCGGCGTTGCTCGGCGATCTCGCCGAAGATCTCGTCAACCGTCTCGCCCGTCTGCTTGGAGAAGTCCCGCGTGCCGGGCGTAGTGCGCCGGATGACGTGGGGTTCGCCGTTCTCCGAGCGGCGGTGATGGCCGACGGCCCGCTGACGGCGGAACAGGTCTTCAACGGCACCGGCGGGGTCGGCGGCGACTTCGGCGTCGGTACGGACGAGTGCCTCACCGGGGCCGTGGTGGCGACCGGCGTCGTCGGGGAGAGTGGCGGCCCGCTCGTCGTACGTGTGGGTGCCGTCGCCCGTGATGGTGGGGGTGTCGTGGTGGGCTTCGCGGTTGGCGTCGGCATCGGCCTTCCAGTGAGAGAGGTCGTCCCCGTCTGCCTGGGCTTGTTCGATCAGGGCGTCGGGGTTGCCGACGGCATCCGCGACGGTGGCGACGGCGAGACCGTCGTCGGGGGACCGCATCGTGAGGTCGTGCCCCTGGTCGTTGGGGCCGGAGCGACCGGCGGCTTCGGTGGCGTGGTCGTTGCTCGGTGCGTCGCCGTGGGCGGAGTCACCGTCCATCATGGCGTGTCTCTTCCTAACGGTGCCACGCACTTAACACCTTTGGACTAGTCCAAACCCGTATAGGGAATGGGGTTCTAGGTGTCTCGTTTATACCAGACAAGAGGGGGTACGTGGGCTTCGACTGCTGGAGAGAAAGCCCGCCCGGCAGTGCCCGGCAGGAACTTGGAGGTGGGCGGGGCACCCGCGGGAGCGATAGCGACCGCGCGGTGCTTCTGGAGGGTTAGGGAGGATGGTATGCGGAGCCGGAGGCTCGACGGAGGCTCCGTCACGACCTGCGGGGCGGTGGCTGCTACGCAATCCCCACGACCGCCCAGAACCCGGGTGGTGTGTGCGGTGCCACGGACCACCGGGGCGGTCCAACGCGGCGAGCGGGAGGGTCGGTGTGGCCCGGCCCCCGCAAGCACCGACTGGAGCGCAGCGGCGGGCCTGGCCACCCGAGCCGACCGCCTCGCCGCGGAGGCGGTCCCTGCTACGCAATCCCCACGCATTGCCACACCCTTATCACCTGCACGCTGGTACCTACGAGTATGCCCATCACCACTGACGATGTCCTCGCAACATTCACGCCTGGTGTCCCACAGATGGCCGGCGAAATCGCCGATGAACTTGGCGTGACTCACGAAACTGTCCGCAAGCGCCTCCACGAACTCGCTGAGAACGACCGCGTCGTCGCCCACGACCACGGCCGGCCAACATCCTACCGCATCCCGCTGCCGGGCGACCCCGAAGCCGGCGACGTCCCCACCCAGACCCCCGACGGCGACGAGCCTGACACCCCCACCGCTGAGTAACACCCTGCTTCTTCCGTCGCGAGCATTCCCGCCACAGACGCACTGCCCTCCGGCGCACGCCGAGGAGCGCAGCGAAGCGAGCACCGCAGGAGGGGCGGAGGGGCGGGTGGCGGAGCCATCCCGTCCCCTCCGGGCGCCGGGGGAGGGCAGTTGTCCAGATCACCGCACTCGCTGCTGTGCGGTGGAGCCACGAGACGCCGCGTGCACACGTGCTGGCGACGCTGTCGCCACACCGGTGACGGAAGGTGCGTGCCCTCTGCCCACACACCGATCAACCCCCCCGAGCGTGATCAGGTGTGGTGGAGTGTGCACGGCCCCGGGCCGTGCGAGAGGCCACGCTGTGCCAGCAGTGTGTGGGCGGCGGAGGTGGGACGACTCTGGTCTTTCGGGACAGAGGCGCTCCCCAGCTCTGTGCTGGTCCATGCCACCGGACACCACCTCTGTGGCACCGGTCCCACGCCACTGTGTACGCGGTAGCGAGCAAAAGCCGCTCGGTTCGTTACGGTGTGAGCGGGCGATCGTGAATCACCGGGGCGTCCTCCGGGAGGCCCGGCGTGTCCCACGCGGCGGCGACCGCGGCCGCGATCTCGCGGGTGTCCAGCCGGCGGCGTGACTCGACGAGTGTCTCCCACTCGCCAGAGCCGCCCTGCCGGACTTCGACCACCCACACGCGGTAGCCAGGGCTGTCTGGGGTCTCGTCGCGAACGCGAACGCCCGTCCGGATCTCCCGGGCGGGCTCTGCGATGTCGTGCTCGATGCGGTGCTTGACCATAGCACCGTCACTCGGGTAGAACCGGACTGTCCAGTCTGTCGGGAACGCGTCGTCGTCGACGATCATCGCTCACTCTCTCCTGTCGGTTCAAATGGGGGACGACATCGAGGCGAGGTGAGGTGCCGCGGCCGGCGTCACGATGGTCAACGGGTGTCGAACGTCACCTCGCCGTTTGAGCTGAAGATCTCCACCCGGTGTGGACGGAAGGGGATGTCGCTGTCGTCGGCGGTGGCGAGTTCGCGACACTCGGCGGCGAGTGCGTCGATGCTGGAGTAGCCGGTGCCGAGGATGCTGGTGTGGGTGCGGGAGCCGCGGGGTCTGTCCTGTTGGAAGACGGCGATGTAGCACTCGCCGTCGACGATCTCCGCGGCGGCGTCGTGCGTGTCTGCAGCGGTGACGGTGAGTTCAGTGTCGGTGGTCTGCGACATTGTCCACCCACGCCTGCCGGGAGAAACCGGGTGCGACACACCGGACGACTTGCAGTGCCCCGGCTCACTCGATCAAGGCGAGGGGAGCGGTGACCTCCTCGCCGTGGGCGACCGTGTGCCAGTGGCGGATGATGAACGTGATCAGCTCCGCCGGGTTGAACCACTCCTCGCGAACAGCGACGGGCCGCCACTCGCTGTCGGTGCCGGTGCGGAGTTCGAAGCGGTACTCGGTGTCTGTGGCGTCGGTCGACTCGACGTTACCCTCCGGGTAGCACGCGGCCGTGGTGCCGTACCGGAGTTCGCGGGGCGGGTCGACGGCGGTGTTCTCCAACCGGAACAGGTCACTGTCACCCTCGTAGTACGCCTCGACGACATCCCACCCACCGACAGCCGGGCAGAGCGTTTCGAGACTGTCAGTAGTGCGGACGGAGTTCGTGTCGGACATAGTTCACTCTCTCCTGTCGGGAGAAACTGGGAAGCATCACTCGTCGGAGGTGTCCGAGACGAGTGTGCGGGGCTGATCAGGGACTTCGGCGCTGTCCCAGTTCTCGGTGATGGCGGTGACGGCGCGTGTCGTCGCACTGTGGGAGGAGAGGCCGGTGGCGACGGTGTGCCAGGCGCCGGTGGTGCCGGTGCGGATGGAGACGGTGGTCTTGCTGACCGGGCGCTTCCGACAATCGCCGGGGACAATCGTCTCGACGATCACGCTGATCTGGCGGGGTGTGTCGAGCGCGGTGTTGGTGAAGATGTGCCGTGTGTTGGGGTGGGTTGGGACGTCGGGGACGGTGATGTCCCAGGCGTCGTCGAGCGCAGAGAGGGTGACGGCATTCGGGGAGCCGGGACCAGCTGGGTGTGCGGCGCTGGCGACGCGGCCGGGGACCGCGCTCGGCGGGCCGTCACTGTCCCAGTGCCGGGCGACGTACTCGACAGCGGCGTCGAAGTCGATGTCGGCGGTGGTTTCGAGGAGGGTGTTCCAGTCGTTCCGGTGGCCGCCTGAGCGGACGTCGACGGTGCGGCGACGGCTGACCGCGAGCGGGTCTGCCGGGTCCTCGATGTCGGTGAACACGCAGGTGCGGATCTCGCGATCGGGGCCGGGGTGTCGGTCGAAGAGGTAGTGGTCCACGACCGGGTTCTCCGGATCGATCTGACCGAGGCGGTTCTTCCAGCCGGTGAGTGCAACGGTGTCAGCGTCGTCGGACATGACTCACCCTCCTCTGTCGGGAGAAACTGGAAAGCGCCCACCGAGGGGTGGCTACTGCGTGGCGGCGTGGAACTCGTCTTCCCAGTTGGTGGCGAGCCGGGTGATGTGCTCACCGATGTCGAACGGAGTGGCAGAGACGGTGACGGCCTCCCAGTAGTTCCCGTCACCGCCCTCGCGAGCCTCCACGTAGTACTCGGTGTGGAAGTGTCCCTCACCCCGCTCTGGCGTGCCCCGGAGGCGGACCCCGTACCGGATCTCCCGGCGGGTACCGTCGACCTCAGACACGTACCGCTGATCCGTCGGTGTGTCTGGGTCCTGAACCGGAGGGACTCCGTTCCAGTCATCGAGATGCTCGATGCTGTCCATCTGTTCCAGCCCCCCTGTGTCCGGTCGACCGAGGGCGTTCCAGACCCTGTCCCAGGTTGCCGGGTTCGGGAGGTGGCCGTCACTGAGTCGGTGGGCGGTGAGTGCCGCTGCACCACGGGTGTCGAACCAGCTCTGGCTCCGAAGCAAGATCTCCCACTCATCGTCGGTGTACACGTGGACGAGGAACATCGGAGCCTCGTTGACTGGTTCCCACCCTGCAGCCACCTTTGCGTCGTGATCGTCTCGGGTGTCGGCCCACACGTCGTACTGCGTCGACGAGAGTGCGCCGTCCTCGACGCGTTCCCAGGTGTCGGGGAACGTCGGGTCGATTTCCTCGAAGTCGCTGTAGGCGTCTGCCTGTGCCTCGGTGCTCATCTCGGCGTCGTTGTCACGGGACATGACTCACTCTCCTCTGTCGGTAGAAATTGGGGAGCGTCACTCGGCGGGGCTGTCCGAGACGAGCGTCTCTGGGTGATCTGGGACCTCGTCGCTGGTCCAGTTTTCGATGAGAGTGGTGACGGTGTCGGTGATGGTCTCGTCGGGATCTGAGTCGACTTCGAAGGACGCCGCTGTGTCCCACTGTCCGGTCGTCCCTGTCCGGATGCGGACGCTGGCCCCTGTTCGCGCGCCCGTCTGGTGGATGCCCGGCAGGAGTGTTTCCGCTGAGACCGTGATCTGACGCGGGGCGTCAGAGCTCGTGTCGGTGAGGATGTGCGTGACGCAGGGGTCGGGGCCGTCGTCGGTTTCGATGTCCCACGTGTCGGGGACGGCCTCGAGGTCGAACGCTTCAGGCATGGGCCACCTCCGTCGCCGTCCCGGTGATGTCGGCGGGGATCTCACTCGGCGGGCCCGCACTGTCCCAGTGGCGGGCGACGTAGGCGGCGGCCGCGTGGAGGTCGACGTCGTCGGTGGTCTCGAAGATGGGTTCCCACTCGCCGCCGACCCAGCTCGTGCAGACTTCGATGGTGCGGCGGGGAGCGGTGGTGTCGGTGGACGCGCAGATGCGGAGTCGGCGACAGGGGCCGTCGTGGGGGTGGGTACGGTACTCGTCGACGACGTGGGTGTCGGGGTCGTCCTGATCGATACGAGTGGTCCAGCCGTCGACTGCAGCGGGATCGTCGGTGTCGAACATTACTCACTCACCTCTGCGGGGAGAAATGGGGCTGTGACGTGCCGGCCGGGTTAGGCGGACGGGATCTGGCTGAGTGGCGTCGGGCCAGCGGGACGGACATCAGCAGGGAGGTCTGCGTCGGTCCAGTCGGTGGTGAGCGCGTCGAGGATGTCCGAGACGTCGAGTGCGGGTGAGCGGAGACGCGAGCCCAGATCAACGGTGGTGTCGGCGCGAGCGACAGTGAGTGGGGGTGTGTTCGGGTCGGGGGTGATGGCAACGCGAGTCGTAGCTGTCGGAGTTGCCTCACCTGCCGGATCAACCACGACGGTCTTGCTGACGACGATCCTGCGGTGTGGGTCATCAGCGCGTGAGAGGACGTGTGTGGTGGCGTCCAGTGGATTGTGGTTGGGCTGGAGTGTCCAGTCTTCGGTGATCACTGCTGGGTCAACACGGACTGAGCCGAGGTCCGCGGTGTTGTCTACTGTAGCATCCGGGATGGTGCTCGGCAGGGTCTCGTCCCAGCGGGTGAGTGCTGCAACGACAGCACGACGGGGTGCGATGTGGGTCGGCGAGCCGGCGTAGACATCCGTCCAGCCGAAGCGGCTGTAGCGCTGTTGTGGTGTCAGACTGTCATCGCCACCGCCGTGAGCGGCGTCGCGAGTAGCTGGTGTGGCGATCTCGACGGCGTACGACGGGCCACTGGCGTTCGGGTCCATGTGGTCACCATCCGCCCAATAGTCGCCGAGATCCGGCCGCCGGACACGGACACTGCCAGTAGTGCTGTTCGAGGGGAGACTCGAGTAGTACACCGGTGTGGACCGTGTCCTGTCGTCTGTGCTCTGGCTGGTTCGATGCCAGCCGGTGATCCTGAGGAGTCCGAGTGCGTCACGCATAGCTCACTGACGCCTGCGAGTACAAACACAGAGTATCAAAAAAGACTCGGCGTCACCGCCGAATGGCGAGGACCTCCCGGAGGGGCTCGTCGTGCGGCGGGTGTTCCTGCGGGTCACTGTCGTCCTCGTCGACGTCGGCGTCCGCGCCGTCGCGACCGGCGTCGGTGTCGGACATGGCTCACTCACCGCTGGCGGGAGAAACGCCCTGCGGCGGTGGCCGTGCTCTCCCTCTCACCTGTGGGGTCTTCGCGAAGAGCGGGACCGACTGCGGGCCAGCCACCACGGCGGGAGCGTCGCTGTTCGTCTCGGCGACCCCTCTCCGGCGCAACCACGTCCGGCGGAGATGTCGCCGAGCGGCGGCGAGGCGACCGCCCTGGTGGCAGGTGGCTGTGTGGATGTGGGTCTAGTCGGCAAGGGAATCAGATGATGCGTAAAAGTTCAGTGAGGCGTCACCCGCCATGTCATCGTGCTCCGCGATCAGAGTGCTGTACGCTGGGCGAAGCCCGAGGAAACACGACTGGAAGTGCTTGTCCTGGGGCGTGATGTCGTCCGGCAGACTGTACGGGTTGTCTAGGCGAAAGATGTCCTCCCAGTCGCTTGCGACCCGTCTGATCAGGGCCGGGGGATCAATCACGACACGCGAGGCGAACCGCCATCGTGGACTGAGATCGTAGTGCTGGCGTGCGAGGACGAAGTACCCCGTCGTCTTGCTGCGTCCCTCGGAGTTGTCCTCGTCCTTGTCCACCTGGGCACTCCCGAACTCGATCTCTCGGGTGCCGGCGTCGACTTCCTGCGTGAGTGTGACCGCGGTTGCCGGGTGGTCCGGTGTCGGTGTCACCGTCCACTCCTCTGTCGGAAGGTCGGCTGAGGAAAACGTCAGGGCGGCCCCGTGGTCTGCCTGTTTGACAGCCCGAAGTTCAGTGGCATCACTGGATGTGGTGGGCATCGGCCTGTCTTCTGTGTGTGTGCTGAAAGGAGTACTGGCCCGTCTCGGCGATGTCGGTGACTGCCTCGGACTTGCTCGCCCGGCAGCACACGTACTGGGCTGGTGTGGTGCACCCAGCGGCGTGTGCGGCCGAGTCGAGGTCCGGCTGGTGGTCCGACTCGTTCCAGGGTGACGAGTCCTGCTGTCGGTGTCGCGGCCGACAGTCCTCCGATGTCGTCACCACCAGCGTGTGCCGAATTCCACGGCGACGTGATGACTACGAGTATGTGTATGAGTGTGAGCCGTCGTGTGGTGCGGACGTGCCCGGTGTGTGCCGGGCAGTGATCCGCGAGTGTGTCAGGTCGTGGTGATCGGGTGTCTGTAGCGCACGTCTGAGGGAACGTATGTCTGGAAAGCTACTATGGCGGAGTGGGAGCCGACGTCCCCGTGATGGGGACTGTCGGGTGTCCGATCCCGAGGATCCGTGACGCGTGGCGTCCGTCCCCGTTGGCCCCTAGTTCCAATGCTGACGGACGCCACTCACTCCTGTCCGAACAAACCGACGCCCGTGTGTGGGATCGTCGGTGTCGGAGGAGTGGTGACTGTCCGAACAGGCCGACGCCCGTGTATGGGATCGTCGGCGCCGGACAAGCACGGAAGGGTGTCGACGCGGTGTGTGGTGTCGAGACGGGCGTGGGCCACGCCGCTGTGTCCCCCCAGCGACGTGACCGTGTCCGCGGCCGTCGGCTCCGCCACTCGGGCAAGCCACCGAACCGCGGCATCCACCCCTGCGTGTACAAACTCCTGAGCGTGGGTGTGCTCGTCTCTGAGTGCGTGGTGATCTGACTAGGAGCGTCGGCGTCGCGACGAGCGTGTGGTGAGCTGGTGCGCTCGTCGACGACGCCAGTCGTGATCGACCGTAGTCTCCTCAGACGACCGCGTCGTGAGCGACGGGGCTTCGTCGGAGGCGATCTCGTCGGAGGTGGACCCACTGTGGTGAGCGACGTCTTCGTCGACGACGCCAGTCGTGATTATCCGGTTCCCCTCGTCGGAGGGTGTCCCGCTAGGGTGGCGTCGCGATCAGCGTGTGTCGACGGTGAGTGGGCCACCGTGGTGAGCGCTCCCCTCGTCGGAGGTGTCCTCGTGGAAGACCGTCTGGTCAGTGTGGCGTCGCGATCAGCGTGCGTCGGTGGTCAGTGTCGGCTGTGGTGAGCAGTGCTCCCTCGTCGGAGAGTGGTCCACTGTGGTGAGCAGCGTCCTCGTCGGAGGCTGTCTCGTCAGAGGTGGGCCTCTGTGGTGAGCGTCGTTCGCCTCTCGTGGTGTGTGGTGAGCGGTGGCTTCGTCGGTGGTGTGCTGGCCCCGGTGTGGTGTGCCTCGTCGGAGGTGGTCTCGCCTCGCTCTGATGTGCCTCGCCGGAGGCGCCAGTCCCACCCGCTCCTCGATCCACTATCAGCTCCGCTACATGTCTGTGGGGGCCCGGTTGCCCCCCGTTACGCAGATTCAGAATACCATATACCAGACGACCACCCCGAAATCCAGGGGTGAAGCGAACCCCTGCAAGAAAGTAGAAAATTCGAGTGTTTATATCAGAGTGTATTTCTCGGTTTCTCAGGGAATAGAGACTCTACATCGGTTATCGGGTTAGCCACCAGGGGTGCAACATTCGGGGTGCAACATAGGGTGCAACATAGGGTGCAACACGCCTTTGTCTGGTTATTTTCGGCTCCATCAGAAAAACTATCAGGGGGCTTAGACTTTAGGGCGTAATAAACATGGATGTATGTCCAAGGGTGCAACACAGTTAGGTGCCAGAGAACCGCTATACCAAGAAATTACAAAGAAAGTGGAGAGCATTCAACCAGGGTGCAACATAGGGTGCAACATAGGGTGCAACACGCCTCTGTCTGGTAATTTTCAGGTTTCAAATTCACCCCCCGTTAACATTGGGTCGAGGGTAGTTGCCGCAGGGTGCAGCCGACTGTGAATCTCTGAAATGGACTGAGACACCCAAGTTTATTCCATAGTTATATAGGCAGCACCAGGCCCTTTCCACATTTAGCTAGGCCAAAATGAGAGTTAGGTTGCAGGGTTGTTACGAAGTTTCCACAACCTGAGCTGGGGATATGCCTTTTGCAGTGGTGTCACCAAAGCGGAAATCAGACTTTTCTACATAGTCTGGCACTATAGACATAAGGTATGAATTGGTTGCGAATTTACTTCTAGAAAGAGTCTCATATCCGTTTTCTTCAGCCCACTCGTTGTACATCTCTCGGAGTTCACTGCTTCTTATCCGCCACTCAGAGGCGTTATGATCTGGGTTCTCTGGGTCACCAAACTCTACGAATTTATCCAGGAACAGTTCGAGACTTTTGTAGGTTGAGAGATCTCCTGATGCTGAATCAGCCTCTCCATCCTCTGAGAAAGACTCTGGTGTAGCGTGTTCGCTAGTAGAATCAGCATCTGACTTAGCATTGGACTGCCCTTCGTCGCTAGCCATTTTCCCTTCAAATTGGCCGTTAGTGTTGTCGTCTTGGTAGTCGCTGCGGGGAGTCAACACCGGATCGATCGACTGGTTCTCGCGGAAGTGTGTGATCGCTCGGTTGTACGCTTCATCTGAGAGGCCGACGAAGGTGCTTGTCTCTCCGTCCTCACGCTGGTACTCCTTCTCTTTGAGATCGCTCGGGCCGTCGATGATCCCGTGGCGCTTGGCGTAGGCGGTGAGCGCTCGCGTGGGAATCTTCCCGTTCTCCCCGTCGTCTGGGATGAGCCCTTTGTCTTTCGCGTACGCCCAGATCTGCAGGATTTCATCGTCACTGGTGTCCGTGTCCAAGGTGCTGGACGATGGTCGGCGAGCGCCGGACGCGACCAGCAGCGCGGTCAACCAGTTGTACCCCGTCTTCGACTTGTGGTCGTAGCCACCGACTGTGCCTTCGTGACGCAGTACCACGAAGTAGTCTGAGGAGTCGCCGTAGTCGCCCCACGGGTTCGGCCCACGGTACCCGACGGACTTCCGGCACACGTCCCTGAACGTGAGGTCGTAGAGGTCGCTTTGCTGGCTCACTCCCGAGAGGTCTGCCGTGTCTGTCAGCTGATCAGGCACACTGACGCCGGGGACTGCTGCGACGTCTGGCGACGCGGCGGGGTGATACTTCGCGTCGATCGCCGGCACCATCCCGAACCAGTCTGCGACCGGAAGGGTTCTGGGAACCTCATCGGTTGGATCACGAGTTGGCGTCCAGGTGCCGGCTTCCTCCCCCGGCGAGAGGACATCAAAGTGTTTCTCCATCCACTCGCGTTCTCGACCCTTCGTAGCGGGATCGTCGTTGTCGTAGCCGATCCGGCTATAGGGATCGTCGCGAGCGGCGTGATTCGACCCCGCCGAGGCGGGGATGTGCGGCTTGTCGATCCACCTGATTGCCGGCGGGAGGTCTTCCCGGCTGTCGATAGAACCGTCTGTCGGCACCTCCGGTGTGGGATCTTCGAACGGGGGGTGGTCCCTGTCTGGCGTGCTCGAGGCTTCCCGTCTGTTCTGTGGCATGGCCGCGGCGGTCTGTCCGACGTCGTTGGCGCGAGAGCTGATCTGCATGTCCCCGTTGCACGCGAGGTGTGTGATCCACGAGTCGTCAGGATCGGGGTCGTACTGGGTGATGTCGGCGGTCCCGACTTCGCTGTAGACGTGGAACACCCACGGGAGAGGCGGGATGAGTTCGAGCCAGCCGCCTTGGAGGTAGTCGTCGAGGTCGACACCCTCGGGGCCGAACGCTGGGAGGTGCAGCATCCGGATGTCAACATCGGAGCCTCTCTCTAGCTTCTCGACGAGTGTCACCGCGCTCTTTACTCCTGCACCAGAGTGTTTGACGGTGAGCCTGTCACCGATGGGGCCTCGTTGGCCGAGACTGATGTTTCGACCTGCGTTGTGGAGTGACAGTGCTCCGTCGATCTCTTCGCTCCCTGATCCGGTCGGGACGGGATAGTTAAGCTTCACCCGGTGAGACCCGGAGACGAGTGCTGACGGGACAGCGATGTCTGTGGTCGGCTGGCCTCCTTGGTGAGTCTCCGCCTCGTCAACAGATAGTAGCTGGTCGGCAAATTCGGGATCGGGGTTTGACCCCGTCTCTTCGATGGTCAGGTTCTCTTGTGTGAGTGGGCGGGCTGCGATTCGCTGTGCCTGCTCGTTCCGCTTGTAGTCGGTGTCCGTTTCTGGGACAGTTTGTCCAAGGCCTGTTGCGTCCTGGAGGTTACTGGGATCGGTCCTGAGCGTGACTTTCTCGGTGTCGTCTGCCTCGGCGGCCACAGTGGCAGTGGGGATGTCGGTATCGTTGATGATGTAGACGGTCGGAATATCGTATTCATCAATAAGCCGGTTCACCGGATCGACGTGTTTGTCCTTGAATTGGGTCGTCACCGGTGAGATTGCTGGAATACCGAAGTCGTGGCAGGTGATCGCGTCTGCCATTCCCTCCGTGATCACGAGCGGGTCGCCTTCGTTGATCGACGGAATCCCGTAGATCGGTTCCTCGACGAACGTGTGGTCTGCGCTCTGTGAGAGTTTCTGGTATTTCGGCCCGTTGTCTGAGTGCGGTGGCCGCCGTGTAATGAAGTAGACCGGGTCGTTTTGGCTGTTAAAGTACGGGAAGACGAAGCGGTCTTTGAGCGTCTGGGGGAGCTTCAGATCGTAGTACTCGGCCAGGGAGCCATCGTGATCGTCAGGATTGTCATCGACCGGGTACGCAGATTCCTCTTCTGTTGTGGGGATTGAGGATGGGTCTGACGGGATGTAGCCGAGTTCTTGTGCCTTCTCGGGCGCTCCAAGTTCGGTGAGGTCGGCGCGAGGCCTGAAGAGGGAGGCAGCGAGCATCTGTTCGCGAGTAATTCCTTTCTGTAGCAGGCGGTCGAGCAGTGCCTCTGAGTCGTTGGGGGCATAGCCGAGGTACTTTTCGTCGGCGATGTCCTCGCTCCACCCGCGAGAGGTGACAGCGTACAGCCGCCCTTTGAGGTCGTGCTTGCGGCTGTCTGGGAGTCTGTCTGGGGCGTGGCGAGTGAGACTGACGGTCCCGTTGTCGACTGTCAGCTCGTAGAGCGCGTCGGTGAAGTAGTCCTCCGGGTGGATCGGTGGGAGACTCCCTTCGTCGGTCGGGGGACTGAGGGCGGCGATCTCCTCGACTGTCCAGTCGCCGGGGAGCGTGTCTGGATCGTACGGGAGGGTTTGTTCCCACCGGTGGGCCCCCTCCTCGTAGCCGTGTTCACCATTGTGGCGTCGAGCCGCTTCGAGAACCTTCCAGTGAGGGAGTTCTCCGTCGTTCTCGTCAACGATTGATTGGACATCATCGAGCCACGTCTCCACGCTGTGCGTCGTTGCGGTGAGGAATGGACTCAAGATTTTCGCCTGTTCCAGTGTCTGCGGGGCGAGCGCAGCCGCGCGGAAGGCCTCTGCCGCAGCGGTGAGTGCCTCCTGGACCGGGGGGGCTGGTTTGCTGTCCGCCTCTCCAAGGTCGGGTGTGTTGATGTCGGGATCGGCCATGATTGATTCGAGTTTGTCGCTGGTGGGAGTCTCGTCTTCAGTGTCAGTACTGTCGGGAGCAGTCTCTTGCTCCTCGTCAAGCCCGTGTAGCACCTCTGTGCCAGCATCTGCCCCGTTGGTGTCTGCTTCGGTCGTGGAGCTGTCAGGGGTGTTCGTCTGTTCGTCATCGGTGCCAGCGATGTCCGTCATGGACGTCTCGGCACTGTGGTCACTGCTGCTCCCGGTGCTAGTGGGAGGACCATCACTTGGTGGGTTGCCTACAGGGCCGTGGTCGTCGTTATCATCATCGTCGTCGTGCTCTGAGTGCGTGCCTGTGTGGCCTGGTTCGGTCCCGTTGCCGATCGGGACGGCTCTGTACTGGCCATTGGTTTCCTCGATTGCCCCCGCGTCGACGAGGCGGTTGACCTCTGCTTTTGCTTGTTCAAAGCCAGCAGACGATGTTTGCATGGCGCTATCGAGGAGCACGTCCCACGGGAGCGTGTCTTCCCCGATTGTGGATCGGCTGTATTCCCAGATGTCAACGACACGCTGATCGTATCGTGTTCTGATGCGCTCGTACAGGTGCTGATCAGTGTTGTCCTCCGTATCGCTTGCTGGACGGGTTTCGACGTGTTGGATGTGAGTATTGATCACCCCAAGCTGGATGAGAGATTTTGTGACGACTTCTGTCGGGAGCCCCCTAGTGACGTTCTCATCCTTTCGGTTGAGTGTGACTCTGATGACTTGCGTGAGTGCACGTTCTTCTCTCGCCGCTTGTGAGTCTCCTGCGCCTTCGAAGATGTCTTCCCAATCAGCTGCTGTGAACCGGTGTTCTGGTGGGATGAGTTCTCCGGGGCGAGTTTTTGGTGTAACTATCGCGAATAACTGCGTGTCTGCCTCAACGTTGGGGAGTTGTTTGATCCCGCTTTCCCACGCGTCGCCACCAATCTGGCGCAAGTAGTCCTCAGCTGTCGTTGTGATGAGCCAGCCGGCTTCAACCCCGATCTCTATTGCGTCGTCCGCAGGGCCGTCGACGGCGATACTCGTGTTTTGAATGATCATCCCACGGAGTTGGTCTCGCGTAACCACCTCACCGTCTGCGAGTTTGGTTTCCGGGACGGTCTGGTCAACCAGTATGTCTTCGGGTCCTGTGAGGTCTGGGTCAACCAGTTCCAGCCAGAAGTCGTAGGTACTGGCCTGTTCGGCAGTTCTTGCTGCGTCGTGGACGACATCGGCCTCTGTAGGATCGAAGCGAGTGTAGGTGCTTCTCTCTGTGGGTGTGTATCGATCGAGGTTTCTCATGGGTCGAGAGGGAGTGTCGTCAGCGGTGGTTGCTGATTCCTCAGATCCGGCGTTCCCACCGAATTGTTCTCCGTCTCGTTCGGCGGGTTGGTCATGTGGGTGATACGTGACCGGCTCGAGTGCTGTGTCCGGACTCGTAAGCGTTTCTGTCCGGTGGACACCTTCACGGTACTCTGCTAGCAGATTGATGTGCTGCTTGCTTGCCTCTGGATTCCCAGTGATGTCGTCGACGATCTGCTTGTCGTCCCACTCGTCAGGGGAGAAGAGCCACTCGTAATCACCGTCATTGTACACCAGCGGGAGCTTGGATGCCCGAACCCATACCTCGTCGGTGGGGCCTGCATCCACGGGATATTGTGGTGGTGTATAGTGTGTGAGTGGGCCACCGTAACCCGCCTCTTCCTCCTCCCCCTCCTCCTCTGTGGGGTCTTCGTCAGTACTGGAGTCATTCGGTGCGCTTGAAGCGGCACCGTCTGACCCCGTTACTGCAGGGGCTCTGTGGAGGACTTGGTAGTCGAACTGGGTCGGATCGTCAATGTTGAATTCGACTCGCGGAACGAGCGGTTGCGGGACGATCAAGTACTCGGCTTCGAGCGCAGTCTTATTATCTACGGTCTTCTCTTTGTTGGCATAGTGAACCGTGTAGCTTCCATCAGCCTTCTCGACCGCATAGGCTTTGAAATCAGTCGGGTCAGCGTCGAAGACTGTTTCGGGTCTGAGACTGGCCCACTCTGTGGCATCATCACCTCTCCCGTCGTATAGTCGGATCATTGGGTCGTCTGGGCGTGACACCCACCATGCTTGGTCACGGCCACTCCCTGAGCGCTCAATCAGCGGGTACAGGGTGGTGTCAGTCTGGACATCGAGTGGGACTGGGTTCCGCTTGTTGTAGAGGATGTAGGCTTCCTCTTTGAGAGGGTCTGCTTCGGATGTCTTGGGAGGGGTGAGTGTACTTTCTTTCCGAAGTGGAGGGTCAGTGAAGGCGTCCGCGAGCGCGCTTGGCGCGTATCCTCTGTCCCGATCTCTGTCATCGTCAAGGTCGTCTACGTGTGGTGTGACGTACAGGGGGACTTGCCCATCGTCGTCTGCCCGCGACGCTTTCGCGAGCGTCATAGCTGGCTTTTTGAATGTGTTCGATTCAGACTCGATCCGGAGTGGTCGGCCACCTGAGAGCCGAGAGACGACCTCGTTGTTTTCGATGAACTCGTTCACCCGCTCGGTAAGCACTGAGAGCGGGGCGTCGTCCGTGTCAATCGGGATGTCCCCTTCGCCGTCAGGTGCTTTCTCTTGTGCTCGTTGCTGCTTGACTGTTGGGACGTATCCCGTTTTGGCGAGTGTCACGAACGTCTCTCTGAGACCATGCCGGTGGGAGGCCTTCTGACGATCTGTCAAGTCACCACTATCCAGCACGTGCTGTTTCCCTGTTTCGGTGATACTCACCTCAATCGATGGGTGGGCGAGGTGCTCGAGTGTGACCTCTCCGCCTTCGTGCTGTTCTGTCGCTGGTTCCGTGGCCCGTTCTGCGTCTTGTGGGTACTCACAGTCGACATACGACGTCGGGATGTAGACGCCGTCTGTGAGGTCCTCGAAGTCGGTGCTGTACCGCTGGTTGAACTGTGGAATCACCTCCTTGAGTGGGAGCCGTCCCGTCCCGGTATCACTCCGGATTTCGCTTTCCCAGATTGCTTCGAGCATACAGTGCCGGGCGAGGTCGTCCCGTTCGGCACGATCGAGGATGAGCTCGAGTTCTGAGAGAGCATTTTCGTTTGGCTCTTTTCCGGTTTCGTCTAGTCGTTTTCGGAGGCGTTCGGTCACTTCGTTGTGTGTCCAGCGCGGCGGTGTCGGCGGGAGTGATTTTACCGTCGTAGCCTTTCCGGGGACGATCCCAGCGTCAAGGTCGTCGTCGATCAGTGGCTTGTGCTTGAACTGATACTGTGGCAGGCCACTGAGGTCCCCCCCTTCGACCGTCTCGTCGAACTGTTTGGCGACCCGTTCGGCGTCTTCGTCGTTTTCCAGCTGGAACGCTGCTTGGTACTTTGTGTTCCCGAAGATCTGTTTGATGATGTCTTCCTCGATCTGTTCGGGATTCTGTGAGGCGACGTACAACCCGAGGTTGGCTGACCGCGCCAAAGCGAGGATCTCAGGCAGCCGGAAATTCTCGTTGATGATCTCGTGTAGTTCGTCGATGAACGCGAAGAATGGTGGGAGGTCCTTCCCCTCCTCTTGCCGTGATCGCACTGCAGACCAGATCCGGCGAATCACTGCTACCGCGATGAGCCGCTTCGAGGATTTCTTCTGGACAGACGGCGAGACGACGATGATTTTCCCCTCATCAACGGCTTGGTCGAAGTCAACTGTCGACTCGCGGTTGGCGATGATACTCCGTGTGATGGGGTTTTCAGCCCAATCCTTGATCCGGCGAATCAATGGCTCGATCAGATCGTGGTCCATCTGCCGGATTGTCTCGGCGAATTCAGCCTCCATCTCGAGACCCTCGTCTTTCACCGAGTCGACGAACGTATCCAGTGCCTCGGGGTCATTGAGAATCTTGAACATATCCACGAGGGTGTAGTTACGCCGGGAGCGGATCATCGCGTTCGCCATCGTTTGCGCGATGCCGTCCATCCGCTTTCCGAACACGTCGTCTCCTTTCAGCGCCCCGATGAGGTCTTCAATCTGCGATTCAATGGCGGTGTTCTTCTCGATATCAGACGGCTTTGTCGGCTCTTCGAGGAAGTTGAGAGCAACCGATTTAGAGAACCGTTTGTCTGCTGGGTCGACGTAAATCACGTCCTCCCAGCGATCTTCGGGAATACGGCGCAGTACGTCGGTGGCGAAGTCGCCCTTCGGATCGATCAAGAGCGTCCCGTGACCTTTCTCGATCACCTGATGCGCTTTGTTGACGAACGATGTCGTCTTCCCGGCTCCGGAGGACCCGAACTCCCAGCCGTGAATGTTCCATGCCGCCTCGGGAATCCCGACTTCGCGAACGCCGGCATTTCGCCCCTGGGCAAGTCCCATGAAGATGGGCTGATCTGGATGTTCGCTTTGGCTCTGAATGAGTAGTTCGTCGAGATCTCGACCGAGGAGCGGACCCTCTTCTTCGGTATGAACGACGGTCTCGATTTCGCCTCGCCAGCCGGACTTTGGTGACGTATACAATTCGCGTTCGGTATCTGTGATAGTGAGGTCAAGCGGTGTATCGTAGGATGCTCCACTGGGGGCTTCAACAGGACCCGGATCAGAGGGTCTGAGTTCGACATCGTCTTCACTGCTGTCGGTGCTAGTCGTATCGGTTGAGCCTGGGGCCGAGTCGTCAGCGGTAGACGCCGGTTCGGGGAGGTTCTCTGACTGGCTTGCTGCAGATGTAGTTGTGGTGGTGTCAGTGGGACTGCTGGGTGTCGGTTCAGTAGTTGACTCTGTCTGCGTCTCTGTGGGTTGCGTGTCCTCAGTTGCTGGTTTGCCGCCATCCGCTGATCGACGAGCGGATACGTTGGCGTTCGGCGTGGAGTTGTCGGGTGAGGGTGCGTGTTGCTGGGTTTGGTCGGCAGGCGACGCCTTGGCTTCCTCGGACACCGTCTCTCCCGCTGCTGTGGGCTCTTCAGTATCTATGTCTCCTTCGGCCGCTGGTTGCGCGCTGGCAGAGTCCTCTGCGTGGGCTGTGACGAGACAGCCCGGGCGTCTCCCTTCATCGTATAGTGCGGTATCAAGATCGTCGGGTTTTTCAATCTCGTTTCGAATCGCCCACGTGACCTTGTCTCCGTGATTCGTGTACACGCTTGCGATCGCGTCGATGCTGAGTCCAGCGTTGTGGTATTTCTCGTAGTGCGTGTCGTATCCGCTTGTTGTGAGGATGTTCCGAAGCAGCTCTACTTCGTCGTCATCAAGTTGGCGCATCGAGTCGAAGTCCGACGGATCATCGAATCCGTGAGTATCGTGGAGGATTTCCCCGTCACCCGCTCCTGTAGCCTCCGACGACAGGTGTGTTTGCGCGACCCCGCTGGCGGACTGGGCGAGGCGGGTGACACTTTTGAGTGGCTGCGTGATCAAAGCCTTCGTCTGAGCGATTGGGTGACGGTTCCACGTCTGTTTGTAACGGTGGTAGCGCCAGCGGAGACTCCGGTTGTCTTCATCTGGCTTGACGTGTCTGCCCTGGAATTCATCTGGGATTGGTGGGGCCGTGGTGGTGATCGAGGTGTCGATGGTGATTTTCTCAGTGATGTCGGTCTCGCCGGTGGCTTCAGTGAACGATTCTTCGCCAGCGTGATCGCCTTCTGTACGACCGATCCCACCACCACCGCTGTTCGTCCAAGAGATAGCTGGTGAGACAGCAGTTTTGTTTGGCGGGTGGACGATCCCAGCGAGTTCTGAGGCGGTGAGCGTGACCTCACGGTCGACGAGATCACGGCGCCCGGTTCGGGTGAGCGCCTCTTCCATATTCACCGCGTGGATGGGAAGTGCTTTGAAGCGCTGTTTGTACTCGGGCGTCTGGAACCGTCGTTCAAACGTCTGGCCGATGTCGCTGGCTGTTCTTGAAGCCGACTGTGCGCGTGGGGAGAAGACAAAGTATCGGATGTTGACGTCGAAGGCCGTTTGCTCATCTAGCCCCTTCAGGTAGTTAGAGTAGTCCTGTTCCCACTCTTTTGGATCGCGGTTGCGGTAGGAGAATGGACCGGTCTTCTCAAACTGTTGCATGTCATAGTATTTTCCGATGGTTTCGGCCGGCTCCTCGTAGAATCGGCCTTCGGTCCAATTGTCTGCGGCAGGCCGCATCACGACTTGGACAAGAACTTTCTCGTCTGTTCGGGCGGCCATTGAGCCTGTGAGCGACTTCAGTGGATCAGGGTCGCGGTCCGGTTCGTAGTTTTCCTCTTCGTCGATCTCGTATGTCTCGATCGGGCGGTATCGGGGATGCTTGAGCTCGAGCGTGCCACCACTGACATAGTAGTGGCCGTCGATACGGGGCCAAGCGCGCTCCTGTGTCGTGAGTTCTGCGTCTGGATAGTAGTCAAGAACGTGTTCGTTCAACACTCCGTAGTACTGGTCGTCGGGGACGACATAGTTCAGATTGAGGTAGTCGCCATCCCACCAGAATTCATATGAGAGAGGCTGTGGAGCGTCTTGCACTCGCCCTCTAATAAGGTGCTGGAGAGCAGAGTAGTCCCACATATGCGTGTGGAGTTCAGAGACGAACTCCTCGCCGACAAGGAGGCCATCACCTTCGCGATAGGGACGAAGGCGCAGAACAGCCGAGTCTGTGTGGGCTCTCAGTGCCGATTGGAGGGACTCGCGAAGCCCTGACGTAAGGTGGACTGGCTCGTATGGGACGGTAAGTTTGTACCGCTGAATGACGCTATCAATCGCATCTTTGATTGTACCGGTGATACCTGCTTGTTCGGTGGAGTCTGGGTTGCTCATGTGTATGACCGTGTTACCAAAAGCCGCTACATTGACTGAGCTGCTGTCCGACGAGACTTCCGAATAGCAGCCAGAATGCTATACTACTAACCCCGAAAGCGACCGCCATATATGTGCTATACTTCCGAGCGAATGTGATCCGGCGTACCCACTTTGGGCTCCGGATCAACGCCTGTGCTGGCGTGGCTCCGATGGCAAAAGAGCCGAGAACAGTCGCGCCAAGCAGCGCAAGTGTCACGATCCATTTCGGATATACTAGATACCCTGGTGTGCATGGCATTGGCTACTCACGGACATCTCGTCCGGTGTGACTTTGAGAACGTCCCCAGCCCTGAAAAACTCTGGTGTCTGTCCCGGTGAAGCCCCCGGCACACGTTTAAGTAAAGTACGGCGGTAGGTGTCTGTGTATGACGTACAGAGAGTTTTCCTTCGGCCGGATCAACGACAGTTCGTCGCGAATCCATAGTTGTCCGGTTGAAGTGGGGAGTACGCCTGGAAACCTCCCCCACCTGAAGAAGACTGTCGCAGTGAGAGGCGGCCGCATGTGTCTGCGATGTGGTGCGACGGTTGCCGAGCGTGGTATCTACGTCGTTCCCCTCCCGCACGTACGGGAACTAGAATACGCAACGAAACGCGACTTCACTCTCCGGTGTTCTGCGTGTGCCCCACGACATACTTCTGAGGTGTGGCGGATCAAACGGAATGGCAGTAGCACGGTGGGCACACAACCGCACGGCAGTAGACACAATCGTGAAGTCCACACCTACTCGGTCACTGCGATCGCGTCTGCTGATCCGTGGGCTGTAGGTCCACTGCGGCCACCAGCTGACGAGGTTCTCCCTCCACAGCAACTCACACTCGCGACCTTGCCACACCAACCTATGCTCCATATCCCTGAAAGTACGAGTCGAGAGGAGCTTGAAACGTGGGAAGTTGAGTTGGGACAGAGTTCGACGGCCGGTGGGCTCTACGGGCTACCAAGTCAGGACGAGGAGGTTGATGGTGTGATGGAAACAGGGAACGAACCACCCGGGACGCCTCCAGAGAGCGTCGAGTTAGATATACTCGTGTCCGAGGGGGTGGGCTTCGCTGAGCAGTTGTCAGACCCGACTGATGCAACCACGACGCAGGCTGTCTCCCAGATGAAAGATGTCGTTGCAGCGAGCTATAATCACAAGTGTTCGCACTGTCGGGGCCGAAGTGAGGAGACTGAGTTGTACCTTCGCATAATCCCAAATGGTGATCCCGGGCGGCTCACTACGAGCGATGCGTTAGTGCTGTGCAGCGAGTGTGACCCTAGTGACGAAGATCTGCCTGAGTCGTTGGAGATTGCGCCACCGACGCCACAGGCAGAGGCTCGTCGCACGGTCACAGATTTCGATCCAACGTTGCTCACAGACTTCGAGTCGCTGCCCCCGATCCAAGTCCAGCCAGACAATACGTATGAAGGCCCCAGCCCAGTCCCAAACAGCCGGGATGTCGTGCGCGTGGCTACAGGTGGCTCCGTTCCAGACCATCTGCGCGATGACCCGCCGTTCTTCGGAGGAGATAATGTGAAGGCAGGACGGAAACACCTTCTCCGTCGATCAGCGCCGCCTATCCGACCGGAGGCTGTCGGTGCCTTTGCATATCCACTCGGGGGCATAGCGGCGATCCGTGACCAGCCAGCCACGTATGGCCGTCCCTACGAGCGGTGGGATACCACCTCCGTGTATAGCGGAAACGAAATCCCCCGCTTGTTTCCGGACAAATTTGAGGATGTCTTGCCATACCAGTTCCCGAAGCGACCGCCGCACTCCTACGCTGAGAAGGCGAAGCAGGAGCATCAGGCCGCGGTTGAGACTGTCCGGCAAAAGCGCGAGAGTGGGGATTCCGTTCACCATCCAGATGAGAAGCCGGACGACATCACACTCGAGCTCAAGGTGGCCGACGGGAGTCTGTGGCCCGCTGATGGGCTGGTGCATGAGGAGTTCGAGACAGATCCGTCAATGAGCCCAGCTGAGGTACTCGCGGTGACGATTGAGACGGCAGAAAACGCTGATTTGGATTCGGTATCAGGGCCTCGGCCATCACTTGATGTCCGCGACAAGATTGATCACCCGATCTGACTCCTCTCGCTGTGGGGTCTTCTTCAGAGGGTGTGTCACTCGGCTGATTGTGCTTTATCTTTCCGTGAGTTGATCGCGTTAGCTGCCTTTTGTGGGTTGCGTAGGATTCCGGTCACAACCTCGGGTCCCTTGTCGCCTGACGTTGAGATTTTCACTTTCCCGAGGTTCAGGAGCCTGAGTCCAATCCGTTCTCCGTGTTCGACGTTTCTGATGTCGCTGAAGCCGGTAGTGAATGGTGAGGGATTAATATAGCCCTTAGTGTAGATCACTTTCTTATCAGTGACGACGAGCCACTGATACCGTCGGTTGATGAAGTCGATGATTGCGAGAAGACCTGTGAACACGAGGATGAGCGCTGGGACCGCAGCGAAAATGTTCGGGACTTCTGCCCACATTGTGTTAGTTTGTGCCACAAGAGGTGTATTTGTCCCAGCAACGACCAGCCTGATAAAGTTGGCGCAGAGAGGGATCACGAATGCAGCGGCGACGTAGAAGTACAACGAGTTCACAACGCTTGGATAGCCCGCGTATACGATGTCGCTATCGATCTGGCCTGCTGGCCAGCCAAGGGATTCGATTGGTCCTCTGGCTGAGTTTTTCGACTCTGTAGACGAGTCCTCCGGTGTCCCTGAGTCGGATGATGAATCGAACTCAGTGGGTGACGCGACAGCAAAGTCGCTTCCACCCTGTGTTGTACCGTCTGACGTCTCACCGAAGTCAACAGTGTCTGTTCCATCAGTCTCGTCAAAGCCACGATCGCCGTCTGGGATGCGCTCTCCTGATCGTGAGTACCCAGTGTCTTCTGTTGGATCGCGCCCTTCGGTGAACTCCGGAGAGTCACCGGTGTCGTCAGGGACGGCAGATTCTGGCTGATCAGCGGTGCCTTGATCTGGAATCCGAGGGGAGTCGCGTTCGTCACTCATCGTTGGCTTGCGCTTTGAGGATTTCAATAACCATCTCTTCTTTCGTCTCGATGCTGTTGCCTGTCGCAGTTCCTCCTTCACCACTGAGCATGGTTTTCAGTGTCTGCTTGTTCTGGTCAAGCAGGTACTCAATATCGTCGCGTGAGAACTCCTCGGCAACCGGATGGTCGTACGGTGATTGTGGTGTGGTCGATCGGTCGGTGTTAACTTGCGGGTCAGCGTCGTCCGCTTCGGCTGGGGCCTGTGTGTCCTCAATCGCTTCTGCCGTGTCTGACTCGGGTGCGGTGGACTCCTCATCGTCTTGTAGTTCCTTTGAGATGAGATTTCTAATTGCCATTGTACCTGTCTCAGTGTCTTCAGTGTCGGATGACTGATCAACTGGTTTCGATGACGCGGCACGAACCTCCTCGACCTGTTGCTTGAGGGCAGCCGCAACGGATGTCGACCGCGACGGAGAATTGTCCGAGCCCGGTTGATCGTCACTGGGGGGTGTGGGTGATCGATCGGACGCACCGTTTGTCGCGACCGCTTCTGCTGACGGCGTGTCAACTGCTGCGGTGGGCGGTGACTGCGAGTTGTCAGTGCTCTCCTGGTCGGAGTCAGGGAGAGCATCAACCAAGTCACCGACTGTGATATCCTCAAGCAATTCGAGGAGAACATCGGGATCAGCCTCTGCGAGGACACTCGCCTCGTTCCGTGCGCGGGAGACGATCTGGTCTCGGAGCTGGTCGTCAAGCTCGTCGAAGTCCTCCACCTGCGGCGCCGTCGACTGATTGTACTGATCAAGAAGACGACGGATTCGGATGGACTCCGGTTCTGTCACATCGTCTTCGGTCCAGTCTGTCCCTTGGTTCCAATCAAGCACCGCCAGTTCGTCTTTCGTCGGGGTGTGCCGTATCCGGTGGACACCTTTGTCTTGTACCTGGAGGAGGTACTCAGCGTAGTTTGTCGCCGACTCTCCACGTTCGAGTTGACGGATGACCTCGACTTGTTCGCTGGTGAGGTTGAAGTGTTCGCGAGCGACGTCCTCGTCAGGGTTGTCCATCGGATGGAAACACTTCACCCCACATTGCTTCTGGATCACCTCGGGTGCCGACATCTCGTCTGCACTGGAGTCGTACTGGATGAACTCCTCGAACGTCTGCGTGATGAACTGCAGAGAGATGTCGAAGTGCCGCCCGTGCCGTGTGAGTTCTTCGAAGAACGCGGCCGCTTCGACGTTGTCGAACAGCTTGTGCACTTCGTCGACGGTGATTCGGACCCAGTTGTTGGTGGCTTTTGCCTCCTCGTAGATCTGTGACAGCGTCAGGTGCAACATCAGTCCCATCTCTGTTGAGCCGGCCTCTAGGTGTCGGAGATCAAGATACACTCCTTCTGAGAGATCTACTTCCATCTCCGACCGCCCGTACAGGTTCTTGTACCGGGACTCAAACGGCATCATCGCGACGCTGAGGTCTCGTGCGAGTTCTCGTACCTTATCCACCTCGACATCAATAGCTGTCTCGGCGTAGTCCTCCGGGTTTTCGATGATATCTTGGATGACCTCTTCCCGGTGGAACTGTACGGTCGGGCTCTCGTTTCCGTGGGTCCGGGGGTCTTTTGTGATCCCTTTTCGGTTGTAGGCTTCTCGGACAGTGTAGGTCAAGAGCCCGTAGTGGAGTTCGTTGAGCGTTGTCTCGGAGCCGCCGATGAGCTGGAACGCACGCTTGTAGAAAGTAACAACGTCGGTGAGCTTCTTCTCGAATGGGGCGATGACATCCTCGGTTGCCTCGATGATGTGATCGGGGAGTTTGGTGATACGGAAGGGATTGAATTTCTCATCGCCCATGATTGTGATGTGCTCGCCACCGAGTGCGGCGTTCACGCCGTCAAACTCGCCGAGTGGATCGATCACTGCGATGTCGAAATTGTCGTAGTTGATGGCAGTCCGGAGATCGAGGACGCCTGCGCCGACGGACTTCCCTGCGCCGATGTCGCCTGCTCGAAGGATGTGGCCCCCCTTATTCCGATTTTGTATGTCAAGGAAGATCGGTGTGTCGTACGTTGCGTTGGTGCCCATCAACACTCCTTCCTCTTCGAAGATGGAATCATTCATGAACGGGAACAGCGACGCAGCGGCGTTCGATCCCATCGGTTGCGTCCGCTGGTTCGTCCGGTGAATTGTTTCTTCAAACCCCAGTGGAGCAGAGTCGCGTAGGCCTGCCAGTTGCGTGCCTGGTGGCCCCTCAAGTGTCATCCCTGCCTGATCTTCAAGATGAGTTCGGAGGCGGTCTTCAGCGGTATCGAGTTCGCTGTGAGAGTCGGCGTACAGTGTGATGACGATCGCGACGTCGTACAGAGTCTGTGTGCCGCCGTGTCCCACTTGTTGCTTGAGATGTTGGATGGCTTCTTGTTCGCGACGGTCTGCCTCGGGATTGTCGTTGGCACCCGACAAAGCGCCATTCACTCTGTCGTCGAACTGTGATTCCTTTCGAGCTAGGTAGGTTTCGGCATCGGATGTGCTGTACGGACGGAGTTTGATCGTCGCGTCAAAATCGAGACTGGAATCAGTGATTGCCCCGTTCAGTGAGAATTTTGGCGGATTCCGCTGGTAGCCGGTTACGATGAGAGTTCTGGTGACGGTGTCATCAGCGATCTCGACTGTCTTGGTTCCGGGGGCGAGACTATCTGGCGCGAGGAAGGCATCACCAGCTGTTTGACCTGTGAAATCGTAGCCAGCGCTGTCAGTGAGCGATCCGTCTCCCCCTCGCCAGTGGTTCCATTTCTCACGGAGCCCTGCAAACCCACTGGAGAAATCTGGTCGTTGGTACCTGTCGGCGGACGGGTCCTCTCCAAGTGGTGGCGCACTTTCCGAGTTGGTAGATTGATCCGTCGAGTCCCGAGAGAACCGGGAGCGGAGGCGAGACAGAAGCGACGATGACTCATCATCGGAAGTGGTGTCGGAAGCAGTGTCAGCGGGTTTGGGCTCACCCGCAGGTGGCGGTGAGTCTGCAGGTTGGTCTGACTCGACTGTGGAAGGTGTTGAATCGGAACTGGTCTCACCGGATGTGGGCTCTTGTTCGGGGTGTTCTTGTTGAGACATTGGATCAGTTGGTCGTGTCCTCACCGGTCGGCTCCTGGTCCAACACGCCGGTGCTCACAGCGTTGCCGTCTGGTACGGTGACGGTTGTGTTCGTCCTAGTTGCGTCTCGCCGGAGGTGTCGACGGATGACAGTTGCGAATTCGTCTTCTGAAATCGCACGTGCTTCGATGTCGTTCACGCGCGTGGCTTTCGCTACCACCGACTTGATTTGTGTATTGAGTTCTGTCATCGCGTCAGAGAATGTCTGTTCTTCTGTTTTTCTGCGCGCGTCCTTCCCGATGATCCGGCCAATCGTGGAGTCGGGATCAATCGAGCTAAACATTCCTGTCTGGTCAACCTCTTCATTTCCGATCTCCTCGAGATCGACCCATGCAACGACGTAGAATCGCCGGTCAATGAAGCCGTCCTCGCCAAACTTCTCGGAGATGTGTGATTTCAGACCGGCTGTGAGTTCTTGGAGGATCGGCCGGTTTGCGATGTCTGTATCTGATTCTCTTTCACTAAGTCGGGAGATTTGATCTTGTGGGTTGAACTTCTCCCCTGTCACCAGGATGTCGAAGTCGTCGTCGTTCGTTGCGAGAGCGCGAGCGAACTGTTTCAACACGAGGTTCTTGTCTGAGGAAATTGCACTGTCTCGCCCAGTCACGCGAACGTATCCAACAAGTCGATTGTCGTCAGTGATAGCGACTTTCTTTTTTGGGAAGAGCCGCTTGACTCCTGTGAGTTCAGGTGTCGTTTGCTGGTCTCGGTACGGGAGCACATCGAAGACTCCACTGTCCGTTGTTGTGCCGCCGTCCGGCCGGAGGTCAGCATCTCGATCGGCCTTCCGAACCTCTCCGATTGGTCGGTCCGGTGATTCAGTATCGGCGTCGCTTTTCGGGATGTAGTTCGGTGTGCGGATGAGTTTGAGAAGCTCGACTGCTCGAGCTACGAAGTTTGCTCCCCGCGGGACACGCCAGAAGATGAGTCCATCGATAAGGAGGATACTCACCCATAGTCCGAGCATCTCGAAAAGGCCGAATACTCCGAATATAGCAAGAAACGATACTCCAAGCATTGGGATGAGCAGGAATACGACGATCTCTTCAAGTGTTCGGCCGAGCACGATATACTCAGCCCGATCAATACGTGTGAGTATCTGGGTCCTGCGGCTCTCTGCCTCCGCCATTACTACGTTGACGGAAACAGGCTGTGTAGTTCAATGTTTGGGGTTCGAGAAGACTTGTTGGTCTGAGTGACCTGCTCACGAGAGGTCGTCTAGTTACCTAGGGTGAGGTGCTAGGGGGATCAGACTTCGTCGGCCAGTTTAATGTCGTCAACAATGTCTGAGTGGTCATTGAGCCGCTCTAGGGCGATGTCATCAATGACGAGGTCAGATACGAACTCTGTATCGGTGTCAATATCGAGATCGGTGTCGTTGTCGGTGTACTGTTTGGCTGCTTCCCCGGGATGTGCAGCTAACAGTGTTGGGTCTACATCATCAGGAAGCTGCTCGAGATTGACATTGTAAGAAATTTTATCGGTATCTGTATGGGCCCGGGATAACCCACTAATATTGGTCTTGTTGAGGATCTCGCCGTACACACTAACAGCCTGTTTCGACTGAGGTGTTATTTGCACTGTACCCTCCTCGCTGTTTGGCATCGTGTGGACCGTATTTGTCTTTGACGGGTGGGTTGTTGTGTCGGACGTGTAGTCAGTCGGATTCGTGAGCCTGTTTCCAGACACGTCTAGAGCCATTCCTACTGCGTCGTTTGACACGTACGTCCTCTCGTTAACAACTTCTTCTCCGTCTGTCCCTGTGATCGAGACAAATCCTGACACCCCTGATGGGACGTCCATTTCGACCTGCCCGTTGTCCGAAGCCTTACGGAGGTCTTTCCAGCTGCTGATCTGCCCTCCCGCGATGTCGCTCTGGAATTCTGCAACTGCCTCATACGGGAGCGTGTGCTTGTCGGGGTCTATCGTCCACTTCTTACCTCCCCCAGATCCTTCCACCTCTCCGTACGCAGAAGGATATGTGTTCTGGCTGACTCGTACCCATCTGTCATTCGTCACGTCATGAACGCCGATATCAGTGTCTCTGAAGACAACTTCATCTGGATTCCCGCCAATGGCCTCGATGTGGTCTTTGTACTGTTGGCGCAGTTCACCCGTATTGGCCTCTGTGTTGCCGGCATAGTTCATCGAGATCCGTTCGTAGTCCTTTGGGTCTGCGTGAACGCGTTCCCCGTCTTTATTGACTCGTAGCTTTCCTTGAGACCAAGTGGATGCGTCATCAGCGGCAAGGATAACGCCATTTTGTCCAAGGATCACTTCTGTCCCATCATCAGTCGTTGTTTCGATGGTGCCCCTCCCATCGTGACCCTGACTGGCAAAGTGCTGAGCCATCTCCTTGTCAGCATCAGTTTCGACCTGGTCAAGTGGGAGATTTTGCTCCATATGCCCGAATGTGGCTTCAGGATCGGGTTTATCTGCCATTGTTGTGTATCCCCCCTGAGTCGTGTCCTTACCGTCGCCGATGTTGTCATCTACTGCGGTGGGTGTTGGTCTGTCTCCCACGCTAGTTGTGTGCTGGTCAGGTCTCGTACGGTCTTGACCTGTGCCTTTTTCGTCACCCACTGGGGGCTCCTCCTCTTGCTCGGGTTCCCTTGCTCCTGTCTTTTTCTGTCGGGGTTCTCTCTGTAGTGAATCATCTTGCGGCTGTTCTCCCTGGGGAGGATCCTCGGGTGTATGCTCACGACCTCCTAATCCCCACCCGATCATTCCTTTATCAATACCGTCTTTATAATCCGGATCGTTCAGTAGTTCATGGGGGTCTTCGTCCTCTGGAGGGTCCGGATAGGCTGGGTGTTTTTGCATCTTTTTTCTGAGTTCATCATCGTCTAACCCCGCTGCGGAGATCGGCTCTTCTGGATCGATTTCAACGCCACTCCCACCAGTGATGTCAGAGAGCGTGTCTCGAATCGAATCGACAATGCTTCTCGAGTCGTCTTCAGGACGACCAGGTGAGCGGTCCGTATCCGTTGTCCGTGGGTCGATTTGGTCTTCAGGGGTATCCTCTTCGAAGTCACTGGTCAGTCCGTTGAGGTCGTTGAAGTCGCCTGTGAGATCGTCGTCGCGGTCTGCTGCTTCATCTGTGGGGTCTTCATCACCCGGGAGACCTTCATCTTCATCGGTCAGTAGCCCTGCCATATCGTTCGCAGTTTCCGGCTCATTATCGTCTTCTTGGAATACTCCTTCATCGTCTTCGAACAGTGCTCCTGCGAGACCCTCCCTCTGTCTCCGACCCTCGTCAGCGCCAGCTAAAACGCCAGCTGTAGATCCATATCGGGAGCCCATTGAAAGGCCCCGGACGGCCCCTCCTGCCCCACCGAGCGCGAATCCTGCCCCGGCGGTCAGTGCGACAGTGCCGGCTGCCTTCATGCCTTTGAGTACGATCTTGCCTGCCATGCTGGCTTTGAGACCAGCGTACGTTCCTGCACAGAGGGCGATCGTGCCGACGATGTCGGCGAGGGCGGGTTTGATCACCCCAGTGTTAAACACCCCTCCACCCACGCTCACTTGAAGCGATATGGTAAAGCCGACTGCGAGAGCTGGGAATAGCGGGTAGTACAGGAACGGGACGAGACGTTCTGTTCCGCTCAAGAACGAGTCTACCACTGGGATGTTACCCGGTGCTATCCACTTGACGATGAGGAGCGGCCAGAGGTAGTATAGGAAGATCATTCCAACGAATCGAATGACATTCGCTAGGAAAGCGAAGAACAGCAAAATGAGCAGGACAGACTTCAATATGAATATTGGAAGGAACGCGGCGTTGATGAGAGGGTTCAGTGAGGATACACCGATGACGCTTCCGAGTTGATTCACTTGAGAGCCCGTCGACGGGAGGAAGGCGCCTACGAGAGAACTGACCAGCCCGACAGCGAGGTCCCACGTGATGTCGGGGTTTTTAACAAAGATCATCGCGAGGCCTGTTTTGATCGCAACCAGTGGGAGTTCTGATGCGGCTCCGCGGATCCACAGGCGGGTGATCTCAAACATCGAGTAGATCGATACTAGCGATAAGCCCAGAATGATGAATAGTTGGTGTGCGCCTAAGTCGACACCACCGAAGTTGACTAGTGTGCTGCAGTAGGGGTTTGAGGGAAGTTCCGAGGTAAATGGCTGAGTATCGGCGTAATTCGGGGTGGTGAGCCCGACACACACTAGTGCTGTGTACAATTGATTTTTGAGTGTTGCACCTCCACTCGTAACAAGCCCGAGGATACCGGCCTGAAAGCCCTGTGCGAGATTGATGCTGACTTTTGGTTGGTTATCGAGAAACTTTCCGAGGCCGGATAAGAACCCACCTCCTGTCGAATTTTGGGTAGTATTCGTTGCGGTGCCTGTGGGAGTTGGTGTGTCTCGTTGGTTTGGCCGTGTCTCTTCCCAACCACTGGCTGCTCCAGGGTCCGGAGCAAGTGAGTGTTGACCGGTGGTGCTTGTGATCCCTGGTGCTGGTTGGACGGCCGCGGCGTGCGCTGGGGCCAGAGCAAGGAGGATGACGATGATTCCGGTGAAGGTGGTTTGGGTGGAGAGACGTGTCTCTCTCGGCATGGCGTATTGCTACCCCGTTGTCAGTGTACCATCATATGATTTTCCCCTTTCGCTAGCAGTCGTTCCACGGCCAGTAACCCGGCCGCTAACGTCTTACCAATCAGTTTGAAGCCGCCGCCGTGTGTGATTGGTAAGACGCTCGTCGAGTCCTCTACTGCCTAATCAGCCAGTCCAGACGTTCTAAGTGCTTGTTCTAGGACCATATCGGCCAGTATAGAGGGCTGCAACCGATAGGGGTAGAATCACAGAGAACTCAGGACAGGCGTCGGACAAGGATCAGTTCACGATGTCAAGTATTGCGGTCACGACGGTTGTGAACGGGTTGAGTGGTGTCATAAGTTCAATGAGGACGAGCATGAAGCCTGCTGTTGCTGCTGCTGGGCCAAATCCTGACCAAATGAGCTCGGCGAGTGTCAGGACGCGGGCGGTGAAGACTCCCCACGTCTGAGTTGCTGGCACGAAGACCTGTTTAGTTGTAGTGGTGTAGCGGACTCCTTCGTGTCCGAACCGACTCGGTGCTGCGAGTGCTTGCGGTGATGGGACCCCGTCTCCGTCAAGCTTGACTGTCATCGGTTCGCCGCCGTATCGGGACTGGTTGACGTAGAACGTGAACGGCTCGCCACCTCGAGTGTTCCCGGTGGTGTACGTTGTCCCGTTGATACGAACCTCAATCTCAAGGATTCGGTCGTAGGTGGTGATCAGATCTCCTCCCTGTGTCCGAGGATAGACGGTGAACTTCACCTGATCTGAGTTCTGTTGTTCGGTTGTGTTGACGCTGACGACGGGATCTCTCACCTGCCCGGCTCGGTCGACGGAGGTGTTGATCAGGCCGAACGGTGTCCTGTACTGCAAGCCCTGCGTCAGTATGATCTCTGTGATTCCTGGGGGGATTCGGACGACATACGAGTCTGCAGTTGTCGGCTCGGAGTAGGGCGCCCACTGCGGAAAGTACCCCCGTGCGGGCGAGAGTGTCTCTTCATCACCGGTGCCAATCACTTGTGGAGAGACGACGCCGCTTTGGGAGACTCCGGTTTTCAATGTCAAGATTGCTTCATCCTGTTTCGGATACAGGTGACGGTCAACTGGAGTCGGTGGCTCCTGTGGATTCCGAATTTCCCCGCTGGGGGTATGAAGAACGGTTCGCGCGTTGATAGCGTCCCGTGTTCGAACGACCCCATACGGGAGATCGAGAATCCGCTGGTCTGCCGTTTCGATCGCAGTTGCGCCGTCTGGTGGGTCTACGAGGAGGTATGCCTGCGGTTGGTTCTGATAGCTGATGATTGCTGCGCGAGGGCGTTCTGGACTGTACGACCTGAAGGTCAGAGTATCAGATGTGTCCTGAGTAAAGCTGAACTTGGAGGAGTTCGTTGTCTCCCAGCCATACTCGATACACCTCGGCGGTCCAGATGGCTCATCTACTGTTTCTGTCGGGGCGGGTGACGCTGTTGAGTCCGGGGTCGGAGTGGCAGTGCTACTGCTGTTTTCACTAGTTCCGTTTGATGGGGTACCTGGCTGTGGATCAGGCTCTGGATCGGCCCGTTGTACGCAGGTGTACTGTTGGGTAGTAACGGTAACTGTAGCCGAGATATTATGTATGAATCGAACAGTGTTATCGCTTCCAAACGCAGTCACAGGGACGCTGAAAGTTGGATCTGGGTTTACGCGTGTATCTATCGTGTTCCCGTTGAGCCTGATTTCAGTTCTTGCCGTCACCTCGGTGACATCCTCGATAGTACGTTCAGCCCCTGGAGTCGGGTTTTCAGGAGTGTCGGTCGTGGGTTCTTCAACCCGATAGTCGGCCATCACACGAACCTGTGGGTTCTTGCGGACATCGACAACACGTTTGACTCCGCTCTCTGTGTGGTATAGAACCCCTGAATCAAATCCGTCGATCCAAGCGTATTGTCGCTTAATGTAGACCCCATTTATATACTCTGCTCCAAGTGGCCTTACGCTCGTGGATCTTGACGTGTTCTCTGTGTTGGCGTATGTGTAACTATTGTATGCCGCTGATCCCTGTCCAATCGGGCTGAAGAAGGGGAGAAAGTCAAGCGTTTGAGAGTTTCCACCGGTTGTCGTGAGTTGCGGCCCGTAGGGGAGTAGCTGAGGATCTGCTACCGCAGTGAGCCCCCAGAGCAGTTGATACACTGTTCGGTCGATGGGAAGCTCCGTGAGATCTGCCCGTGGTGGTTGGAACTGATCGTCTACCGGTGTATCAGCAGGAGCGATTGTCGCGGTCGTCGTCGCGGTAAGGAGAAGGACGACAATTACTACTCCACAGAGGGCGAGCCGTCGTGGAACCACTGCCCTAGAGGAACGTGGTGACGACCGTGATCAGTTCCTCGTTGACCGGCATGATCGCGCCGCTAGCGTTGTTCAACGCGACCGATTGCTCGATCCGGTCGGAGATGGTCGGCCACTTTGAAATCACCGCGGCGAGAAGAATGCCGAAGGTGAGTTTCCCCATTGCCTGGATGGGGTCTTGCCCGCCCTCAGACGAGAGCATAATCGACACGAGGTCTTTGCCGCCACTCACGAGTGAGCCGAACGTCAACAGACTGGCCAGGAGGATAGAGGCCCACGACTCCCAGGTGTTGAGGGTTTGTCGAAGGTTCTCGATGAATCCTGCAGCTGCGAGTGCCGGGTCAATCGCGATGAGCACGCCGGCTGCGATCACTAGGGTTTGAGCCCACGTTGTGACAGCACGTGGGGAGACTGCGTGTTTCATCCTGCGGACGATGGGGTGTGTATCGTGTGACATGGGTGTCTCTCGGGGTGGGGGTCCCCCGTCTTGTAGGTGTCTCATCACCCACGTTATTCTCTGTGAAAAAGAAACTTCTGGTGTCAGTCCATACACCCGGGTAGGATGCTTGGAATTGGCCATCAGTCGCTGTCGACAGGGATTGGTATCTTGATCGCGTCAGTTATGATCGTCGCTGGAGTGCCATTACTCGGATTGGCTGCAGGATTCGTCATCGTGAGCGCGGCCCGGATTCCAGACGCTGATCGGAATCTCCCGTTCGCGACGCATCGCGGCCGACTGCACTCGCTCGGCGGCGCTGTTGCGTTTGGCCTCTGCTATGGGGTGTTCTACAGTGTCGTTGGACTGCTCTTGAGTGACATCATTCCTGCCACGTGGAATCCTGTCGGGGAGTTCTTCATCCCGGTTCTCGCGATTACTGGGTTTCTGGCGGGGACCGTTGGTGTGGCGATCCACCTCGCCGCCGATGTCGTCTCAAAACAGGGGATTCCGGTCTTGTGGCCGCTTCGGAGTGAGACGTATGCACTTGAGTGGACGACGGCAGCGAGTAATCGCCTGAACACGCTTGGGATGCTGATTGGTGGGGCTGCTGGCCTTAGCGGTGTCGGGCTTGTGCTGATGACGCTGTGAGGTGGTGTTCTCAGATCAGTGCGTTTGCCAGAACGACGCGACCTGATCATC
This sequence comes from Halobaculum sp. MBLA0147, assembly GCF_041361345.1. Classification (NCBI taxonomy): domain Archaea; kingdom Methanobacteriati; phylum Methanobacteriota; class Halobacteria; order Halobacteriales; family Haloferacaceae; genus Halonovum; species Halonovum rutilum. The sequence continues at coordinate 181,768 of NZ_JBGKAD010000004.1, read as the reverse complement.
AACTGCGTCAGGCGAAACAGGGACTCCGTTCTCGCAGACCGACTGGGGGATATAGGCCTGATACGTCGGGTCGGAATACCGGCTGTCGATGAAGGCCCTGATCCCGACATCGTCGTCTTTCCGGATGACACGTCCGATCGCTTGTCGGGCCATCCGCACCGCTGGTGGGATGAACGCAAGGTTGAATCCAGCGTCGAACTCCTCCTCATACACCGCTTGGATAGCTTTGTTCAGTTCATCGGACGGATTGTCGACGGGTATCCCAATCACGGCCGCCGCTGCGAGCTTGTCGCCTTCGTAGTTGACGCCCGTCGTGAGTGTGCCTCGCATCGATGTGGTCAGTACTTTCGGGCCGCCGGTGAAGAACCGCTCTTTGAGTTGTTCTGTTTCGGCTTGGGATGATGACTCGTCAACGAGGACTGGCTTGGTGATGGCTCCACTCCGCTCGAGGTACGTTCCGAGCCAGTCAGCTTCCCCGTACGACGGCAGGGCTAGGAGGACGTTCCCTGGGGTATTGGAGACAAGGCCACGGGCTGCCTCGACGACATCAGCTCGCGCTTGTGGTAGTGTCGTCGATGGATGTGGGTCGTACTCGGTGTGGCTGCCTCGATTCTCGTACGTGAACGCTTCCGAGCCGACGAACAGTGTGGACCGGTTTTCAGGTGGGAACGGCAGCGTGTACTGTGAGGTTTCGATCGGGCGGTCGATGATTGACTTCCCGATCTCGCTTTCGAAGACCCAGAATGGAGAGAGGGTTGCCGACATCAGCACACCGCCGCCGAACTCTTCGAGTTGGGAGAGGACGCGAGAGCGTGGGAGCGTGTTGTTGATCTCGAGTGCGGCCCGGTGCGTTCGCTGCCATTCAAACGATGGATTCTGTGGCGGATTCGATCGCGGCGTGAGAGTCACTGTTCGGTGGTAGTTCATGTTCCCGCCGTTGGCCCACAGCTCGAATAGCTGGCCGACCTCTGATGTGGCGAACGGTGGGTTAATATCAGCGTATTCCGTGAGGAAGCGGTCGATTGTCTCGCCATAGTATCGTCCGTCGCCCCACGCGACCGTATCCATCTGGTTTTCCGCTAGCCACTCAGATACAAGATCCGTCTCCGCTTCTGTGGGGTCTTGAAGAGAGAGTGTTCTGTGTTCATTAGGCGTTAGTTCATCTTCCTCGGGGTGGTTCAGTCTCGACTGAACCCAGTCTCCTAACTCACTTGGGAGAAGCGTACCTGATTTTGCGAAAGTCCTGAAGCCGCCTGGATGTGCTCGGCTTCTTCCAAGGCTGTTTAATAGGGGGTCTCCGAAAGTGCCGTTCACCCTGGTTTCTATTTCGTTGACCAGTGCGTCGGTCTGTTCTCCGGCCTTTCTGAGTTTCCAGAACGGAACTTTCCGGCTTGCCATATCCCTGAGCGAGGGGATGAGCTCGTGTGCTTCGTCGACGATCAGAAGCGTTGTTGACTCGATGACCTTGTCAGTCAACCCATTTATGACGTCGGGGTTGAACGCATGAGCGTAGTTTCCGATCACGATGTCGTTGCCTCGGACGCTCTGTTTCAGTCCCTCATGTGGGCACGTTCCTTGCTCGACCGACTCGTTCACGATGTCTTGAGGTCTCGTGACCGGACGACTCGACCCGCCGGGTGGCGGGCTCTCTCCTGATTTGTAGCCGGCGTAGTAGGCACAGTACTTCGTATCGTCGTGTTCATCTGGCATTCCCCCGAACCGCATTGCCTCCCTGGTTGCAGCGTGGTCGTCTGGCCGGTCAGCTGGCCATGAGGGCGTGTCTTCAGAGATGGCGTCCTCTTGAAGTTTGGTTGCGACCATCTGCCGTTCGACGCCACTGTAGGCCTCACTGATGAGTTGGTTCGTGTTCGCCTGGAGGGTTGAACAGTCGTCGTAGATCGATTGCGGTGACGACGCCCCACTCGCAACGAGGGGACAGAGATCTGCTTTTCCGACGGCTGTAATACTCTGCACTGGCCGGAGTTGTTTCTCGTGCGCTGGAAGTGGGGATGTATCGCGGGCATCTGCCAGACTGTCGTTGATCGCTTCGATATCGGATTCGAACGCTCTGATCTGCTGTTTCATGTTGGTGACCACGAGCGTTCGTTGGATCGGGGTCTGCTTCGACCGCATCAGTGCGACCGCAGCTGTCAGTGCGAGGAGTGTCTTCCCGGTGCCACATGCACCTTCGATCAAATGGTAGCCCCTGTCTCCCACCACGTCGAGTGTTGTCGAGATTCCCGACTGTTGTGCCGGATACGGATTGGCATATGGAAACGCGAGAGAGACGAGTTCGGACTGAGAGGCCCACGGCTGTGATTGTGAGGAGTTCGGGCTCGCCATGTGCTACGTCTGGGTAACCGGAGTAGGATGAAAACCGTTGCCCATCGCGGAGAGGTGTGCTGGACCGCTTGCGACGTGGTGGCTGCCGGACGAGGGGGAGTCTGCTACTCGGGGGATACAGGAACTGACTCGATAGTGGTGTCCGGGGCTGCTGGTTGGAATGCGAGATACGTTCCAGCGACGCCATCGAGCGACCGGTTGATCACGACAGGGTTCGCTGTGATCACTTCTTGACGAGCTGAGGTGACTGGCCGGATATTGAACGTCTCGTCTTCGTGCGAGACGACGGAATCAGCACCCTCTAACCAGTCTTTGAACCGGCGGACAGTGGCATCGATGTCGTTGTTCTCTGGAGAGAGGAAGTCTCGCAGTGGTGCAGGAGTGAGCATCAAGTCGCGGTGTGGGCGGTACTTGGTGCGGTCAACCTCGTTTGCAGTTGGTGGTCCATCATCGTCAGCCTGCGGCTCGGTTGGACTTGGATGGGTGGATTCGTCAACTGATCTGATCCCAGAATCGAACGTCCCCGAGGCGCTGTCCCGTGCATTCACGGCTGGGTGGGGGCGGTCTTCCGGAACTTCTGGCAGATAGATTCGAGAGACATCAGGGTCCTCGGTGTGGACAACAGCTGGCAGGTAGGCGCGAGATGTCGGGGCCCCGTAGATCCCGTTCGGGAGTTGGTTCCGTGGAGGTTGAGCTTCTGTTGCTTCCTCACGGCCCGGCGGGGTCGTGCGTTCCCAAGCCTGTTCGAACACTCGCCGTGGGTCGGGTTGCGTCGAGAGGACGATCCCCAGCGTCGGGAGCCTGATCAAGTGTGCGTCGTGGAGGAAGAAGGTTCCATCTCCGCGTGGGCCAAAGAGCGGGCCTTGCCACTCAGGGTCGCCATCAAGCAACTCTGAGGGGGTTGGTGTTTCGACACCAAATTCCCAGTTGAAGATATCAGACCAGTGTGAGCCGCGAATTTCGGCTGGCTGGAGATTGTAGAGGTCGGCGAACGTTTCTCGGACCGCTTTGAACGAATTGTCGCTGTCAAGGATCGCGAGTGAGCGCGACAGTTGATCGAGAACTGCCTCCGTGTGGATCGAGGACTCAATCACTTGTGCGTCCTTTAGGACTCCTGTGAGCGCAGCCACCACGCGGTTCTGTGTTGATGGTTGAAGCGGGGTCTCCTGGATCACTGTCGTGTTCGGACGAGCTCGGATCTCGTCGACGGCTGCCGGCTCTAGATCTGGAGCGCAGACAATCACCCCCATCGTAGCGTCACGGTCTCGCAGATTCTCGATGAACGTGGCAGCGTCCGCTTGTGACAGCGTGTGTGTGGTTATCAGCGCCTGTGGGCTGTTTTTGACCACATACGAATCGACAGACGATAGATCAGTGAGTGTCCTCGTTGAGACGCCTGGATGTGCATCGCGAACTGCGTCTGACAGTTGACTCGCCACGCGTAAGTCACTTCCAGCAATCACCACTTCCGCATCCGACGCCCGAACAAACGGGAGCCAGCTTGTTTCCCCCCTCCGCCTGTCTGACATATATCCAACCATTCGTCACAGCAGTATAAATGCCGTGTTTTCGGTTATCGTGGTTGATAGCTCCACATGGGGAGTTGGTGTCGGGTCAGGGATGGCCTGTACTAATAGTCCAGAAGGGCGGTTTGTCTGGGCCTTTGGGCGGTCCTATTGGACAATGAGGTCGTACTCGTTGATATGGACGTAGGTTCCGTCTCCAGTTGTGATACTGATACGGGCGACCTGTTGATCTGGGAAGACGAGGATGTTCGCGTTCGGCGCTGACGCGCGGAAGTATTCGGCCCACTCCGCATAGAATGGTGATTGGATCGAGAGGGAGAAGAACGTGTTTGCGTAGACGCTGTCTGTCTCGTCTGGCGGACTCGTTCGCCGGACTGTCACTGTCCCGCCAATCGGCCCCTGTGTCTCAAGAGTATAGAGTGGGACGGTGACTGACGGTCGGTTGTTCGTTGTGTTCACAAACGCCATCCGCGGGGGATCAACCATCTCAACTGAGCCGTCAGGTGTCCTCGCGAACACGGCGCCCATCTCGTAGACGACGACGCCCCCGTTCGGGCTCTCGCCGATCACCCGTCCGGTCGTGGTGTTGAACGCGACGTTACCGTCGATCGTTACAGAGGCTGCTGAGACCTGTTGGATGGTGAACGCTCCCTGCCCTGCCTCTGCCCCACGTGCGATCTCGACTCGGCTCCCGCCGGCTTCAGACGCTGCTGCTTCGTGAACTGCTCCCTCAAACTGTTCCATATCGTTTTCCATCGTCTCAGTGCTGACAGCGGCGGTGTCCTTGTTGAACTCTGTAACGGCCGATCCGCCTGCTGCGACGAGGAACGTTGTGATAAGAAGGAGGATGAGCGCTGCGACGACGTTCGACACAGCCCGATCTGTTTGAGAGAGGTGAGAAACCGGGTTCATTGGGTCGTGGTATGCGTGTGGCCGTGTTATGTTCTTCGTCTACCTGCCGAGAGCCGCCACATGGGCGCTCTCGGGGGTTGGAATCTGGCGAGGAACTCTCCCGGTGAACTAACCTGTGCGGTGGTCACAGCCGTGCATCGAGTTCGACTCCGATTTGCGCGAAGCGGATGAACAGCCGCGTTGATTCGAAGTGCGCGCGGACTTCCGGTGTCCCATCGCCGTCCCAGTCTTCGACGTATTCAGCGGTTGTATCGGCATCTGGCCCGTCTTTGGCTGTGAACTGGGGGCTCGATTTGAAGTAGCGGACCCAGGCGTTCTGTCGCGGCGTCTCGTCGACAGTGATGTTCCCGCTCATCACCGTTGTCGAGCCGTCATCTGTCGTCGCGAGCTGGCTCACAGTTCCCGCGTTCCGGCGGGAGAGCGTGATTGGGACCTGAGAGACCTGTGTGAAGCCGATGGACGCAGACGCGTCGGTGATACGACGGTACTGGGGGAGGATCAAAACGGTGCGTCTGTTTCCAGTCTGCATGACAGGTTGCGTCTGGACGAGCGCGTTCTCGCTGTTCTCGAACTGTTTGGTCCGGAGCCCGAACCCAGTCCGGTAGATGGCTTCGTCGGCTTGTTGCGGGTCGAACCGGTACTCGACGAGTCGGGTGGTGAAATTGGCGGTAGCTGCCTGTGTGATGTTCACATCGCCACCCGATGCGCGCACTTCGAGTTCCTCGGTGCCTCCAAACCGGAGTTCGCCGTCGACGCCCTCGAAGTTCACACGGCGGTAGGGAGCGCCCTGGACGATGTCGATCCCGTCGCCCCGTACGAGGTTGATGTTGGTCTCGATCTTCGTGGTCTTCGTCTGGCGCTCACCAGCTGTCAGTTGCTCGGCTGTGGCGACGAGACCGAGACTCGATCCACCGAGAACAATCAAGATCAGGAGACTGTAGCCGACGATGTTCTGGACACCGCGCTCGTCAGTGTGGAGGCGTGTCAGCCGTGATGGGAGGTCTAGCATTGGTGAATCACCCGTTGGTGAGCTCAATCGGTTGGCTGGCATCCGCGGGCCGTGTGATGATGATATCTCCGCCGGTCAGTGTTGTTGTCTGGACGTCAGTTCCTGGTGCGACTTGGTAGTAGGTCTTGATTTTGACATCGGTCGACGCTTCCGTGCCCTGATAGACAATGATACAGCCGACTGTCGATGCTGTCGCGGCCCCTTCACACCGAGAGTCAGATGTCGCGTCGCTCGGCGAGAGGACTTCGATCGTATAGCCGTTGTCTCCGACCCGATCTGGTGTGACGACACGCTGCCGGATCACACCAGTGTTCGCGCTCTCGCGAGCGAGCCGGTCGACGAACTGAATCTGCGACGAGATGTCCTGTCCGACTTCTTGCAGTGTGTTCTCTTTTTGAACCTCTGTTTGGAAATTCGCACCAGCTCCGGCAGCAGTCACAAACCCACCAAGGAGAAACACGATCAGCGAGAGTTGGATCGCGTAACTCGAAATCTCGCTCACCGCCCGATCTGTGTCGGAGAACCACGTTGACGGGCGAGTCGGCTGTCTGGCTGCCGGGTTCTCCTCCCTCTTCTCCTCCCGTGAGGTCTTCGCGGTGCTCTTTGTCATGTTTCCCAAATCGTGATCTGGACCCGAATCGCGTTGTAGACGGAGGAATTCGGGCTTGCATCTGGTGCATAGAACGCTTTATCGGTGCAGCCGTTCGTGCCAGTGCCGGTGCTTCCTCCCATCTCGCCGAGTGTGCAGGCGTCGCCATCGCTCGAGGTTCCACCGAGCGTCGGAGTCACGTCGTCGGACAGTAGGATGTTGCGCGATTCCCGGACTGCGTTCTGGCCGGGTGGGCCTTGATACAGGACTCGGGTGCGATTCAGCGTTCCGTCACCTGTCTGGTACCGGACGTGGATGTTGACTCCGACGGCCTCTGGTCCGAGCGTCTTCTGCAGCACAGGACGGAGGGGATTATTGGGGGAATTTTCAAGCGTCGTGTAGTAGTCGTCTCCCGGATCATCGATATGGCTATTGATGAACCTGATTTCGCGTGCGTTCCAGTACAGGACGAAGCCGGGGGAGCCGCCTTCTGTCGCTAACCGGTTCGTGGCGTCAAGAATGGTAATGATGTCTTCGGCTTGGCGACTCAACTTCTCTTGCTCTAGTTCCTCGGCTTGGGACGACCGCTGTGTGATCTCCCCGCTCGCGACGAGGAAGACTGCCCCAATGATGATCCCCGCTGCGAGAATTGCACGTGGAATCCATAACGCGCCGCGGTCTTCCCGAGTGAGCCACCACGACTGTCTATCGTCACTCATTGTCCGTAGTCCCTCCAGACAGTAACGTGGATCTCGACGACGTCGGGATCATCTTGTGGAAGCACATCGTCGCCGAACACGGTTTTTCGAACGCCGATCGAGACACGGTCTGGACGTGCGGGTTCAGGTCCAAGCGCAAACCGTGTGGGCGTCCCGTCGTCGTCCAGGTCAGTTTCGACGACTGAGCCATCAGCCCGCAGCGTTACGTTTGCGTTGTACTGTGGCGCTACGCCGAGTGTACTCCGGACGAAGTCGTGTGGTGAGCTGTCGAGCGCTTGGTCGAAGCCACATCGGCCTGCTTGCCCAGTATCTGTCTCGCTGCTGAAGTACGCGTCGGCACACTCGTGATCGATGCCTGGCTCGTTTGCTGTCGGCACGAGGAGGTCGTCACTGAGAGCGTCAGCACCTCGAAAGCCTATTTGCTGTGGGGCGGTATCGTCGTTGGCTGTGGAAGCGCCGTTTGTAGCGAGGACAGTCACCGCGAGCAACATCGCTCCTGAGAGGATAACGACGGCCATCGCAAACTCGAGCATTGAGGCGATCCCCCTCTCTTCGGAAGGGTGCTCTCTTCGGTCGAAAAGTGAGTTGCCGCGAGTCATTCAGATCACCTGGTACACCCCTGCCCAGAGGAGGACGGTGATGATCAGATAGGCGATCGTGTAGGGTGTTCCCTCCTTCAGCGATTCGTACCTTAGCCAGCCGCACAGCGCCCCGGTTCCTACCGCGTTCGAGACCGAGCCAGCGTAGAACCAGAACGCGTACAGCTTGATGTCTGTCGGCCCCTGCGAGAAGCCCGAGACTCCAAACGAGAACGCCCCCAGAATCTGTGGGAGGAAGAACATCGTCGTGAACGCAAGAATCGCAGTCACGACAACAGTGACGATTGAGATCACGATCACTTGCGACTGCAGTTTCGACACCCGCTGGTTTCGGAGCCGGTCCTGTGTCTCAGACACAGACGCGAGTGTGTTCAGGACATCTGTGATGCGGTCGCTCGCGTCCATAGCTTCTCGCATCAGTTCGATCCGGCGCGCGATTGAGGCATCGTCGTATTTGTTCGCGAACTCAATGAGCGCCCGGCCAAGCGTCCGGTTGAACCGGCTCTTGTTGTACACTTCTTGCAGGTCCTTCGCGAACTGGCCGGTCCCCTGTTGGGCCGTGTGTTTGATTGCCTCCGGTACAGACTGGCCAGCGTCGTTGAACGTCGCTATCATCCGGAGGTGCTCGGTCATGTTCGTTTTCACGTCGTACTCTTTCCGCTTCTTGAGTTTCGTGAACACGAGCAGCGGGGCCGTGAGAACGATGTAGGGGACAACCAGAAGGCCCGTGACCCATGCGAAGCCGTTCCCCGACGGAACACCGATATTGAACAGGCCGATGCTGTTCCCGGTGATGAAGTACGGGATAAGGAGCGCGAGCATCGGGATGACTGAGAGCGTCGGATAGTCGGTGAAGAAGGCTTTCGGCTCACGGAGGACTCGCGTTACTCTGTAGCGGCGTTCAGACTTCTCGATCCGCGAGAACAGGTCGTCGATTGTCCCAGACGCGTCACTGTAGGACCCGACGATCCCGGTCGTCTGGACGTCCCCCGGAGCATCACCACGGGGCGTCACCCCGTCGATGTCAGTCTCCTTCAGCGAGTCAGGAATCTCGATCTGACTGTTCGCGTTCGCATCGGGCCGGATCACGTCGATGATCAAGATGAAGAACACCGAGACGATCAGCGGGAGCATGAAGATCACAAAGAACACCGGCACAGGGAGTGTTCCGGTGCTGATCAACAGTCCGATCATCACGGCACCGATCCCCGGTGCGATTGAGGCGGCCGAGAACGCCACGCCGATCTGCTCAATCTGTTCAAGTTGCTGTTCCTGCTGTTGAGCTGTCCGCTCCAGCATCTTGTCCTTCTGCTGTTCCAGGAAGTTCTCGATCGAGCCACCACTGTTGATCCGCGTGAGGAAGTCGGACAGGAACTGTCCGAACCGGGGGTGCGGTGTTTGTTTGGAAATTGTCTTCAGGCCCTCAGTATACGGCTCGTTCATGTACTCTGCGTCGGCGAGGATACGCTGGAACTCGACAGCGATCTCGCCGAAGATGTCCTCAGATGTCGCCATCGACCTGAACAGACGGACGGTGTCTTCCCCTTGAACCGAGAGCGAATACATATACGCGACCGCGTACGGCATCAGGCGGTCAATCTCCTGTTCGCGAGTCTCAGCAACAGACGCCGGATGACGGTACGCGTACAACAGACCGAGGACGCCTCCGGTGAGGCCACCGAACAGAGCAACGAGGAGTACCACAACTGCCCCCTTCGCGACGAGGATCGCAGAGAGGATGCCGCCTGATGACCCTGCCGTCACTGTGGGAAGCCACGTCCAGCCAGTTGCTGAGACACTCAGTCCGCCGCTCGTTGCCATGAACACTGCTGACCCGAGGCCACTGAGTAGTCCAAGGACGATCCCGATGATCGCTCCCGTCCCGAGGTTGCGGGAAATGTACAACTCGACTGGTTCAGAAATGTTGGCCTGTTGAAGACCGGTTCGACAGCTCTCGATCTGTTGTTGCTGGAATGGCTCGAGAAGCGTGTAGAGCGGATAAAACACGCGGCCAGTGAAGTCGAGGAAGGCACTCGCGACGCCAGTCGTACCGGCTGTCCGCGCCTCGTCTTTCGAGACTGGCTGGAGTTCTGCACCGACGGTGTTTGAGTCATCAGTTGCCATTGGGATCAGGTCTATCAGCGTCAGCGTTCTCAGTTGCCTCCTCGCTGTTCGCCTCAACGATTTCTTCTGTATCAGCCGTCGTGTCCGACTCGTGCCCGTTGTTAGCCGCGCTCGATGACTGTGCCCCGTTGGTACCCGCGCCGGCCACTGCCTCGGTGGCGCCGTTGGTATCGGACGAGGTGTCAGCCGATGCATGACCATTTTCGCGCTGGGTGGCGGTCGTTGCCTCGTCGTCGGCTTCCGCTACTATTTGATCATCAAGCCGGCCTGTTGGTTCTGGGCGGTGGTCGGCTTCGAGCTGGCCGGGATCGTCGGCCGGCTGTGTCCCCCCATCATCGCTCTCCGCTGTGGGCTCTTCTTGATGTGGTGTCTTTCTGGTGGCGTGGCGAGCGCGAAGGTCCTCGCGCATCCGACCAGTGACCTCGTCGACGACAGGATCGAACCCGTCGCCGGCTACACTGGCAGCTGCGGACAGCATCTCTTCGTTCTCGTTGAGGACAGTCTTCGCAGTTTGTTTGATCTCGTCGTCTTCTGGCCGCTCTGTCTTCGCTTCTTTGCTCTCCGGGATGTCAATATCGATATACTGCAAGTTGTGGAGCATGTCGACCGAGTCAGCGAATGTCCCAGCGCCGATCTCCCCGAGCAAGCTCTCTTGTGCGAATGTGTAGCCTTGGAGTGCCGCGGCCACGTCCTGATACGAGCGAATGTCGTTGTCGATCAGGTACGCGAGGACTGCCTTTCTGGTTTCGAGTTCTTTCTCCAGCCCCTCTTGCGTCCAGCCTCGATGTTCGCGGACCTCTGCCATCAGGTCTGTGTCAAGGTCGTTGGGAACGTGCCCCTCAGTTGGAGTCCAGTAGAACGGCTCATCGCCTTTGAGCGTTTTCTGATCGCCTTCAGTCGACACCTGAGACACCTCTTGAATGCGCTCTGCGCGCCGAACGCTCTGCCCGTCCATCGTCACCTCAGACTGGATGATAAGGAGGTCGAGCGTCGGCACCTGCGAGGGGGCGACGTTGTAATTGTCGATAAATCGGTTGACCAGTGTCTGGGCACTGTCAGCGTGGAACGTCGTCAACCCTCGGTGGCCAGTACTCATTGCTTCGAATAGGTGGTCCGTCGCCTCCTCGTCACGCACTTCGCCGAGGATGATGTTGTTTGGGCGTTCGCGGAGTGCGCCTTTGACGAGATCGCCGTGGCCGATTGTGTCTGTGCTTGCGCTCGCACTCCCTTCGCGAGTGACGTACTTTGTCCAGTGGACGTGTGGAATCTCGATCTCCCGCGTGTCTTCGATTGAGAGCACCTTTTCGCGAGCGTCGACGAACAGCGACAGTGCGTTGAGCGTCGTCGTCTTCCCACTGGCAGTTCCCCCAGCGACGATGATGTTCGCGCCCTGTTCGACCATGAGCCAGAGATACGCCATCTCGTCAAGCGAGAAGGTGTCCCAACAGACGAGGTCCACCGGCGTGTGGGGGACTTCCGAGAACTTCCGGATCGTGAAGTTTGAGCCACCGTCGGTGATCTCCTCGCCCAAGGTCAGTTTCACGCGAGAGCCATCAGAGAGTTCCGCGTCAACTGTGGGGTCTTGACGTGAGATTCCCTTTCCTGCTGCCTCGGCGTTCGTTTGAATCCACGAGTCGAGATCTGCCTGCCCGAATTCCACGTTTGTGATCACGTCGCCCTCGTATTGGCGGCCAAGCGACACGAGTACATTCGAGTTATAGCCGGACACGTGGATGTCTTCAACTAGCTCGTCTTGGAAGATCGCTTCAAGCTTGCCGAATCCGATGTTGTCCCGAATCAGGTAGTGCATGATCCGAGACACATCTGTCCGGTTGAACTGGACGACTGAGCCGTCGTCGTGTGTCGGGTACGCAACGTCGTCGATGTCGCTTGATGGACCGATCGCTGACGAGGCTTGCCGTTCGAGTGTATGGATGAGTGCTTCTTTCGTGGTCTGAGACAGTGTCGGGTTGCCGCCGTCAAGGAGGTGCCCCGCGATAGTCTGGAGCCGTGTTGAGAAGCTCGCCGAGTCATCACGATAAATCTGGAGGAGGTCCTCGAAGTCCTGCACCCCGGAACTCTTGTTCCAGTTAGCCCGGTCAATCATCTGATACCGGCGCAGTAGCTGGAGGACCTGCGTGCGGAGCGCGCGGGCACGCTCCTTCGGCGAGGCGTCCATATCGAGTTCGTCAGTCTCGAGTGCCGACCGCGCTTTCGATGAGAGGAAGTCTTTTGCTTGGCGCTGGGTCTCGGTCAGCGCCGGTTCAATGACGAAGTACCGGAATTCTTCTGTGATCCGGTCCTCACAGATCACGACGAAAGCGTAGGGTTTGTTCACCCAGTACCGCTCCCGCTCTCTGAGTCGAGGTTTATCCTCGTCAGGAATCGCGTGTTCGAGGTCTTCTTGGGTGGTGAGTGTTTGTTCGCCGATATCGAAGTTTTCGAACTGGTCTGCTTCATCGGCGGTGATTGTAAAGAAGTGATCACTGACATCTTCGGGGATTCCGTATATCACTCCATTGTAGTGAATCCCGTGTGCCGTCCCGTGGACTGCCCGCTGTTCCTGTCGAGACGTGTCTCGTCGCTGGGTGGCGTTGCCTCTCGAATCCGATGACATCTTGCTTCCGTATGTGTGCTAGGAGCGTATAAATCGGCTGGTTGGTGTCTGTGACTTCAGTCTCCGTCTGATCGTGTGATCCGCAGTAGCGGTGCCGCAGATGTGAGTTCCTGAGGGGAGTAACGGTCTCAGAGATTCGCGATGTCTCGGTTGGTAGTGAGCCGATAGGCCTCTTCATCGATCTCGAAGGCTGTGATGCTGTCTCCTTGGATCGCATACTGCGGGCCGTATCCTTGAATCAGGAGTTCAGCCGGGGCTTGTGAGTCGTGGTGTGGGATCACGCGCAACGTGAGCGACGCCTGGCCGTCGAGTACCTTCTTCGCAACCCCACTATCGTCCAGTTCGTGCATTAGCACGACCGAGCCTGTAGCCTCAGCGACGCGGTGAAGTCGCTGGGCGAGTCGTGCGATGTTCTGTTTTGACAGATCGAGAAGATCAAGCGGTGAGATTGCGATGACACTCTCGGACGTCACTGTCTGTTCTGCGATGCTGGAGATGGTCTCGACTGGATCAGCTTCTTCAAGGACTGAGTGGACCGACAGGGACGTCAGTGAGTCGACGATTGCACTGTGCCGTGTCGTCACTTGATGTTCGGTGGCGCCGGCAGAGAAGTACAGCATCGACCCGTCTTCAGGGACAAACCTGTGTAGGAGGTCTCCCGCTGGGTCATCACCAGAGATGAACACAATCGACCCCGGCTCTAGCCCGCCCCGTTTGAACGTGTTGTTGAGTTGGTTGAGGCTCGTCTGAAAGGCGTCTTGTGTTGGCTCCTCGGCAGGCCGCATCGCGGTTGTCGTGTCACCACTAGGCTGCGCCAGTTCTGGCTCCCGCGTGGCATCGTCAACCTCCAGCTCCCCTCCACCGTCTGTTGTTGTAGGTAGCGTCTCCGAGACATTGAACGACGGGGGCAGATGCTGTTCTGCCTCGTGCTTCAAAACGGACTCCCGCTGTTGGCTGGGTCCTGTGCTGCTTTCTGTCGGTGCAGGCGGGCTGGCTGGACCTTCGGTATCTGTTGTATCGATGACCGTCTGATCACGGTCAGATGTCCGCGCAGGCGCCTGTGTCGGTGTCTCCTGTGCTGCGGGATTCGTTTCGTCGTCCTGTGGGACTGGTAGGTTGTCCGGGGTAACTTCGGGGAGATCGGCGAAAACCTGGACTGGCAAGAGCGATGGTGACTGTGGATGTGGATCTACGGACATTTCTCTGGATGCTACTGGATCTGTCGTAGTGAGTCGTTGTGTATCAGGGTGGAAACGTCTTGCGGGCCCGCAGTGGGAATTCCGTGATTTACCTGTGGGTGCACAGAAAGCGCTCTGCCTAGTTCCGCCATCTGTCACCAGTAGTGTGCCAGTTGGTGTCACCACGTGTGACGGACGGCCTGGTGTCGCTGTAACGGCTGGTGTGTCCATGTCACTGGGGATCACTAGAGCTTTGCTCTGCCCCGAGGGGCCTGTGGACCGAGCTGGTGGTGAGTCAGAGACAAGATACCGCGAGTGATCGCCCTGGTGTGAAGCAGCAACGTGGCTTGAGGTCTGTGTCGACGACTTCGGCTGAGTCGCAGCGCTTGTCACGGTGGCTGACGTGAGCGACCGCCACGGCTTATCGGTGAGGTCTGGTGAAAACCGGTCTGGCTCTGACGCAGATTCGCCGTCGGCCGGGACAACGAATGGACTGACGTGTGTCCCAGCGCCGCCTTGGATGAGACTTGTCGATTGATTATCCCCTGCCATCCTGACCACTTAGTTAACCAGAGTCACTGCGTCGTGCCACATAAAAAGTCCGGAATCGATACTAGCGAGACGAGAGGCCGCCCAAATGTGTCCCCTTGGATCAGGGCTCTTCTTTGAGTTGATCGAGGACTGCGTTGAGAACACTCGCTTCTGCCTTTCCAACATCCTGCAGGCGCTCATCACTCATCCCTTGCTTGTCCTCCGCCATCGTCAGGAGGCGCTCAGCTGTCTCGATTGCATCCTGAAGCCGGTCGTCGCCCGATCTGACGGGGTCTTCCTTCGTCTGGGCGGCACTGTCTTGCTGGCCTGTCGCCGATGTCTCTGTGTTGGTGGTTGATTCGGTCGACTGGGCGTGTCCCGCAGCGGTTGCAGTGGGTTGCGTATCAGAGTCCGTGTCAACCACGGTCTGGGCTGCCGCACCGCCTGCCGCCTCCGTTGTCTCTGACTCCTTTCGGTTGACATCGCGGATCTCTCCAAGTTTGTGTTTGAGGGAGTCGAACGAGTCAATCCCATCCGGGAGTGACTCCATCGGGGGCGCAGTTGATTCGATCGGTGAGCTGTTGGCGGTCACATCTGCGATCTCTTCCCGCAGGTCCGCCACCAACTCTGGATCGAAGTGATCGTCGAGTGCATCACCCGTGAGCTCTTGATGTTTCGTCTCGACGAACACCTCTGGGAGATCGGCGGCCTCAGCGGCAGTCGCCAGTGTGGGTGCGTTCGGACCGGTGAACCCGTCGTGTACCATCAGGCTGTCGCGAGCGAGTAGCGCGTTTGCCGCGACGTGTTCATCTGTTCGGTCAGGCTCTCCCGTGGTGCTGCCGGGCGCATCCGTAGCATGTGCGCCCTCTGTCCCGTCAGTTGACTCCGCGACGTCGTCGAGTGTCTCTTGCCCGCCCTCATCTGTGGGGTCTTCGTCGGGAGTGGTTTCTTCGCTGTCTGGGTCGGGAGTGGTGTCATCTCGACGTGAGAGTGTGATGAACTCGGTGCGGGGATGCCTGTCGACGGTGTCGCGGCCTGGATAGGGGGTCGCAGACGGCGCGATTTCGGCATCTGTATTGATCTCTGCCGTGATGGTGTCGGCGTCCCACCTGAGTACTGGCCGCGCCCCTGCCTCTGCTCGGAACGGGTTTGGCAGCGCCGCACCCCCAAGTCCGTCCTCATCACTATACCCTTGCAGTGTGCGAACGTGGGGGTTGACATCGTGATCGCCGGATCGCATGATGTGCGTGATCAGCGGATGGTACTCTCGTCGGTCACCACAGGTCGGACACTCAAACGTCTGTTCCGAATCCTGTGTGGTTGTGAACTCACCGTTCTCATATGCCTTGTACTGCGGTGGCGCCGTGAGAGCGCTCCCTTCTGGGTGAGCTTCCGGTGGGTGAGCCTCCCAATTGAAGTCGCCGCGGCCGAGATCGGCCATATCGGCTGGCTCTTGGAGTGGGTTTGCTAGCGTGACGAGGACCTGGAGACTACCGTCTGCGTCGTAGCCTGTAAACGCCGCTTCGGGGGTATTCGGGAGTGTTACTCGGTGGACTCCGCCGAACACTTCTTCGGAGAACTCAAGCTCTCCAGAGGTGGCTGTGACATCAGTGTGGTCACGTCGGAGCGCCTTCTTGAGATGGCGGCCAAGTGAGACTGGATCTGCCGTCACGGACTGCTCGCAGAACGGGCACAACAGGGTCTCACACTCGTACCCCCAGTGGTTCAACTCGTCTGTGTCGGCGCTGGTATTAGTCTCATCTGCGGGTGTCTCGCCGGTGGTGTTGTCGGTCGATGAATCGGACATGTCTGGGTCCTCTGCCTCTTGTGAGGATGAAGTGGATTCGGTTGCCATGTGTTGAGATGCTGCTGCGTCACCTGCGCCTGCCTCGGGAGCGGCGTCTGTGTTGTCCGCACTAGTGTCTGGACCGGGTCCTGTGTCCGTAGTATCAGTGAGCGTCCCTGCGGTCGCCTCGGTCTCTGTTCCTTTCTCGGATTCAATCGCAGGAATCGCGTCCTTGTCTATGTCGGCGTACTCGCGAAGTGGCTGATCATTCTCAAGGCGATTCCGACCGGCGTCAAGGAGGTCAGCAAGTGTGCGAGCTGTGTCTGTACTCGGTGAGAGTTGTGTCGCTGTCAGGAGCGCACTCATCCCCTCAAGTGCGTCATCCAACTTTGCTGCGACATGTGTCTCGATGTAGTCAGCCTGCGCTGGGACCGCTGCAGAGAACGGGTTCGTCTCAGTCGGCGGGAACGGGGATAGCGTCCGGTGGAGGAACTCCCCATACAGAACGACCGGGTCGTCTCGGTCCTTATGATTGACTGCTGGGAGGAGGACCGGCGTCGGCAGACGGTCAGGTGGGACGAGGACGGCCACGACGACGTCATCCTTGAGCCCCCTCAGTGGAGCGTTGAACATCGCTTCAGACTCATGGGGGTGATCGTCGTCGTTAGCGGCGAAATGGCCGAGAATATCGTCGACTGAGGATGCCGTCTCTCCACACGCCGGACATGACCACACGTTGATGCCGAGTGCCTCCGCTTGGTCTGTCGGAGTGCTGTACGTCAACGCCGCCTGGACGCTCTCGCCGAGAGGGTATTCGCTATCGGTGAGCGCGGCGACGACGGCAGCGAGTTTATCCACTGCCGATGCTGGAGTGGCCGATGAATCTTGAGAAGTCACGGACTGAGGCTGATCGCTATCGCTATCGCAGTTGTCCTCGGGATCTGAGTGGCGTGGACTCTTTGCCATGTGTTAGGGCTTGGAAAGGCCTCACTGGGGGGAACAGTGGGCTTTGCATGGTGTCTGATGTGTGCGTATATACGAATGACGGTGATGTCTGATAGTTCTTGTGGGTGGGTGGCAGATGTGTGATAACCAGGCGGAGAATCTAGTGGTTGGGAGGGGTCGATCAAAACCATACAGATCGTTTGCAGTTCGTGCCGGCAGTAGAACGGGACTGCGTGACTGAGGGTGAGTGAACCCTCACAGTTTCAGTTGTCAACGAGGTTTTGAGCATCCGATGTGATCTCTCACGACGCGATTGAGTGGGCTAGGACTCGACGGTACGGGCCGCAGTGAGCACTACAGCAACGAGGAGAGTGCTGAGAACACTCACGATCGCCCCAGTCGTGAGCGGGCCAGTCATACCGACCAGAGACCGGGCAATCCGCGGTGAAGGCTGGATACCAGTCCAGACCGGCGCAATCACATAACTCGCAACCACGGCAACAGCAGCTGCCCCAGACGCAAGAAAGCCCTCAGTGATCCACGGATAGCGAATCACTCGGAGTGGTGTTGGGCCCCCGACTGGATCGACCGGGGAGTACTGTTGCCACACCTGCATCGCTGGATAGTGTATCGTCAGGACTCCAGCCGGCACTGCCAAGAGCGTGAGCAGTGCCCCGCCAAAGTTGAGCGCCGCTGTCACACTGGGCATCCCGAGTGTCCCCTGGGTGAGGAACGGCGTACCGACGTTTTGACTCGGCGCGACCAATTCCATCACTGCCCATGTCCACGGATGTGCCCGAACTGTCACCAGCGGTAGGAGATTTGCGAGGCCGACACCACCGACCGCAAACAGCCCGAGTTGTGGCTGCGAGACAAGTCGGTCGCTATCCGTCGCTGTCCAGTGGAGTTCGATTACTGATCGATCCTGCAACCGACGATAGCGGAGGGCGAATACCACCGCGCCAAAAACGAGGAGAACCCCAGTGACCGCTGTCGTCGGGAGGATACGGATGGCCTCGAGAATCGACAAGACTGCACCGAGTAGTGCACCGCCCCCGGCTGAGTAGATGAGGCGGCGACGGATTAGTTTCGCAAGTGAGAGGCCAGAGACGCCCTGTGCCGTCGGATCAATCTCGGACGGAGTTTGGTAGATCGCGCCATTTGTCAGTTGCTCTTGATCATCGTCGATCGCTCGTTCGTCCTCCTTCGGCGAGAGCAACGGCTTACGTGATGTCGTCACTGGCGTTCCGAATGGATGGGCTGTACTGGCCGCTTGGCGGGCTGCCGCCTGAGCTGTCACGCTCCCTGGGTTTGGTGAGGCGCTTCCCTGTGGTGTCCCGACTGAATCTCGTCGTGTGGTTGATGACTGCCCCTGGGAGGTAGTTGTGGACCGACCAGCGCCCGTTGCAGCCGTCCCGTGTGGTGTGCGCTGAACCGACGACGTATCGTCCTGTTGCGACTCAGGTGGTGCCTCTCGTCCACCAAGCGTCTGGGCTGGCGACGATCTCGTGTCCGGTCCAGTATCATCAGATGCCGATACTCGGGACGATTCCCCACCAGTATCCGACCGAGACCGAGACTGTTGTGTGTCTCCCTCCGCCTCGCGCATCGCCGCGTGCTGGACAGTTGACGGGTCCGTGTCGTCCGAAGGACTGGCACTGCCGTCACCCTGAGACGGAGATGGAGTTTCCTCGTCGGGTGTGGAACCGCCGGAATCAGGTTCTTGAGTTTCACCGGGCTCTGCTTGTCTCTGTGCGGTCGTGTCTGCTGGTGAGGACTGAGTTGCGGTCGACTGTGTGTCCGCCTGTCCACTGGGCTGCGGCGTGTCGTCAGCCCGCTGTTCACTCTCTGCTGTGGGGTATTCAGTAGACTCTGTGCCGTCCTTCACCTCCTGAGCTCCTTCTAGCAATGGGTGTGATGCGAGAGTCCGCGACGTATCAACTGGTGTATACTCGACATCATACCCGATCTCGATGTTGATCGACGATTCAAGCAAATACCGATAGTGTCCGAGTGTGTCGTATGCCTCACGTGACGAGGTCCCTTGCGGGGGATCTACTTCGTCTGTCAGAATGTCGCGCCCTGTCTGTAACTGATCGAAGATGTCCCGAGCGTACTCGAAGTCCGATCTCCGTGGGTGGAAGATTAAAACCGCTTCCCGAAACGCTGTATTGATCTCGTCAGCAGTGGCTGACGGGGCAACCCCGAGGAGGTCATAGTAGTCGCGAAAGCCGTACTCCGTGATATCACGGGGGTTATCGATCACGTCCGGGAGAGACGAATACACGATATCTCGGCCTCGGTCAGTAAGAGTATCGCCATCAACCAGTTGCTGATGCTCTGCCATACTCGTACATGTCCATCAGAGTCCAGTCTCAAAACAGTGTCTATACTGTGGTCGGCTCAACGTGTGTGTTTCTGCCTGCGTGCCTTCGATAGTAAATGTGAAGGGTTTAACAGCGGTGTAGTGTGTGGGACTAATATGCGCTGGAGCATCATCACAGTCGCAGCTATCGTCCTCCTCGCCGGGTGCGGAGCTGGCGGACCTGCACCGGGACCGTCGTCGCCATCTTCAACACCTACAACAGATTCACCTTCACAGACATCTTCACTAGCAAGTGAGACTGCTCTTTCATCATCGACTGAGACACGAGAATCCACTGATATCCCTGAGCCGGGTAATCGACAAACACCGACGATGACGGCGCTTCCTGATGTTGGTGTAGCTCAGTCTACTCTGGTCCGTCAAAATAAGCGTGCACTACATTCCCGCAAAACGTTCAAAATGCAGGTGGGTCTTCAGGCTGCTGTTGGTGATGACCCGTACTCTCGGTCATACATATCTAACGTCAACCTTTCTAACAATACTATTCGTGGAGTCTACCGGTCTTCATCGCTTCGCGATGAAGGTGGTGTAGAGTCGATCCACTCGTGGGTTGTTGGAAATCGTGGTGTTTCTGCTGTGTACCAATCAGATGGGTCTCGACAGGTTGGCGAAGTGTCCCCAGTCGCGATGCCTGGCTACACTACTCCGCAATCTGTGGTTGAGGGACCGATGAAATATCTACGGGGGGCAACCTTTGCTCAGCAGGGAACGTCTTCCGTTGGTGGGGTCAGTGTGACAGTGTATGGTCTTCAGGAGCCATCATTAAAGAGCGCATATCGGCCTAGCCACCCATTGGCTTCGCTTCTTGATCAGGACATCGGGTTCACTAGAAACGCGACTACTGACCTTGCTGCGGCAGAAGCTACGGTCTCTGTCGACTCCAGAGGTGTCATCCGTAAATTAGAGATATCGATCACCGCTGTTCGGGGTGACCAAGTCGCAGAAGTCAGGATAACGCAGATGATCTCTGAATTGGGGACAGTGACTGTCACTCCGCCAAGATGGGCTCGCTAGTGTCGTCTATGGATTAGTATCATAACGACAACTGCTGCAGCTCCTGTGACCATTGTGAAGCCGGGCCCTCGTGTTGCTGTTTGTTCTGTGTCTGTCACTGTCGGTTGTTTTTCGTACCCTTCTCCGAGGCCGTCTGGGGTCCCATCATCATCTGAGTCCTTCTCTAGTGGGTCTGTGTTGCTGGTCACTTCCTTCCCGTCTGGAATCCCATCTCCGTCTGTATCTTTTAGCGTTGGGTCGGTTCCATACTTATCTACCTCTTCACCGTCGGTAAGACCATCATTGTCGGTGTCAACAGCAGTTGGGTTTGTTCCCAGTTTCACCTCGCGTCCGTCTTCAAGACCATCATCATCTGTATCCGGAAGTGTGGCGTTTGTTGAGAGATTCAATTCTCGGGGGTCACTAAGCCCATCGCCATCGGTGTCGGTTTTGTTAGGGAGGAGGCCGAGCTCGATCTCGCGGGTGTCGTTGATCCCATCGTTGTCTAGATCGTAGCCAGCTGGGTCACGTCCGGCTTTGATCTCCGCCAGATCGTTCATTCCGTCATTGTCCGTATCAACCGCTGTTGGGTCCGTCCGGACGCCAGTGATTGGTGTGAGACCATCACCCTCGGTCTCGCGTCCATCCTTGATACCGTCACCGTCGGAATCAGGATCTTTCGGGTCCGTACTGAGGGTGATTTCCTTCCCGTCTTCAAGAGAGTCACTGTCCGAGTCGGGGTTGGTTGGCGACGTGTTGTACTGTTTTACTTCTTCCCCGTCTGTGAGTCCATCACTGTCACTGTCAGGGATGATGGGTGAAACTCCGCCTGATTCGTTGAGCCGCAGCTCTTTGCCGTCGCTCAACCCGTCATTATCGGTGTCGTTTGAGGCCGGATCAAGTGTGAATCCGTGCTTTTGCTCCATCCCGATGGCTTCGAATCGATCGTCAAGACCGTCGCCATCAGTGTCGGCCTGGGTAAGCGAGGTGTTGTACTTTCGGAGTTCGTCGTCGTCGTCGAGACCGTCATTGTCGGTGTCCTCTCTTGTCCAGTCCGAGCCGAGTTCGTGCTCAGTTCGGAACGGGACCCCGTCGCCGTCAATGTCGAATTTGTTTGTATAGAATGCCTTGGGGAGAGCGTACGTAGTAGTATTCCCTTTCGGGTCCGGCATTCCTTGACCGTTCATCCACCGTCTGAACTGAGCCCCGAGTACAACACCTGTCTCAGCCTTTATCGCCTTCTTTAATGACTGGTAGTTCACTCTCCGCTTCGTGTTCAGTCGTCTGAATACGTCAGTGATGCCTTTTTTGCCGTTTGTCTTTTTGTGAATTCGGTAGTGGATGTGTCCCAGAAGCACCCGTCCTTTGGTATAGTCAGCAAACCTCGACCGAGATTGACTAGTGAGATCGGCTGACTCGTAGTAGTGTGTATTATCATCCAAAGAATCGGGGTTATAGTGGTAACTGCCATTATCGGAAGCGTAGTAGCCGTCGATTATGTTTCTGTAATACCCGTCCCAAGCTTCAGTGAGCCATCTGACCTTCGGGGTATAGTAGTGGTCTGTAGCTATGTGTGTGTTCTCTGCTATGATTGAATTAAACTGACCATTCTCTCCAGTGAAAATGAATGATGACTTTTTTCTATCCAGTCTTCGGTTGACCACCGAGGTTTTAAATCCTCTGTTTGGAACTACGAATATATCTATTTCGGTGACATTCGACATGTACCATGCAAATGCAGCGCCGAGTCCTCTCATCCGTTTAGTTCCATAGTTGAGAGATTCATTTTCTGCCTTTGAACTTTTTACTACCGTGATATTAACACCCCCTTCGTTGAATGACTTAGTTTCATAATTTCCGATAAACGCTGAGCCAGAGCTCATGTAGTAGTTGTCCACTCCAGAGAGGCTATACTCTTCTGTTACAGTTAGGTTGCTTCGGTCCTTGAGAGGTTCAACGACCGGGGTTGGCACTACCTTTGGTTCAGAGTCTATATTGTTTCCACTCGAGAAAACCTTCACCGGGACTACCGCTGTATGGTTAGTTGTTTTACCCTTCTTTCCATCTATGGATATAACCGTACTTAGTGGTCCCCGTGTGACGGTCTTGATGTTCTCTCCGGGCGTCTTTATTGGGTCTTCCCAATTAGCGACTCGCAGATTAATTTCTCCCTGGCCCTTGGGCACGGTTATTGTTAACCTATACACTATCTCATTCTCACTTCCTGTAGTCGATCCTGTTCCGGAGACAGTGACATTCACTTCGCTGGATGTTCCGGGAGGGGCTGCCTGTGCAACCTGGCCAAGTGAAGCGATCAGGAAGATGCACAGTCCAATTCCTATGGCTACGTTTGTGAGTCGAACCATGTTACTGCCAGTTGTATCTGCAGGTACAAACTCCTCCTACATATACAGTTTCCTTTTTATTGCTGTAGGCGGAACGGCTACCTATGAGTCGGCTGCAAGCCGTACTAGTCGCATCACTTATTGTTTTGAGTGCCGGGTGTGGGGGTCTAGTCGGCGACGACAGTTCTACGCCAGGGACTGTCACAACTGAATCGGGAACATCGGAAACTCCGGGGGAGACTGAAGCGGAAAGATCTGCTAAGCAGCCCGAGACGCAAACACCGGTGTCAAGTTCAACTGAAGCTACGGCTACTGCTGACCTTTCGTTTGTATTCCCGGTTGGCGCTTCCGCTGATGGTGTCGATAGCCGTGTAGGCGCGTCGACGATCAACCACCTGATGTCTGGTAATTACACGTACCGGTTCATTTCTGACGGGAAGCCAGTGACGTCGCGCAGTATTACTGCATCAGTCGGAGAGGGTGGCCTTTCTGCTCGATCCCAATCTCCTGCCGGTCTTCTTCAGTACCGACTTTCAAACGGGCAGGGTATTGCTCAGTTCGCTCCGTCTTCGCAGTCGAGTGACCGGCTTTGGCGTCACTCAGCTGATCAGCGTGAGTTTGTTCGATTGGTCCTTCGGTCTGAGGTGTTTGTTGACGCTAGCCGACTGGGTGGATGGGAGTTTAGTAGGGTCGGCCTTCGTGATGGGGAACGCGTTGCAGTGTATCGTCTACAGGACTTTCAAGTAGCACCGGGCGATCTCCGTGTGGGACTCCAGAGTAGCACCGATGTGAATGGAACACTTGTAATCAACCAAGAAGGAGTGATTCGGCAGGTATCACTCACAGGGACTGTTGACGGGTCAACATTCGCTGTCTCATCTGGTGTACGACAGGCTGTTGAGGGAGCTGTTCGTACTGGTCCCCTTACTGGCGATCCTGTCACTGTATCCTATCGAGTTGCCGACAGAGGCGGGGGAATGGCTGTTTCCATTTCAGGGAGGGCTCCCCAGGGGAGCCAGCTTGCGATCATCAATCAGACTCAATTCACGTCTGTACGTGGAGAGTTCTCTAACGAAACTGTTTTTGTAGGAATCGTAGATGGAGAGGTGCGGATCAGCAGTTCACCGCTGTCAACTGAGGCCCGAGTTCCTGCAGGGGAGATCCGAGTTGTTGGAACAGCTCGAGGGGCACTCTGGTTCCGGGATCAAGTGAATACGAGTGTGGTTCTAGATCAGTGACCAAAGCTACTTTTTGAGTGCCTGAAGCACTACGTAGCCGCCGTCTTTGTGGAGATTGTCGTTTCCAGTGCGACAATGAGGATGATGGATACAGGTCGGACACCCAGTCGTACACGAACAGGTCTCGATGCGTGTGAGACTCTGATCAAGAATTGCTTTGATATCCTCAAACGCCTGGTCACAGAGGCCGGCTCCACCCGGATGCGTGTCGTGGATGAACAGTGTTGCAGTTCCTGTGTCCGGATGGTGATGACTCGTGATCCCACTGATGTCACGTCGGTCACACAGGTAGTTGACCGGGAACTGGCTGGTCAGTGTATGTTGGGCTGCGTGGAGCCCGGCACCGAGGAGGTCCGGATCGCCCAGCTTCTCTTCGATGGATGCAGTCGCTTTCTCGGAGAGAGACAGTGAGAGAGCCGTCGTATTATACGTGTATGAGGGGATGTGTGTTTCTAGATCGTCAATACCTATACGGTCAGGGTCAGGGTCGTTTTGGTACGCGTACTCGAGATACCCGTTGAACTCACGGGCGACGGAGACATCGGCGAGTGTGATCTCTGTGTCGAACACCCCGCCGATGTGGATGGTCTCGCGAGTTGCCTGGATGGAGATGGAGTGTTCTGTCAAGCTGGCTGTGTAGGACTCTGTGTCGTCGAGTGGGACGGCGAGTACCTGTTCATTATCATAGTCGGCGTCGGTGATGCGGTACTTCTGGCCGTTTGAGTAGTAAATCGCACCGGGGTGGGTGTCGCGGATTGCCTCGTTCCGACTTATTGTGGTGATGACTCCGTCGCTATCAGCGTCAAGTTCGGTGTCGGGGTCGTCAATCTGTGTCCTGTCCGCGACGATAATGTTGTCATCTGCGATTGACCTGATAGAGAAGTCGTAGTGTGGTGTCGTATCTACTTCATCTGGCCACCGGTAGTCAGTTCGTGTTTTGGTATCAACACGAGTGAGTGGCGAGGTATCTGTGAGTTCATCAAGCTGGCCAGCAAGGGAGTCACCGAACCACGTAGCGTCACTCTCTGTCAGGGGGACCTCGGCAGCAGCAGACTGGAGGTGATCGGGCTGGATGGCACTGTTCTCGTTGTTGACGGCCGCCTTTTCGGCATCCCCTTGGAAGAGGCTCGTCGGGTTCTCCATGATGTACTCGTCGAGCGGGTCGTCAGAGCCGACTAGGACCACAGCGCTGTCATCTGTCCCGCGGCCTGCCCGCCCCCCACGCTGAAATGTCTCCATCTTGGTTCCTGGATACCCGTCGAGGATGACGATGTCGAGCGATCCAATGTCAACACCGACTTCGAGGGCGCTGGTTGTCCACGCGCCGACGACTTCCCCGTTTCGAAGTTGGTGTTCGATTGTTGTCCGAGTCTCGTCTGGGAGGTGGGAGTGATAACTGGCGATTGCGTCCTCTGCCGGGAGTCCCGGTGCATTGGCAGCGCGTTGACGGGCTTGATCGACGTACTGCTCTGCTGTCTGCCGGGCATTCGTGAACACGAGTGTCTGATAACCTCGGCCGAGAAACTCTAGGAAGAGGTCGAGTGATGCTTGATGATTTGAGACGCGGGTGTTCGTGTCGGTAGCGTCATCACCGCGGTCTTTCAACGGTGGCTGCCACAACACCCAGTCTTGGCGACCTGATTCACTCGTATCGGTGTTGATGAGCGTAAACTCGTCCGGACAGCACCCCGTGACGGCGCTCGCATGTTCGACTGGATTCCCGATCGTCGCTGAGGCACAGATGAACTGTGGATCGGTGTCCAGAGTGCCTGTGTCACACAGGCGCTGTAGCCGGCGGAAGATGTTGGAAACGTGTGATCCGAACACGCCACGGAATTGGTGGACTTCGTCGACGACAACATAGGCGAGGTCTGCTAGCAGGTCACTCCACGGGCCGTCAATCGAGTACGGTAGAAGTGAGTTGTGTAGCATATCCGGCGTCGTGAGGAGGATATCCGGCGGCGACTGTCGGATCTCTCGACGCCGGTCCGTCGGTGTCGATCCAGTGTACTCACCCACAGTGATTGTTCGATTGGGATCGAGATCCTCGGCGTAGTTGCGGAAGGTAGCTGCCTGGTCGTTGATGAGGGCGCGCGTGGGCGCGATGTACAGCGTTGAACTGTCGTGTTCAAGCGCCGCTTCGAGCGCTGGGATCACATACGTGAGGCTCTTCCCAGAGGCTGTCGGCGTCGCGACGACAGTGCTCGTCCCGTCCCTGATGGCTCGGATGGCATCTGCCTGGTGCTGATACAGGCCGGAGAACCCACGTTCGTCGAGTCGCTGTGCGATGAGGGGGTGGAGTCTGATGGATGTGAGGGTGGCGGATGTCTCCGGGAAGACTTCGTGATGAACGATCTGGTCAGTCGTGTTCTTCCACGATGGGAGCCAGCTGACGGTCGGGGGGAGGTTTGCACTCATATGTCTGGGTGAGAGCGTGTGTCAGTGTATTTCTGGTGGGGATTTAGCTTTCCTGCTTGGTCAGTGCGGTAGCATCTTCGAGGACGGTTTCGACGTGTTCACGGCCGTACGTTGTGAGGCAGTGCTCGACAAGCTGGCCCTGCTGAAACTCGCCCCGTGCGAGGTCGAGTCTCGCGATCAACAGCGTGCAGACGAGACACACGGAGCGTGTACTGATGCTCGTGATGGTGCGTGCACATCCGGTGCACGGTGTCTCGTGGGGCTGCGTGTCGGTTGACGTGGTCGGTACAGAGTCCGACGGCTGGATGCGATCATCATGAACTCGTTCGGGTGCGTCACTGTGTGAGGTGAATGATTCGTCGAGTCGGAGTTGTGTACGTGGTGAGTCGGTCATCGGTCGTGAAGGATGGGAAGTGGTGGTGACGAACTAGGTATGGGAATCACAGACTGGCGAAC
The DNA here is from genome assembly GCF_041361345.1 of Halobaculum sp. MBLA0147. Classification (NCBI taxonomy): domain Archaea; kingdom Methanobacteriati; phylum Methanobacteriota; class Halobacteria; order Halobacteriales; family Haloferacaceae; genus Halonovum; species Halonovum rutilum. Next base: position 155,054 of record NZ_JBGKAD010000004.1, on the reverse strand, counting down.
TCTGATGCCAGTCCCGGTGTCTTGAGCGCGAACGCGGTTGCGATCACTGCCTGACAGAGCGCTGTGATTGGGAAGATCAGCGTCCCAATGAATCCGATCACTGGAATGTAGCCAACTGCGTTCAGGCCGAACACCGCCAGCTGGAGCGGTGCAGCGGCGACCCACGTCAGGAAGTACGATCGGCTCCGGATCGCTGTGAGCGTGTCGCGTCCAACTGCCTCTGCCATCGACCCGGTTCTGATTTGGCGAACGAGGATCGCTGGTGTGACGTAGGCAGTGACGAGCACGGCCCCGCCGAATACAACGAAGCCCCCGAGCGTGGACACGGTACCAACCAGTCCGGCGGCGACGAAGCCGATGAACCCGGCGACGATGAGCCAGCCAGCAGTCTTCATGAGGAATGAAGCGCCGGCTTTGAGCATCACGAAAGGGCTATCGAGGGGACTCGCTGGTCGGCGGCGGACAGCAGCACCCTTGATGCTGAGTGCGAGGAAGCCCCAGTACAGGACGCGTGGAAGCATGAGAAACGACGTCGCAAGTGACGCCGCAAGGATGACGAGTATTTTGAGGATTCGCGCGCGGCTGGCAACGACACTGACCAGATCAGCCACCGATAACCCAGCTGCCCATCCTGGGACAGCCACAGGAGACTCTGGTGACGAGTTCGAAGCCGGGTCCGTGCTGGTTGAGGCCGTTGACGAGGCGGTGCCAGCCGAGAGAGCACCCTCATACGACTCCCGCCCCCTCCGGCTCTGCTGTGAGTTCTTCTGATCAGCAACTCGGTCGAGCGTCTCTGGGGCGGTGTCGACGAGCGTGCGCGTATCATACTCAAACTCGTCGTCGGTCCGCTGCATATACTCTCTATCGGGGAGGCCTGTCATTTTGCACCCCTCGTACTTGCGCTCCGCACTTAAACTTCCGCGTGGCTGACCCACACACCACCATCATGTGAGAGAACACTGCAGTTGCGACGGTAAGTCGCTAGGCTTTTGAGGAATCGGATAGCACACGTATGTAACCCGGAGAATCCCTCACAGGGGAGCGCCTCGGTGCCACGGCTGGCACCGTTATCCCCATGTGTGGAACCGAAGGATTGTCCAATCAATCCTTCGATGTCTCCGGGATTCACAGAGAGCTATGAGCGTTCGCACACACCTCCACGACCGGTGGACCGAGCTTACAAGTTGTATCGATACCGACAGGGCTGTCTCGAACGTTGTCGGTGTGATCGTGTTCATCATCATCGTTGTTGCTGCCGGCGGCACGATCGGTGCCTTCGTGTTCGGCCTTGGCGGTGGCATCACGTCGAGTGCTCCACAAGCATCGTTGGCTGTCGCGGATGGGCCCGATGGTCAGACAGGTGACAGCGGTCAGAGCCTGATCCAGATCGACCACACCGGCGGTGCCGATCTCGCAATGGACGAGGTCATCATCGAGATCCGCCGACCCGAGTCCAACGCACTTGTGGCACAGTTCTCCGGACAGAGCGGTGACATCGACACGAACACCGGAGAAGGCAGTGCCTTCAGTTCAGGCGGTTTATCCATCGTCCTGAATGGACAGTCTTACGACACCCAGGCGCAGTTCACGTCTGGTGATCGAATGATGATCCAGGAGGGCAGTTCCGACGCCAGCTCGACAATGGCTAGTGGGTCACAATTCCGTGTGACGATTAAGCACATCGAGTCAGGTGAGGTCATCGGGGAACAGACTATCACTGTCCAGTAACGGTACTGCTATTCGTCGGGATTGCTGATGTGGCTTTCGAGGCTAGACTTCTTTGGTAGGCTGGGGGTCAGAGTGTGTGTGTGCGTTTGTCTAGATGGAAGCTTTGATATTGGTCCCCGTTATAGGCGGGTTTAATGATGTCAGAGCGACGCGGCAACGCGACAGCGGCTGGCGTGGTGTTGGTTGCGTTGCTCGTGGTTGCCTCCGCAACTGTGATTCCACATGCGGGGCTATCCTCGCCAACCCAACGCGTCAGCCCAAGTGGTTCAAGCGATCAAATCAAGTCGTCGCTTAAGGAGTCGATCGAAGGGTCAGAGGCACTTTCTGAGACTACTGGATCTTCCGAGCCCGTTGATGGTGAACTCGAGGAGGATGCCAGGGAGAGGCAAAACGCGCGAGGTGCGCGGCTCTTTGCCGGCCGCGGGCTTGCGGATGAGGTATCCGGCCTTCGTGAGTTCTTGAACGAAGGGGAAGCGACCGGTGACAGAGAAGGGCGTCGGTTCGGGCCAAACGGTGTCGGTAACCGCTCGGCTGTGCGAAAGCTGTTAAAACGTGCTGACGGCGAATCAGCTGCGCCTCTTCGAAAGAGTGAGACATTCAATTCTCTGGACAACGAGACTCGACGTGAGGTTCTCGCTGTTATCGAATCTATCTCTGAGCAGCAGGACCGCGCTGGGCAGGCGACGAGCGTCGTGCCAGTTACTGAGGACACGTCACCTGCAACCGTAGTGAGTCTCACCGGCGATAAAGACGATTATAACACACTCAATCTTACCCAAAAGAAGACAGTAGAAGTAACCGTGGAGAAGACAAGAAAGGTTGAGGAAACGTATGATGCCACCGTCAACTACACTACAACAGAGTGGCAGACGTGGCAAGAGCAGAAGCAGGTTCGGGAGGTGACTAAGACCGATAAATATCTTGGTTGGCAAACTCGGAAGTATAGTTACGACTATCCCGCTGGCTGGAATAACTGGAAGGGGCCATCTATCGATGAACGGGACGCGAGGAACCTTCGCGATTGGGCTGGCCTATCAAAGGATTTGCGAGTTGGGTACCCATATGGTTGGTTCAGCATATCCGACCTCACTACAACGTGGGATGAAGGCAACTCGAATAGAAAAACTGAGGTGAACTATTACAGAAGAGACTGCGATGAGTGGCAGACTATCCTCCACAATGACTGTGAGGAGCAAAGCCGGAGTGTTGAAATTCTGAAATATCAGGAGGAGTACGTCACAAAGACTGTCAATAAGTCCGGCTACAGAGAGGTCACTAAGACGAAGGTGGTTCAAAAAACCCGGATGGTCAATGAGACGTACACCGAGAAGGTGGATCGAGTACGGACGTTCAACAACAACCTGACTACAACTGCGGCTGACATGCCGACTGGCGGGAGTGATAGTGCTATCACTCTGACGAAGCGAGGGGAGCTCTCAGAGTTTGTCTTGACTGTGGGGACTCACTCGCTCCCCTTGGCAAAGAACGACCGACCTCTGCGTATTGTCTTTGACACTCGCAGCGGGCCTGAGTGGATCTCTCTTGAGGAGGACAAAACCCAGGGGTCGATCGTCATTCGAGATGATGAGGGGAACAGCGTCACCCGGCCTGTCGAACAGGGGCTGAAGTTCAACTTTGTTGAAGGAACAATCGTTGGCAAAGACAGTCCACTTGATGTTGGACTGGGGACTGGAGAGGGGAAGGTTGTCCTTGAGAACACTGAAGGCGTCGTCGGGTCGTTCGTTGTAGTCACAAACGGGACCGATATGGCTTCAGCTGAAGCGAGGTCTACAGACGCAATCAACACCAGCGGTGGTGTTGCATCTGCGAAATTCAAGGTTACCTATCAGTCTTCTGGGACCACCGTCTCGGAAACCATCACCGCGAATCCAAGTTACGGTGATATCGTCGACGATGAGTATGAGGGGGTTGAAAATCTAGCTCCCGTCCCCCGTGTGAGTGTGCGGAAGACGGTGGTACTCGGTCCGGATGGAACCGCGTCGACGACAGCAGTCGCCACGGGTTCGAATGATCCTGACGGATCCGTGAGTTCCTATCAGTGGCAGCTGATCAGCGGGCCGAGTTCAGCGACGATCGCCACTCCGAATGAAGGCGTTACTCCCCTGATCTTCTCTGATCCAGGTGAGTACACCTTCAAGTTGATAGTCACTGACAATGAGGGGAAGGCCGCATCGAAGACAGTGACGATCAAAGTTGTCGAGTCGACGAACCAGGTTCCGACAGTGTCAATTACGGGTGATACCCGGACACCTGAGTTGGACAGTGGGAGTGTGTCAACCACACTGACAGCCCAAGCCAGCGACCCTGATGGTTCAATCGTTGATTACAGCTGGTCGGTGGTTAGCGGCGACGCGTCGGCTGTCAGCATTGCGTCTCCTGGGTCTCCGCAAACGAGTATTGAGTTCACCTCGCCGGGGACTTACAAGTTCAGAGTGACTGTCAAGGACAGTGGGAACCCGCAGAAGAGTGCGTCTGCAACTACGGTCGTGTCGGTACCCGATGGTTCGGGGACGGTTCCTGATCCCGGTGATGGTCCTGGTGACGGTGGCGGTGACGGCCCTGGTGGCGGGACAGGAGGTGGCAGTATAGCAGCACAACTGAGGGGGCCTAGCACCGTACTGGCGTCTGCGACCACCCCGCCACAGTTCACTGTGGTGAATACGAACCTTGCGCTGGACTATACAGACGATATCGTCGACTGGAGCTACGAACGTGAGGGTGGTGGCTTCTACTCTGTTGGAGGGAGCACAGCTCCAACGCAGACACTGCCAATGCCGACTCCTGGAACGTGGACTGTCAGTGTCACTATTGATGGACCGGATGGTCGAACGACGTTAGAAAAGGACGTAGAAGTCCTAGCCCGGCCCTCTGCGTCAGTATCGTTCTCTGATGATCCAGCAAGTGCGTACGTCACAACGCAGGTACGGATCAGCGGCGATTCCTCGGAGTGGGGTAGCGTTGAGTTCCAAAACGTGGCCCGGCAGACAGGAAACACGGGGATCATCGACCCTGATCCGAGTTCGGTCTCTGCGCGGCCCCGAACGGTGACCGCGACACTTACTGATGTCAAGAACACGGGTGATGCGATGATCATCCGTGGACAGGTGGACATCTCGAAAGACCTTGACATCGACAATGACGGACTCAAAGACGTACGCGAGTATAATGGCCCGACGGAAGTCGACGTCGCAGACACTGACGGAGACGGGCTACTGGACGGTCGAGAGGTGGAGCTCATGCCGACGTCTGCTACTGATCCGGACACAGACGATGACGGTGTAAACGATCAGGCAGACGTGGCCCCGGTCACTCCTGAAGACGAAGACTCGTTCGAGCCCAACCCCGTTTCCCCCGACGGGAAGCCAGAGACGGACTGGGACAGTGACGGGATCCCCGATAGAGACGACAAGTGTCCGACACAGGCAGAGACAGATAACGGGTTCAACGATCTGGACGGGTGTCCTGACGAGGTGAAGAAGAAGCAGGTTGATGATCCGTATGACGGGATCTCTGACGGGATCGATGGTGGGGATGGAGGCGTTGACGACACGACGGACTACAGTGGTCCAGACGGTGGGAAGGATGTCGCTGACCTGGCAGACGTGATCGACCAGGTCACGTCACCGCTGTCGGATGGGTCAGACGGAACAGGGTCCGGTGACGGGGCGTCTGACACCACGTCAGGGTCTGATGATGGGTCAGACATGGGGCCGCCGACTGCGCCAGGGATTCCGACTGGTGCCCAACCGTTCTAGGCTTGGGGGCCTCACCGTTCATTCGGAAATCCATCAACCAGCCTGAACTGGACTGCTGCGGGTAGTAACTGGTTGTTTCTGTATTCCCGGAAACCCGGAAAGACCCCGATCAGGACTTTCTGATGTCGGGTCGAACCTCTGCTTATGCCAGAGGGGAAGCCGGAGGTCGAACGGAAATGCTGACTGCCGACTGGAGTCGAGATGGTCCTGTAGCATGGGCTGTGGACGGAGACAAATATACTGGCGGTGCTTCAGCAACTGTTCGAGAGAACTGTGACCCTGTGGTGTATGCGGTGAGCCGTAGGGGGGTAGAGCAAAGGAATCCAGACATGTCGGCGGTCGTTGGTGATCTTCACGACCTTTCACAGGCAGCAGAAGCCCATCCAGCTGTGAGAGAATCAACTATTGTTTGGCGCCAGCCGGGGTATCGCTGTGTTGACCAGCCAGTACTGCGATTGGCAGTAGATTGTGAGCATCGTACAGAGGGGGTTGGGGAGTGGATTGAGTCCCACGGACCACCAGGGCAGCGGCCGTACCGGCCGTTCAATATCGACTTGAGCCCGCAGTTCCGCGTGGCACTCGAGACAGAGGTATCCGTGACGCCGTCGCGACCGCTTCGCGTTGTCGCGCTCGGCGTCGACGAGACAGCACTTGGTGATCGCGAGACGGGGATCACGCTCAGTATGTCGCCTGCCGTGACGGGGAGTGATGCAATCGCGACGGCGTGTGCTCGACAGACGACTATCTCGGGGAGCGTCGAGGAAGTGCTTGGCCGCGTGGCATCGATCCTTCGCGACGGCGACCCGGACGTGCTAGTCGTGGACGGTGGGGCGGTGTTGCGGGAGCTTGAGGCGGTGGCAGCAGAGGCCGGTGTGACGCTCCCTCTGGGGCGTCAGGATGGCGTGCCGACGGATGGTGACGGCGTACGAGAGGTTGCTGCGGCGTCGACGTATTCGTCGTACGGGCAGCGCGAGTACAGTCCAGCGCGGTTCACAGTCCCCGGCCGTGTCGTCATTGATCGGTCGAACTCGTTCCTGCTAGAGGAGACGAACCTCGCGGGGTGTCTCGATCTCGTTGAGCGAACGGGGAAACCGCTGGAGGAACTCGCGTGGGCGTCGGCGGGCGCGGTGTTCACAGCCTTGCAGATCCGGGAGGCGGTGGAGCGTGATGTCCTTGTGCAGTGGCGTGCGTGGCGGCCAGAGGGGTTCAAATCGGCGCGGACGCTCCAGGCGGCCGACCGCGGCGGGCTCACATTGTCGCCGTCTGTGGGGGTCCACGAGGACGTCCACGAGCTCGACTTCGGGTCGATGTTCCCGAATCTGATTGTCCGGGAGAACCTCTCGCCAGAAACGGTGCGATGTCAGTGCCACGGTGGCCGTGATGTGCCTGAGCTGGGGTACACTTTGTGTCCAGACGATGGCGTCCTGCCCGATGTGCTCGAACCGCTGATCGACGAACGCGACCAGCTGAAGGACCGGCTTGATAGTGAGGAGGTGTCGGCAGGCGAGCGATCGCGGCTTGAGGGACGCGCGAGTGCGCTGAAGTGGGTCTTGGTGACGGCGTACGGGTACCAGGCGTTCTCTCACGCGAAGTTCGGCCGGATTGAGGTCCACGAAGCGATCAACGCCTACGCTCGCGACGTACTTCTGGAGGCGAAGACGGCGCTTGAGGATGGTGGGTGGCGCGTGCTCCACGGGATCATCGACTCGATCTGGGTGACGCCGCGGCCTGACACTGAACAGCGGCCGCTGCCGGAGATCGCCCAGGAGGTGTCGATCGCGACTGAGATCCCGCTGGAGTACGAGGGCGGATTCGACTGGGTGGCGTTCTGCACGACGCGAGACGGAGAGGCTGGGGCGCTGACTCGGTACTACGGGAAGCGAGCTGGGGAAGACGAGTACAAGATCCGGGGGGTAGAGTGTCGGCAGCGCTCAACGTGTGCGTGGATTGATGAGGTGCAACGTGAGTGTATCGGGATGATGGAGGCGGACGCGGCCGTCGACGAGGTGCTCCGGCGGGTCGCGACGGCGCTAGAGCGGCTCGAGGCCGGCGACGTGCCGGCCGAGGAGCTGGTGATCACTGAGCGGGTATCGAAGCCGTTCGAAGCGTACTCACATGCCACGCCGACGGTGCTGGCGCTCCAGCGCGCTCACGACCGCGGGCGCGATGTCCACCCAGGGCAGGACATCGCGTACGTGATCAGCGACCACGAGAGGCAGACTGTCGACGCGGTTAGACTGCTGGGTGAGCTGGGTGGATCGGCCCCGATTGATCGCGACGAGTACCGACGGCGGCTGGTGCGTGCTGTAGCGAGCGTTCTGTCAGCGGTCGGGATCACCGTAGAGGACATTGAAGATCGGCTAGCAGACGGGCATGATGTGCAACTGGCGAGCTACTGAGGCCCCGCACACGAACTTGTGGACCGGAGGGCTCGACGTTCGCACTTCACCGCAGGCGGGACGCCCGGTTAGCAGGATGTTCACCCCTGCTGCGGCGTCTTAGCGATGGGGTGTCAATCTGCGAGCGTATGCACACACACCTTTTTCGAAATGAAAATGAGACTGACGTGGTGCGGGGGACCCACACACCTTTTTCGAAATGAAATTGGTGGAGTACGAGTGTGAAACACTCGAGAAGTGGTCATCCTGTCTTCAAAATGGCTTCTCTCCCGGTGGACGGGGCCGAGTGCCTTGGGGACGGACCACAAGCCGGTCACCCGTACCCTGGAGCTTCGTTCTCAACGTATCGGCAGGCGAGGCAGACGCAGTCGTCAGTATGGTCACGCGCTGTCTCAACGATCTCTGTAAAGCTGAACGACGCTAAGGCGTTCGCCGGGTCGGGAGTATGCAAGATAGCCCAGCGATCACACCCTGTACACGTGATCTGTGCTGTGGCTGATTGGAACTCGATGTCTGCACCGCACCGCGGGCAGGAGGCTCGTTCAGCGGGGAGTGTCGTCCGCGTCATCGTCTGTGGGCTCTTAGTGGTGGGAGCGTCAAATGTAGTCGGGCGTCTCCTAGTGACGGACGTGCCTACCACCGTTTCGAGTGTTTCGAGTGTTTCGAGTGTTGCCGGTTTCCGGGATTAGTTAAAAACACCCCCACACCCCACTTTGCGAGTGTTAGTCTCGTCGAAGAGGGGTGGGGGGTTGACCCTGCCACCTGTATATCGGGGTGAAAGACGATAATGGCGTGTAGAAGACCTGTACCAGTTGCTGGTGTGGATGAAGTATCATCGCGAAGGGGGAGGGAACTGCTGTAGTTACCGCCCTTCTACAACACGTTATTATAAATGTTGTTATTGTTGTTGTTGTTGCCGGTAGTGGCACTGCTGTATCCACAGTAGAGTGCTCCTTATCCGTAATCTGATGTTTCACGGTTGGGGTTCATCCTGTCTTTATCTACTATGTGTTGCGGTGGGTTCCCCCCACCCCACCGTTCTCACCGCTAACACTCGCAAAGTGGGGTGTGGGGGTGTTTATAAAGAAACCGTGATTACGGGAACACTCGAAACACACGAAATGGGGTGGGTTTTCGAAAGGCGTGTCGGTAGAGTTAACCCGCTCTAGATATTCGGTGCTGGCATGGAGCCCTTCAGCCGGGATAGCGATATCTTTCGGTCCGAGCACGTCCTCCGCGACTCTTATACCCCAGACGAGCTCATGGAGCGTGAGGAGGAACGACAAGATTACATCCAGGCGCTTCAGCCGATCGCAAATGCGTCGGTTCCTCAGAATATCTTCGTGTATGGCGATACGGGGGTTGGCAAAACTGACGCGACCCAGATCGTCTTGGGAGAATTAAAAGACGCTACCGAGGAGTATGATGATGTTGATCTCGAGACCATTTGGGTGAACTGCCGTGACCGGTCGTCGTATGACGTTGTCACACAGCTTGTCAACACGTTCCGGTCATCGTCTGAGGAGATCTCGTCGACTGGGCATTCGACGAGCCGAGTATATGAGTTCCTATGGGAAGAAATCGAGAGTTGTGAGGCAACGCACGTGGTGGTTGTGCTGGACGAAATCGACTCGTTGGGCGAAGATGATTCGCTGCTGTATCAGATCCCGCGGGCGGAGTCAATTGGGAATCTGGAGGAAACACACGTGGGGTTGATCGGGATCTGTAACGACTTCAGGTATCGCGACGGCCTGTCCCCTCGTGTGACGTCGACACTGTGTGAGTTCGAGATTCGGTTCGGGCCATACGATGCGGACGAGCTAGGAGCAATCTTGGAACAACGTGCAGACGAGGCGTTCTACCCGGGAGCGATTGATGATGGAGTGATTGAGTTGGCAGGCGCGCTTGCGGGTCAAGACACTGGGTCTGCGCGCCACGCGATCGATATCCTACATAAGGCAGGGACGCTAGCCCGTCGACAGGGAGCGTCTGAGGTGACTGACGACCATGTGAGAGAAGCACAGCGGTTGGTTGAGGAGTCTGTGATCGAGCAGGAACTTCGTGATCTCCCGACACAGAGCCACATTGTGTTATATGCAGTTACTGCTCTGGAAAAGGCTGACCGAGCACCAGCACGCCGGCAGGAGATTTACGGGATTTATGAAAAAGTGTGCGGGCAGGTGGATGCGACGGTCAAGTCAGAGCGGACTGTTCTCAACCGACTGAACAAGCTGGCGATGAAGAGCTTTATCGAAACAACCGATGATAATCAGGGGAAGGCAGGTGGCCGCCGGTATGAATATAGCCTGAACATCGATATTGATTTGGTGGTCAATGCGTTGCGGGCCGACGATCGCCTCCGCGATGCCACTGCTGGGCCATCACTTGCTGAAGAGTAGCCGATTGTCCCTGTTTGGATTTCTGGCTCTCATCCTTCACAGGTGGATCGGACTGTGTGTCCCCGAGTTCGGATTAATCGCTGTACTGCGGAGGCCTAACACTCGCAAAGTGGTGTGTGGGGGGCGCACTGGGGTCGTCTGATGGGAGAGATAGTTCGCGTCAGAACACTGGCTATGCGGTGGGTGGGCGAAACACTGGCCACGGGGGTGGTAGGTGATTGTACTGGTGCTCAAATCACTACGAGCAAGAACACTGGCCACGAGGGGTGTGTTCAGAACACCGGGCACGGGGTAGACCACCCAGTTGGTGAGTGGTGTCACCGGGGGCGGGGTGAGTGTGGGCAGCGGTAGCAGACGTAGGAGTCTTCCTTTTCGGAACGTGAAGACGGGTATGGCTGCTCCAACAGAAGCGACTGCAGCAGACCTCGTGTCGGGTTCTGAGGCAGATGGAATGGATTGGCGGCGCTCGTTCGAGCTGCTTGTGTCACAGTTTCCTGAGCCTGCGTTCGTCGTTGATGGCTCAGGTATCATCACACTCTGGAACGACGCTGCGAGTGACCTGATGGGAGTGCCGGGTGAGAAGGCCGAAGGGATGGGTGCATACGAGTTGTTCGGCACCGAGGGGGAAGACGAGACGCTCGTTGAGACCGTGCTACGGACTGGGGAGCCGATCCGAGAGGAAACAGTTCGGTCGGCAGAGACGCCTAAGGGGACGACTGAGCACGCTCGTGCATTGGCGGTTCCGATCACGGCTCCGGATGGAACGGTTGTCGGGGGAGTGGAGGTGCTTAACCAGGTGACATCGTTCGTTGAGCAACGTCAGGAAATCGAGACGCTCCAAGAGCGGATGGCTGAGGACGTGGAAGGGTCCGTTGAAGCTTTCCGGACTGCCGCGTCGACGGCAGCTGAACAATCAGAGACAGCCGCTGAGACGGCCGCTGTTCAGTCCGAGAGCATCCAGGATGTCCAACAGGAAGTCGCGACATTCTCAGCGACTGTCGAAGAGATCGCCTCAACGGCTGATGCTGTCTCGAGTCAGGCTGAGACGGCCGAACAATTGACCGCGGAGAGCGCGCAGTCAGCACGTGAGACGGCAGAGTCGGTTGAAGATGTCGCGGTACAGGCTGAGGATGTGGCTGCCGATACTCGCCGGCTTGGTGAACGCGTCGACGAGATCAGCGAGGTGGTGACAGTGATCGACGACATCGCAGATCAGACGAACATGCTGGCGTTGAACGCGAACATCGAAGCGGCACGTGTGGATCGGGGTGGTGACGGGTTCGCTGTTGTCGCAGACGAGGTGAAGAACCTCGCTGAAGAGAGCAAGGAGCGGGCCGAAGAGATCGAAGACATCGTCGAGGAGGTTCGCGAAACGGCTGTGACAACTGTGGATCGCGTCGAGGCCTCGAACGAAGCAGTGAGTGAGATTGCGAGTGAGATTGAGGATGTGGAGAGTAACCAAGCAGAAATCGAAGCCGCCATCACTGAGGTGAGCGACGGGCTTTCAGAGATCGCGAACGCGACTGGCGACCAAGCTGCCAGCGCCGAAGAGGTCGCCAGCATGGTTGATACTGTTGCTGAACAAAGTGATGACCTCGTGGCAGCCGTTGAGCAGACGGCTACGGCGACTGACAAACAGCGGGAGATGGCAGATGAGATCAGCGAGACTGTCAGGGCGCTCGAAGAAGACATGGCAGATGTCTCTGATCAAACGTCCTAGCCCATCGGTGATCTGACCTGGCCACACCGGCCTGCAAGTGTTCTCACGGGTGTGAGCGGTCAACTGCCGTCGAGACATCTACCCAGTTCGGGACCAACTCATTGACGCGCTCGAAGTCCTCGGCCATTTGCTGGATGACGGCCTCCCGCGTAGGCTGTGGGTATTTCGTGCAGTGTTCGTAGGCCCACTCGCGGATAGCTCGTCGTTCACTGCCGTACATCACGTTGCAGGTGATAGTCTCATTCTCGACGACAGCAGCTGCCCACACGCGCTTGTGGCCGTCGAGGAGCTCGAACCGTGGGGGATCAGTGCTTTGCGGGAAGAGAAGCGGTGGCTTGTTGGGATCTCCACCAGGCTCGATGCTGTCGATCAGGTCCTTTTGATCGGAAACGGAGTATTGCTGCCTGTGATAGCGGTTCGGCAGGATTGTGGACGTCGGGATCGGTACCGGCCGCAACACACCGACCCGTTTGAGCCGAGAGACTGGAACAGCGGAGAAGCGCGGCAGGAGACTGCTCGCGTCAGTCGGTGTGATGTAGGTGCTGCCAGTGTAGTATGGAATCGTCTCTATGAACGTGGTCTCGTCGACGACGAGTGCGATGTCCTCGTCCGGGTCGTACGATGGATGTCTGGACGCGACTGAGTGATCGTCTTGAGCAAGTGTCCACTCGGCGATCGAGAATTGTGGCGGCGTCGAAATGCAGATCCAGCGCTTCGATAGGGACGATTCAGTGTCGACAACAACGGTTCCGTGTGAGATGAGCTTGCCGTCTGCTCCTCGGGTGCCAGTCATGAGTTGATCGGGAGGCCGTCAGATATTCATCGTCCACGGGTGGTTAAACATCTATCTGACTCGCTTGGATTGGGGAGCGATTCGGAGTGACGCGATTGAGTGAGCTAACCAACACTCTCTGTTTCGTGGGGGGGTGCGTTGGTTAGCTCGGCGCAGCCAGGAGATGACTGTTAAGTGTGTTTGAGAGGAAACGACGGTATGGAGCGCGCGACCAGTCAACCGAACAGACTATCGCGACGGCAGGTACTCGCGACTACTGGGACAGTTGTTGGAGGATTGAGTGCGAGCGCCGGATGTCTCGGCCAAGGAGGGAGTTCCTACGACTGCGAGAGCGCTCCTGAGTCGAGTGTATCGTCGGCTCCGACACCGGCACTCGGGCCCTCGCAGACAGACGCGAACGTCGTGATCCAGGTGTGGGAGGACTTTTCGTGTCCCCACTGTGCGACGTTTTCACTCGAGGTGTTGCCCCGGATCATCGACGAGTACCTTCCTCTGGGGACCATCCGGTATGAACACCATGACTTCCCGATCCCTGTCCGAGACTGGGCGTGGAAGGCAGCCAGTGCTGGCCGTTCAGTGGCGACAACGGGCGGAGGGAAGGCGTTCTTCCTGTACGCTGACAAGGTGTATCAGAACCAGGAGAGCTTTTCGCTGGACACGGTAGGAGCTGGAGCCGAACAAGCCGACACCGAGCCGTGCGAGGCGATCCAGGCCGCAAAAGGAGACGTGTATCGTCCAGTGGTTAGACGCGATAAAGAGGCTGGCCAGCAAGCTGGCGTCGACGGCACTCCAGCGATCTTTGTGAACGGAAGCCGTGTCACAGGCAGAAGTTTCGACGCTGTGTCATCAGCGATCGACCGATTCCGGTAACCTACTGTGGGCTATTCAGAGTGATCGGGCTTCCTGTTGCTATCTGCTAGCGTACTCGGGTTGGCGGTACTCTAGTCCATGCCTTTTAGTCCGATAAACAGATAATATGATTTACCGATCTAGAACATTTGATATCAGAGATATCTGTCAATGAGGTTGGGGCACACGACAGTTGTAAGTACCGTAACCACTGTAGATGTTCGTGTATGCCAGAAGAAGTAACAGCCGAAAGTAGAGACGATCTGTTGAGAACCATGTTCGATCAGGTCAGTGGGGAGACCTACCTCACTAATCCGTCCCCTGAACTTCTGGAGTCCTTATCCACACTCGACGCTGGGGAACTCCCTGAGACACTGCATGTTGTGGCCACTGATGAGAGTCTGAAGGAAGTTCGGAGCAACTTCCTTCCCTCGTCGTACCTGGCTGAGCACGTGGAGGCCGGGATAGTCTCACTGTACGTTGCTGACCCCACAGTCCGGACTGCAGGAGTGGTTAGTGATGATGCCCTTTTCGGGGTCGTAGATGAGACAGGTGGACCGTTCGCTGCACTTCCTGCCTCCGACTCTGAGATTGTCCAAACATTTGCTGATACGTGCAGTGATTCCTTCGGCGTGCGTGACGAGTTTTCTCTTCGAACTCCAGCACTGAGTCGGGCTCTTGCTGGTATCGAAGAGCAAGTCGGTGAGGAGGTCCGTTCAGACTTTGAAACCGTGCTGGGCCACATGGATGTCGTCGGTGACGACACTGTCACCGAGGTCGAGCTGTTGCTGTTGCTCACTGCACGTAACGAGGGACTTCTGTACGACATCTCAAAAGCCGGTGAGGATGTTGGTATCTCGTCGAAAGCAACCTTCTCGCGGTCGAAGACGAATCTTGAGGATCTCGGATTCATCGGGACCGACAAGGTTCCGATTGACGTCGGACGGCCTCGGCTTCGGCTGCTCCTCGAGGATGACGAGCTAGCCACAGTGGATATCGAGGAGTTCGGGGCCGTTGCTCAAGAGCGGTTGGCTGATCGGTAGGGCAACAGGCAGACTCCCCTCGTGAGTTCTTCTCGTGGTGATGTAACCGGTTCAGGTACCTGGGATGGTCAACACTGACCTTTTCCTTTCTGTCTTCGTTAGGCTAGGGGGCTGTCCTTAACGGCCATCTCGAATAGGATTTGTCTGAGGTAAGACTGGTAGGCCTCAGGGTTGTGTTTTCTGCTCCCATTTTCTATTGAGCTTATATAGCCTGACGCAGTATCACGTGAGATAGTGCGTCTCTGGGGCCTGTGTTCATTGTTTTCATACCTTTCCTTGAACCCATTTAAGAATGCTTCTCGATCTGGCTGTACTTTTTCTCTTACTGACTTGAGGTGGTTGTCAATTACACCAGCCTGACCCCTTTCGAAGGTTCTACTGCTACAGTGTTCTTTAGTTGCCTGTGAAGAAACGGCGTTCACTAAGTAGATCAGGCTGCCGACTGGTAGCCCCTCTCCGAAGTTCTCTTGTTCTTCTTGTGCCGGTTCATACTCGTACCCGAGGCACTCTGGGTCGGCGTCCCAAAGTCCATCAGCATACGGGTTCATCGACAGAAGCTTGTCCACATCTGCTCCTGACAGCCGACTTGATGGTGTCGTCTCGACTGTGTACTTGGACAGCTCTACCTCAGCATCGGTGAACAAGATACTGAGATCCCCTGGGAATAGATTTCTACTGTTCGTAACTGTTGGGAGATCCAGAGTGTGCGGAATGTCAGACATTGGGGTTGGGTAGACGAATCTACTCTTACTCCCCTCTCGGGCCTGGATGAGCCCCGCTTCTACTAGATCATCAAGGGCGTTTTTGACACCCCCTTTTGATCGGTCCAACAATCGGGAGAGTTCGTTTGCTGTTGTCGCAGACGGGAGACGATGGATAGCTGTCAGAATCGCATCAGCGTCGATGACGTTGTGCCTGATCTCGGATTTATCGATTTCCTCAGGAGTGTCTCCGACGCGATCTGGAGTAGTCGGTAATTCATACGGGAGGTCACTGACCGCTGGGAGATCGGTAAGGGAGTTAACTGCCGTTTCGCCGTACTCACAGGCAGGCGTACCTTCCCAGAATCGAGGTACACGATCAAGCATCACACCCTTGTGCTTTTCCTCTGCCTCCCCTTCGAGATTATCCAGTTGATTCTGGATCTCGGTTACCATCTGCTCGAACGGGGTATCGAAGAGGTCAGTGCGCCCGAGGAATTCGGCTAGGAGTTCAAGATGGTACCTGCTAGGTGCGTCGCTTGGTGTTGCCGCTGTTACCCACTGTCTGATGTCTCTGTCGAGCTTTTTCAGCCCTTTAGCTAGGTCTCCCCCTTGCGTCAGGAAAACCTCACTCTCGGGTGAGAGGAGGGGGTCGTGTCCCTCATACTGCTGGTTAGCATACTTGAGAGCTGGGTCATACCAGATAGTCGACGATCGGGCCATCTCCCGTTTCGCGACTGCCCCTACTTCTGTGAGTCTGTTCAGTGCCCGACCCACTACGCGTCTGCTGAAGTCGAAGTACCTACTCGCTATTCTTGCCGTCACCCCTTCTGGGTGTCGTTGGACGATCTTCATCAGCCTCTTGTGGCTGAGGTCTCCACTGTAGTCTACTTCTGAGGCAGTTCCTCTCTTACTGCCTACGGTGGACCCATTTACCGTGTACAGTTCACTCTCGGTCCACGCCTCCGATTGACCAAGTGCTGATCGGAGCTCAGCTGCCCGCGTCCACCGCATCGGTGCGAGCTTGGACTTCAACTGCTTCCGGTAATCTCGTGGGAGCGTACTGTATGCCTCCGGATAAGCAGGCCCTAGGGCCACTGCTGAGGGGGTTCTATCCTCAGGTGTT
This sequence comes from Halobaculum sp. MBLA0147, assembly GCF_041361345.1. Lineage (NCBI taxonomy): Archaea > Methanobacteriati > Methanobacteriota > Halobacteria > Halobacteriales > Haloferacaceae > Halonovum > Halonovum rutilum. The sequence continues at coordinate 138,520 of NZ_JBGKAD010000004.1, read as the reverse complement.
TGTTCCTCTAGCCTGTTAAGGAAACCCTCTCCAACAGCACCGAGGGGTGACGCCTTCGGGTCATTCTTGAACATCTTTGTGATGTTGGTGTCCTCCTTCCCTGATAACCCAACAAGCGTGATGTCTGGTAGTGGGTCCGATGTATATTCTGATGTGTCGTAAGCCACAACTAGGTTAGACCAAGACCCGGTCCCTCGGCGTCTAGTCGATTCTCCATCGCCTCCATCGTTCTTATCTGAAAGCGTCATGTGTAGGTCCCGGTTGCGTGTATCTCGGTTCATTTTTCAAGCGTAGCTTCCGCGGCCCGGATGTTGTCACTCACTGTCGGTTGGGAAACCCGCCGTTCATCAGCCCACTCTGCTTGCGTGACGTCGTGGGGACTGTCCGATCTGGCTATGAGATAGTCAACAGCTTCGCTCGGGCTACATCCAGCTTGAATCAGCGATCGAATCCGATAGTCGTCCGGGAGTCCTTCACTGATGATGGACGGACGGACCTCTGGATAGACTGACACCACATCCTCTTTGATGAGGATCTCTTGAACGGCTTTGCGGGTCTCTCTCGTGCCATCTAGGACCTCTAGCAGAACTTCCTCGAGTGACTCTGTCCACCCTACCCTCCAGTTGTCGAACGTCCATCCATCCATCATTCTCCCTGGTCCGAGGCAGTCAAAGAGCCCCTCCTTTGCATGGGGAGTTACAGCGGCGTCGTACTCTTGCTCAACGCGATAGCTCAGTTTCTTGAGTTGCTCTATGCTGTCGACGACCGGGCTGTGGGCTCCGTGTATCTCGCGAGCGGTCTCAACGGCTGCTTTTGTGTTCTCCCAGTGCCAGGAACCGACCCACTCAACCTTCAACTCGCCGACCGTCTTGACCTGAACCCACGCGTCGGCCGGATGGACGTTGTCGGTCTTCAGGATCTTCACATCAACGCCCGACTTGGGGATGTGGTAGAGGTCCCACGCTCTGCTGTCAGCGCCCCGGATCGTAAGCTGGTGCTCCCAGTTGTCCGGGATGGTCCACATTTTCTCACCTGGGAAGACGTGGGTTCGCTGGGCGGGGTAGGCCCGTGTCCAGTCTTGTCCCGGCTCGGTGCCCATGAGTCGAACGACGTGCTGATCATCTTCACGCCACGCACACACGAACTCCCCTGGTGCGGCGCGGTAGATCCTCACAGCGTCCTCAGTACCGTTGAGGTCGCCTGGGGTTCCCTTTTCGAACTGGTCAGCAGGTTCGGTACAGTCATCGGCTCGATACTTGTCGGTTTCGTCTGACTCACTGGTGTTCTTCGCCATCTTATTGACCTAGGTATCGATTATACCTATATCCACTTATAGCCTGTGTCTATAACTGGTGGCAGGGTGATCAAGAGTCTACGTTCTTGATCAGTTGTCTACTCAACACTGGTTCTCTACGTGTTGGGGGAACGAACTGGTGGTCTTGGAAGGTCGAGGAGGGCTTCAGGACGCGGTGCCTCGGGGATCGTCAGTACTTGAGTATCGACGTGATGTCCCCCGGGGCCCTCTGCTGTGATCTCGCCGGCAACGCTCGTTTCGGCGTCGATCTTTTCGGGTTCAATTGGGCCGTAGTACACCCGTCGGTCGGCGGTGGTAGAGCCTTCTGTTGACACGAGTTCCTCAACGAAGTCGTCAGAGGCGACCCGCCAGTACACGTTGTCGTCGTCGACGTCCCTGTCGATGCGGACTGGCGAGACACCACCCTTTGAGTTCAGGTCGGTAACAGCTGATACACATTCGGCCAGGCAGACCTTGTGTACGCTAGGGGCATCGCGTGTGTCAACCCAGATGTCCCCATCACGAGCGTAACGGGGCCACACCGTATCTATGATTGCTGTCGCGGCATACTCGGAGTCGATGGGGTTCTGATTTGTCGCAAGGCAGGCTTCACTGAGCTGTGTCAGGTACATCGCGATCCGGGTTTCTCTTGGCGTCGGAACAGTGTCCCAAGCGATTGCGTCTGCTGGCCTTGACCCTCGCGATGTCACTCTGAGCCCTCTTCTGTAGGTCGTGTACTCTGCGCTCGGATGGCCCTCTATGCGGTCAGCCACGTCGACGTGATTCGTATCGTACAGCACTGGGGCGCATCCTGTGTCGTCCACTCCGTCGTGTGGACTTGGAGTTCCAGTTGAGTAGGTGCGGATTTCCTTCCCGATTCGGCTGGTGATCGGCTTATCGGATGTACCGACGACGCCCATACTGGTGAGGACAGCGTCACGGTACTCATTAGCCAGTGCTCTGATCTCGGTCTGACCAAGCTGTCCCGAGTCGGTGACGGTAACACCACCGTCGGTTGCGATCGGTGCAGGTGAGTCGGCCGGTTGTCGTGCAGGTGTATCCATAGTCCACCCAGACCCTGCTGGTATAAATAGTTTGAGGCATGGAAAGATGGCGTCAGGATCTCTGGAGACCAGACACGGACTGGGATCCGATCACTGGGACTCAGGGGGAAAACCGATTACGTCCTCCCAGTTGCTGTAACGGTGTCGGTGGATGGGGTCCATCCTACGTTGTCGATGGTCCCAACGACGAGACGCTCTTAGAGCGGTGGAATATACAGCGTCTCTAAACTCTCGATTTGACCTGCGTATTTTGAGTGTCGTAGTACCCGACAGCGAGGGTGTGCGAGTCAAAGGCGATTCCGTCTAAATCATTAGCTATGATGTGGGTGATTGAAAGTCAAAGATATGGGTTGCACCCTAGCCGCCGAGGCCGTTTTCCCGCTGGCGTACTGACCTGAGCATGTGCCTAACCCAGACCCCGAGGTACTCCGGGAGGTTGAACGGTTCGTTGAGGCTCACCCTGCTGACCCGAGTGACGTAGAACCGAGCGGGTTGGGTCGATCGTGGGGGCACCACGAGAGGAGATTGCGGCCGCGCTCGACGAGCTGGCTGCGCGTCAGAACGGAGCAGGTCTGTAGACCTTGACGTTTCGTCGGAGCCTGAAACCAGCTCCGTGATATCCTCTCTACTTCTGGTGGTGTTGTAGGTTCGGTGCTGTCCGCTACTGCGGGGCTTTGGTATCGATATCTGCCGGTTTGAGGTCATCGTTCTCGATCATCTCCTCAAGCCTAGCCGCTGAGATAATAAACTCCCCTACGCCGCCGGTCAACGGGGTGATCGTACGAATCAGGTAGCCAGGAGCGCCTCCGTCGCGGTGGTGCCCCCGTTGTTCGATGATCCACACGAGTTCATCTGGTCCGGTTGTCTGCTTCCAAGGGCCAGGGTCGGTTGTGGCGAGGTCGTCTCCGAGCTGATGACGCACCGTATCATCAATAGTGTGGACGCTTGGTCGGTAGTCAGAGGCACGGATGCTGTCGACGGTCTCCCGCTCGTCTTCCGATCTGACCGGGGCTGTCCGCTTACTCCGGCAATCTGAGCAGGTTGGGGATTCTGCGTCGCCTGAGTACCCCCAGATGTTTCCACATTCCGCACACTCAAATAGTGGAACGATTTTGCTGACGAGTCGGGCGTTGCACTCGCGGCAGAGCTCTGGCTTGGCGTCAGCGGCGTCTGTTTCGTCTGATTCTGAGCGAACGTGACCGTTCGCGCACTTGTAGGCGATCATTGTGGGCCCACCCTCTACTAGTAGAGAAAGACATATAAAGGCCGGTGCTAGTAGAAAGGCTACCAACGGCGTGTTCTCTACGTCGAGAATCTGCTGTCCCCAAGGGCGGCGACCCGGCGGTGAGCACTGTGTCTTTTCAAAAAAACCCATAGTGTTACTGCGTGTCTCTGAGGTGCCGATTTCCCCCGATTCAGATGGTCAGTGGGTGTTTCTGGCAACTGCTAAACTCTATTCTGCTATATCAAATCCTGCACCCCACTCTCCTCTTCGTGAGTTCTTCAAACGGCAGGAATTCGGCTGTACCGGCTGATTATCTACATCTGACTACTCTAGGTTGGAGTGTCAGGCGCTCTTGCCCCATCGAGAACTGACCACTGCCGGCATTGAGGGTGATGCCAAGTCAGAGCGAGACAGAGACGGAACTACTAGACGTCTCACTTGGGCTCGGAGTGAGAGTGGGTTCTCGCTGGTCGTCTGGTGCTCATTGCACACGGGGCCCAGGTGCCGATCGTTGTGATACCGCGACTGGAAGTGTAGGTGAGGCATGATGAACGGAGGCTTCGTCGGAGTTGTGAGGTGGTGAGTGGTCGGGTTCTTTGGCGTGAGAGTCAATCAGAGGTCGATGACGTCTTGTTGCGACGATCTGCCGACAGGCCGTCTCACGTCCACCTATGATAACCCGTTGACGCTGGCACGCCGCCGGCTCAAGTACCGATATTGGACCACATCTGACTACTTACGCTGAGTTGGAGTACCTCCTACAGCATCGGCGGAGAACTTCTCTTCACACCTATCGTCGGCGGGACCGTTCACAGTCTCCGCTTTTCCGTTGCTTCCCTCGAGTTCGCCGAGCGATCCCTCGCGGATGGTGGCACTCTCGTGCTTGTCGCGTCGCGCGACGTACTCTTCCGGTGAGGCTTCGCCGCACTGGGTACATTCGTAGGTCTGGCCGTATGACCTCGTTGAGAGGACGAAACTGAAGAGAACGAGATCCTCGGCGTAGCAGTGAACCTTGCCGTCGTTGCTGTCGTCGTCTAGTCCACAGTGGACACAGCGTGCGTTGTCATCTACGCGATCGTCCTCGGTCCAGGTTCGTCGTCCGACACCAACCTTTTTGAAGGGATACTCATGCTTGTCAGCAAGACCCCTAACAACGGCTGTGAGTAGAGTGGCAACGAGGACGATACTGAGAAGCCCCAACAGAGCACCAATAGCGGCTGTCATCGCATCCCACGCCACCTGAAGAGTACTCTGAAGGGTGATATCAGGCGGCCCTTGTTGCCAGACTCGGTAGCTAAACAGGAGGCTAAGCGAATATACTACCATCCTGACAATAAACCTATTCCAGGCTTTCAACATTTCCCAGTCCATTACTAGTCACCTCTGTCGGTCTTGATTATAGTCTCGTCGCATTAGTCGTTTCGGGTCTATATCACCGAGGACATTTGACGGATTAGCGACTCTGCAATCTCGTCGCTCAGGCTGTCGCGCAGGGTTGAGCAGGACATCACACGTGCGTATGATGTCTCTGGGTGAGCCCGGCGACGCTGGGACGTCGACGGGCCGTCTACCTCACCGCATGAAGAGAGAGTACGCGCCCCGGTTTAAGATAACCGGTGGCACGAGCGACAGCTGTATCGTCGAACCGCCCGTGACGGCGGACACTCTCGGGGGGATCGCCCGTGCGTGAGCGGTCCCCGGGTGGCGCACCCCCACCGGAGGCACGCCAGGTGCTCGCCGACGGCTTCGAGATCGAGGACGGCATCCCTCTGCCGTTCATCCAAAGGCACTGGAGTAGCCGACGTGACGCCTCTACTGCTCGGGGTGACATCCGGCAGTACGCCCGTCTCGGTCGGGTCGGTAGCCAGCCGTACGTAGCGGAGGTGGCCACCGTCACTCGCGACCACGACCGATTCGGCGGCGCCACGACGCACTCGCCCGCGACGACGGCACTGGGAACTGTCATCGCCGGAGTACCGGGGAGAGAGACATATGATTCGGCCGCGATAATGTCGGGTGGTGGGAATCGGGGGCTCGTGCTCATGACCTGTCCTGTCTGCGAGGAAGACCTCGGGGGACACAAATGGAAAGCCGAACACATCGCCAGCCACTCAGCGGCCGACTTCAGCCTCCCCTGCGAGAGGATCGACCTCTCGCTGCCCGGTGACGGCGTGTTCTCCTCCTCCGGCGACTAACGAGGGTGTGCCCGTTACCGACACTGGCCCGACCGGTCTTGACGGGTTCGAACCACACGGGTCTTCGGGGGACCCTCTCGCGAAGTGGGACGAATCCGCGAGGAGAAGAAACGACTCCACGTTGAACTGTTACGAGGGAGGAGGATGTAGCCGACGCGAGTGAGACCAGGGACGACCTGTACTGCGGGACCACGGGCTTGAGTAGCCGGTGGATGGCGGCGAGCCCGACACCGAGTAGCGAGATTCGACGAGTCTCCTGCAGCCGGAGACGAGGCTTGGGCGACTCCTGCGCCTCTCCGGTGGTCGGCTAATCTCGCGGACACGAGCCGTCGGTTGTCGGTACGTGAATGATACAGGCATACTCAAGCCCAGTTGATAACCAAATATTCTTTAAACTAGCTGCGTACTGAAGTGTGCCTCCAACATTACACACTCAGGCATAACTGGGCGGGGTGTTAGGGCTTCCCACAGCCCCCTTTTGCTTATTTACTCAGGGAGGAATCTCTGATGTATGGCGTTAGATCAGTACCCAGTTGATCATCCGGCTGTCGTGACGTGTGGGCTCCCGTATGCGAACGGCCCCCTTCATATCGGTCACCTTCGGACCTACGTCGGTGGAGATGTGTTGAGTCGTTCTTTGCGTTCAGTTGGGCAACAAACTGCGTTCATATGTGGGTCTGACATGCACGGTGCTGCGGTTGTCTCTGAGGCGTACTCTCAGGGGGAGGCTCCTGAGACATTTGCTACTCGCCATCACCAGGACTTCCGATCCACATTCCAGGAGTTTGGTGTCCGGTTCGACAACTACGGATCGACAGATGATGCGATCAACCATACCACCACACGAGCGTTCGTCCGTGAGCTCGAGGAGCAAGGGTTGATCTATCGACGTGAGGTGCCTGTCGCGTACGACCCTCAGGCGGATCAGTCCATCCCAGATCGGTTCGTTGAGGGGAGCTGTCCGTACTGTGGTGAGGACGCACGTGGTGATGAGTGTGATGAGGGGTGCGGCCGGCATCTTGAACCCGGAGAAGTCCAAAACCCTGTTTCGACTGTTACTGGGACACAGGCAGAGTATCGCGATGAGGTACATCGGTTTTTCCGGGTGACGGAATTCCAAGAGTACCTGTCGGCGTTCCTCGATCGTCTGGAAGGGACAGACAACGCCCAGAACCAGCCTCGTGAGTGGGTCGAAGGGGAACTTCGCGACTGGTGTATCACACGGAATCTGGACTGGGGTGTTGACTATCCTGCGGACGACGGCGAGGCGGACGATCTGGTTCTGTACGTCTGGGTCGACGCACCGATCGAGTACGTCTCGTCGACGCGCCAGTACACGGAGCGCGTTGGAGCTGACACGTTTGACTGGGCTGAGGCATGGGGCGCTCCAAGCGACGGATCTGTTGTCAGCGGTGAGAACCGTGCTGGCGATCCCACCGACAACATCAGTGTTCCCAACCGGGGTGGCGAGGTTATTCACGTGATCGGTCGCGACATCATCCAACACCACACGGTGTTCTGGCCGGCTCTTCTACGTGCTGTCGGGTACACAGAGCCGCGAGCAATCCTTGCTAGCGGATTCCTCACTCTGGATGGGAAAGCCTTCTCGACGTCGCGTGACCACGCAGTGTGGGCCAGCGAGTACCTCGAAGAGGGGTTCCACCCGGACCTGTTACGCTACTACCTCGCGACGAACGGGGCGTTCCAGCGCGACGTGGACTTCTCGTGGGAGAAGTTCCGCGAGCGCGTGAACACGGAGTTGGTAGGCACGGTCGGCAACTTCCTCTACCGCTCGCTGTTGTTCGCCCACCGGAATTTCGAGACGGCTCCGGAGGTCGAGCCGTCCGACGAGGTCCGCGAGGCGATCGCGGACGCGATCGAGGCGTTCGAGGGCGGGGTGAACGACTACAGTATCCGCGCCGTCGGGGAGGCGACGACCGACCTCGCGCGGTTCGGCAACGAGTACATCCAGCGCGAGGAGCCGTGGAACCTCGTCGACGACGACGAGACCCGCGCCCGGCAGGTGATCGGCGACTGCGTCCAGCTCGCGAAGGCGATCGCGGTGCTGTTCGAGCCGGTGTGTCCGGACAAGAGCGAGACGCTGTGGAGCCAACTCGGCGAGGCGGGATCCGTCCACGACGTCGAGACCGACGCCGCCCTAGAGCCACCGGCCGGCGACCTCGCGGAGCCGACGGAGCTGTTCGAGAAGATCGAGGCAGAGCGCGTTGAGAACCTTAGCGGATGACAGGCGGTAATTGAGGTGGAAAACCTGGGCTATCTCCCGGAGTGTGGGCTCTTGGTGGAGGTTTCTGTGACTGATTGAGCGGATGTCCGGCAGCGGTGCAACGCCACCGGACTGTCTATCTCACTCCATGAGACCCTGGCGACGTAGTAGCGTCGACAGGCCGTCTCGCTTACACCCATGATAACCCGTTGACGCTGGCACGTCGCCGGGTCAACTACCGATATTGGACCACACAGTAAAAGTCTGGTTGATATATGCCCCGCGAGACGAGCCTGTCACGAGAGCTGACCTACGGCGTGCCTCACGCGGTGGAACCCTTGCAGGATGCGGAATGAAACTGCTTAGGCCTGTCTCGGTGCTGTCAGCGCTTCTTTAGTGCAGCCTTCGCGCCGTCTGGCCACTCACAGTCTGAACAGAGTCGCTTCCCGTCACCCGGGACAGTGTGGAGGTCTGTGCGGACGTCGGTCGGCGCTGACGAGCAGGGATCAGCCTCGTTGTGAACGACGCCGCTGCCCTCGGGCCAGATGCGCTGGCTCATGGTTACACCGTGGGCAAGTGGGAGGCTGTCTGTCTGATCGCTGTCGGCTGAGTGAGTCATGCTCGGTGCTCCTCTGGGACGTGTCCACACTCTGAGCAACTGGCGGTGTCATCGAGACCCAGGATGTCACCACAGCCCGGACACTGATTCTTTCCGAATGGTGCTGAGTCTGGGATCAGTCCGTCGTGCTTGTCGACGTAGTGCAGTGCTGCGTCTACCTTCGCAGCTTGCTCTCCGGAAAACTTGGAGTACCATTGACTGGTCCACCCGCAGTCTGGACAGTTGATTCGGTAGGATTCGGAGTCAGGTGACTCGGTTACGCTCATGCTGGTTCACCCTCTTTACGCTTGTCTATCTCCTCCTGTGCTTCTTCGGCGTGTTGTCCAACCCCCAGTAGCGCTTTACCGAGCTTCTTCGCCTCAAAGGGGCGGAGTGTCCGTTCAGTTGTTCCCTTGTCGGTTTCTAGCCGAAGCTTCACTGCTGTCCCTCCGCTTGCTGCTACTCCGTCTTTGATAGCCGTCTGTGGTGGCATCTCGTCAACTGGATCGGTAATGTCGAGGACAACTAGGGTTGTCTCGGAGAGGGCGCTGGTGAGTAACTCTTTATCTTCCACTTCACCATCGGTCAGAACTGGCTCGAACTTCTCTTCCCCTCTGTCTGCGTAGAGGTCAGGGACTGACTGACTGTCTGTCATGGTAAGCTCTACTCACTCCTTTTTTCACACTTTTTAATAAAGTCTTCTGCTTCTCCGATGGCTTCACTGAGTCCTTCGACGTTTTTGATGATCGGATGCTCCTTGACACCCTCACAGGCAGTGACGATGGCTACCAGTTGTTCACTAAGCCGTCTGCTGCCCCTAACGTCAGAGAGGACTGCTGTTGCTCCCTCTACGCGGAAGGAGACAGTTTCAGTCACTTTGTCAGCATACCCTTTACTCGGATAGTACTCGATTTCTACTTCGATGCTACGGGGAGTGTCGAACCCAGAGCTCTCTGTCTCAACGGTTTTGACCTCGGGGGAGGGGGGGTAGTTCATCCTTGGGGGTTCTTCTTCACTGGCTGTCTCGGTATCGCTGTCGTTTGAGCTAGACATTGTCTGGTTCTGGTGTCTGTGATGTGTCTGTGTGACGGGCCGGCTGACCTTTCTCTAGATGCAGTATGTGAACTCACTGGTTGCGTACCACCGCTGTATACCACCTCAGCCGTCCCCCTGGGCGTATAAACTCATTGAGCGGGTCTACTCTGAGACGAACTCTGTGAGTTTTCGGCTGAGTTCCCCTCGACTCGGTGTCTGATCCCGATTCTCGTTTTCGCGAGCTGTTTTCTCGCTGTGGCACTCGGAGCAGAGAGTCTGTAGGTTTCCGGGATCGTACGGGTGACCGCCGTCGGCGATCGGAGTGATGTGATCAACGTGGAGTGTGCGACTCTGTTCATCCGGATCACCGTACCGGGTGATGGCGTTTTCTCGACGGTCTCGCCAGGCCTGCATCTTCTTGCTGTGTGTATTCCAGTCGAAGTTCTCGTGATCGCCGTCAAGATCAGGAGATTCGGGTCGTGGGCCGGCTGCTTCGTCAATCAGAGTGCGGATGTGGTCACGCGCTGTCTGCTCTCTCCGCCGGTCCCAGCCGCACCCTTGGCAGGTTGCGTCGTCGCGGTCGATCATCCGTCGTCTGATCGACGACCAGTTGAGCATCCCCATCACCGCGGTCAACAGGTTGTCGCAGAAATCTGAACACGTCTTCCGCCGTCCGTCGTCGACGTCGCGACCGCAGATCCGGCACTCTGTTCCCGGTTCGACGTCGCCGAAGACCTGCTTGCGGGTTGTTGTGAGGTTTCGGTTCGTCATGGATCAGTTCGGTCTGCGGTCATTGCAGTGAGGGTTCAGTCTCGTGTGATGTCACTGTGGACATCGGCTTCTACGCCGTTGGGGGTTCGTTCGACCGTGATGCTCTGTCGGCGCTCTCCTGGCTCGAAGTACCGGAGTTGCACCTCGTGTAGATCCCGCTGCTGCATGATCGACTCTGCGAGGGCTGTGATCGACTGGGTGCTGTGACTGCACGGCTTGACAGGGTCGGTCGGTGATGTCATTACCTCTTCGAGCGTGTGCGCGCGGAGGTGCCGAATCGGCGTGTCTGCCCAACTCGGAGCTGATGGCTCGCTCTGGTGGAGCCGTGGACAGTGCTTATCGGCGTGAAACACGGTGCTGTCGTCGTTAATCGAGAAGACGGTTGTCACGTCGCCGTGATCACACCCGTGCGTGGCCATGACCTCGACTCTGGTACCGTCGTGAGTGAATCCTGCTGGCTTATACCAGTCTGGCTGGTTGCTCATGGGTTTCTCGTGATGACAGCCACTGCTGGCGCTCCATCGGGACTGCCTCATCTCCAAGTCAGTAAGGGAGAGAAATAGTCCTTGGGGCGGGATCTGTCTCAGTTGGATGTGATCTTCTCCGAGAGAGCACTAACCACCCCTGACTCGTCTTCTTTCTCTTCGATCCCCAGGAGTTCCCAGGTTGTCCAGTCGTCAAGGCTGGCGGCAGCGGTTTCAGCTGCAAGACGAAGGGCAACTCCTGCGGCCACTTCTTGGGGAAGCACCGCCTCTGCATCGACTGTAGACTGAGCGTTCCCCCACTCTCCATTTCCGCTGACATCATGATCCAGGGAGATCGCCGCTACGCTGTCTTTGCTCTCGGGGTGCTCGATATTGAGGGTCATTTCTCCGTCGGTAATAAATGAATCAGGGTTGGACGTGACGCCTGGAATATCAAGACCGACCTCGAGACTGTACAGCTCCGACGGGGGTGCCTCTTCAACGCTGTCGGAAGACTCTGTGTCTGCATTTTCCAGAAGCGATTCAACCAGAGAGGCTACCGACTTTGTACTACTATCGGCTGGCCGGGGTTCTGAAGCGAGCGCAGCAAGGCCTTCTGCAACAGTCGCAGCCCCTTTCTCCGTAAACGAAACGCGGAGAGATACTGTTTCTCCCTCATCCCGTGCCCACTCTCGATTAGGGTTGAAACTCAGCCAAAGCTGTGCGATCCCAGAGGCGGAGGTTGTACTATCGGTTATGCCCAGGACCGCATCTGACTGTGGGGTCTTTAGTTCTGGTATTGAGAGAATGCCATTCGCAGTGGACAGTTTCATTGAGGCGTCCATACCAGTCTGGGCTGATCCGTCATGCCAGTTGTCTGGTCCCTGACTTGTTGTCCACGAGGATATGGAGTGATAAAACGATGGGTCGGTCGCATTCGGGAGTACTTTTCTGATGTCAACAGATGGCTGGCCAGTTGCCATATAGTCGGATTGTCAGCCAAGGCAAAAAGAGTGGTTGAATGTTAGTAAATATGTATACTGCAATCTTGATGGTAGATGGTTATGGTCTGTTTCGGTGTAGAGGAGCGAATAAACCGGTCTAAACCCTCAGAGATGGCAGTTCTCAGAAGATGGGATTGTTGGCGTTTCCGGCTGGGGCGGTGTTCGCTGCAGCGAACTCTGACTTCGCTGCAGTGAATATCTGATTCGGTGGAGCGAAATTCTCGGGCCGACGTGCAGTGTTCACATTGATAGCGTTGTATAGTAAAACAGCCTGAACAGTAGATACCATCTTTGTGCATTCCGGCCGTGGGGATCAGTGATGTCACGTGATGTGACTTATCGCGAGACAGCACAGGTTCCCGACCTCGAAGTGGTGAACACGTTGATGTCGGAAGCCCCGATGGGGATGACGCCTCATCAGGTGGCTTCTACGTGTGGGACGGTTGATTCAGAGCAGGAAGCGTACCAGCGGCTTGAAGAATTAGCGAAGCTGAACGACAGCATTTCGACGAACCCTGCCTTCGAGGACGAGGAGATTGAGGTCTTCGTGTACGCGGGGGAGCGGTCGTCGCCGTATCCATCTCTTGAGAGTGGAGCGGATACCACCTTAGGAGGGGAACACGGTGATTGGTGGACTGGGGGCACTCTGAGCTTGTGGGGCCGGGTCTGCATTCTCGGGTCGCTAGTTACTCTCCTCTATAGTGACCAGTTTGGTGTCGGCACTCGAGTACCTGTAGCGATCGCCGTGGCGCTCGGGGGTCGGTGGGGTCCTTGCGATCGCCATGTCGGCCTGGCGGCAGCAGAGCGCCCTCCCGGCAGGTTCTTATTGTTTGAACATCTTCACTCACACAGGGATGGCCAATCCGACGATAAGTCGACTGGATAATGCGATCGCTCGAATCCTCATCATTGGTGGAATTTCTGTTGTTTCTATCTCTATTGTTCAGTATCTGTTCTCCTCTACGAACTTGATAATCGGGCCAGAGTTCAGTGCCCTGGTTGGTGCCATTTGGGTTGGCCTGGGCCTCTATCACCGGTTTACTCCCGGACTTCACTCGCGATGTGAGCAAGAAAGCACTACCAACCGCGTGACAACACTTCGACGATACTCACAGGGGGGAGTATTGTTCCTCACCGGATGTGGGCTCTTCTTCCCGGCTCTGTACTACTTCAGTTGGGGGTCTGGGTCGTTTCTTTTGCCACCTAGTAGAGGCCTCTTCCTCGGTGGAGTCTTCATAGCCCTCGGGACGTGGGATATCTGGATGACGCGGCGGATTCATACTCAGTACAGAGAGAGTATCAAACAGATTCGTGAGCTGGAAATTGCTTCCCAGGTGGCAGAGGATGAGCGGTCTGAGTATAGAGACTAGGTCTCTTCCTCGACGACTCGGTCTGGTTTGACGGTTGTACCGCCTGTGTTGTAGGGGATCTCGTTGGTATTGGCTCGGAGACTGTACTCTACGTCGTCTGCGGCGGCGCACTTGTCACACTCGACGATTCGTCCTTCCTCGAGAGTCAGTAGAGGGAAGCCTGCTACTACAAGCTCTTTGCTGTAGCGGTGCTCAACTCCTGAAACGTAATCACCTGATGCGTTGCAGTTAATACACCAGTCCTCTGGGGGGAGGCGGTCAAAGTCGTTAGTTGTTGTTCGAGTGGCTTGCCCAAACTTGGTTGCCGGATATCGGTGCGCGTTCGCGAGGAGCCTGAGGGTAAGCGCCAGCCCGCCAAGCGGTCTGCGGCCAGGTACTCTGAGTAATAGACCGCCAATCATGGCGCCAACCACAAGCCCAGCAGCACTGGTTAGAAAAAGCCTAAACTCACTCTGAGAGATGGACGCAAAGATAGAAAATACGCCCTTTAAAAGTCTGGACAGGAGTAAAGAAGCATATGCCATGAAGGGCAGTACGAACATGACAGCGATCTGGGCACCCTCCGAGTCATCGGTGGTGTTTGTTGTCACTGGTTCCAGCCACCTCCCCCGAAGTTGTTGCTTGGGGTGATGTAGAACATGGCCAAGATCAGGAGCAGCGGAGGTGTGAACAGTGCTAACCACTTAAAAAAGATGGTTATGTCCCCACCCACGAACGCTCCAATAGCGAACAATGCTAAACAGAAAAATACTGTAGTCAGGATCAGTTCTATATGAAAAGAATCCACGTCTTCTAGATTGAGTTCTATCATTCTTGTTGTAGTTAGTGTTAGTCTGTAGTGCTGTTACTGCCTTGAGTGTGCGCTGCCTTTTCGGCTTCTTCGGATGTCCACTCGATCACGAGGCCGTCTTCAGTATTCTCGATCACGTACCCGACAACTCCAGGCGACACTGCCTCTTCATCAAATTTGCCGATCAGGTTCCCGAGATCAGCGTGGGCTTCCCGTTCGCGGTCGGTCATGGATCGCATTCCCTTGTCTGCGTCGATGTCGGCGTATGCGAGGAGATGGCCCTTTCTGGTGTCCTTTATTTCGAGACGAATCTCTGCGTTTTCTGGTGGTGAATCGTCGGGTGACATATCTTCTCCTGGGTACGCGGCAGGTACCCGCTGCGTGTACAAATTTTCTGTGCTGTTGGGCAACGATTTGAAGTGAGGGCTGTCCCCCTTGTGTGGATTCGGTGCAACCTGGGACACAGCAAAGTAACCGGGTTGCACGCACTCGGTGATTTTATGGGTGTGAGGCGTTCACACGGCGGTTTCATACCATTACTACTATACTCGTGAGGAGATTGATACTGTCTGAGTATGGTTGTTCGCACCGCGATCAAGACACTCAGGCAAAGCTATGCTCTGAAACTCGGGCTCGCGTTCGTGCTCGTGATCGGTGTTGTGAGCGGGTATGCAGTCATCTCGACAGCTGAGACGACGGATGCTGTCCGGGAGTCTGCCACCGACACGCTCCGGACGGACGCGACACAGACTGGCGAGGCAGTTGGCACGTGGTTTAGCAAGGTAGAGGCACAAACGCGGAGCGTGGCTGCCTCAACGGCTGCATCCTCCGGAAGTGCAAGTGAAGTTCGGCAACGACTACGCGAGTTGGAGGCAGGCGGGCTTGGCGATGGAGTTGTCGCTGTTCAGTACGTCCGATTGAGTGACACACCCGAATCCGTTGCTGCTGTTGGTGCCGGTCAGACGGTCGGAGACGCTGGACCTGCGATTCAACAGACTGCAGGAGCCACGCCGACTGGCGAGGTTGGTCACTCGGAGCTCGTGGGTGTTCCGTTTGTGGACCGTGACGTTCTGGCTCTCGTTGCACCAGTGGATGGCGCAGACGCCGCAGTTGTGACGTATGTACGTCCTTCGAAGTTCATTGGCGACCTCACCGGGAGTTCGACCGATGGGAACATCGTTCTCGTGGATTCGTCGCGAGAGATCGTTGGTGCGTCAATGACCGACCGGGTTGGCTCGACCCACGGGAAAATGGGCGGTACGATCCCGGCCGTCGCGAGCGGTGAGCAATCGGGTGGTGTGATGACGATGACGATGTCCCACCACGGGGAGCAAGAGGAGATGTTCATGGCGTTCGCGACGGTTCCCGACGCTGAGTACACTGTGATGGTGCACGAGCCGCGAGCGGCTGCACTTGGCATCGCCCAGAACGTCCAGGCGACGATCCTCGGTGGTATCCTGCTCGGCCTGACTGGCCTCGCGATTGTCGGTGGCACTGTGGGTTCCTCGACGGTCATCCGACTCCGCCAGTTGCGCGCACAGGCTGAAGAGATGGCTGGTGGTAACCTGGACGTGGATCTCTCCAGCCGTCGGACAGACGAGTTTGGTGACCTGTACGCGTCGCTGGATACGATGCGGACGAGCCTCCAAGATCGAATCAGCGAGGTGGAGACGGCTCGTGCAGAGGCTGAAGAGGCACAACAGGAGGCCGAGGAACTGACGACAGACCTCCGACAGACAGCTGCCGAGTACGCAATCGTTCTTGATGATGTCAGTGAAGGCAACCTGACTCGTCGACTCGAGACGGAGGGCCGTCGGAAGGTGATGCAAGATGTCGCGACAGAGGTAAATGAGGTCCTCACCGAATTCGAAGAGTCCATCCAAGCGCTTGACGAGTTCGCAGCGAACGTCTCGGAGAGTGCAGAGGTCGTCACGACGGAGGCTGCGGAGGCGTCTGAGGCCGCTGAAAGTGTCTCGACCGCGATTGCGGAGATCTCCGATGACGTCGACGAGCAAACCACCCAGCTCCAAGACCTCGGGGCAGAAATCGAGAGCCTGTCTGCGACGGCCGAAGAGATCGCCGCCTCCAGTAACGACGTGTCGGCGACGTCGTCAGAGGCAGCCTCGGCGGCCGCGGCCGGCGCGGAGTCAGCCGGCGAGGCGATCGAGCAGATCGACCGCGTCGTTGAGGTGATCTCCGAGACAGCTGAGACGATTGAGCAACTTGACGAGGATATGGAGGAGATTGGAGAAGTGGCGGACCTGATCGGGGACATCGCAGATGAGACGAACCTGTTGGCGCTGAATGCCTCCATCGAGGCAGCCCGTGCTGGTGGCGACGGCGGTGCCGGGGATGCCGGTCAGGGCTTTGCTGTCGTCGCAGACGAGGTGAAAGACCTCGCCGAGGAGACGAAGCAGTCTGCTGACGAAATCGAGGCGCAGATCGATGCTGTGCAAGCTCAGACGGACGCTGCAGTCACAGAGGTCCTCGACGCCCAAGACGAGGTGACGGCGGCGTCTGCGACCGTTGAGGACACGCTCTCGGAACTCGAGACGATCGCCACTCGGATCGAAGAGACGGACCAGAGTGTAACGGAGATCAGTAGTGCGACAGAGGATCAGGCTCAGTCAACACAGACGGCGTCCGCGACTGTCGACGAAGTCCGAACACTCGGAGAAGCAACTGCGGAAGAAGCAGAGAGTGTTACGTCCGCGACGGTCCAACAGTCTGAAGCTGTGTCGTCGGTCACCGAACGCGCTCGGCAGCTCCGAGATGAGGCACAGACACTGCAAGACTCGCTCGCTCAGTTCTCCGTGCGTGGCGACGACCGTGGGGCGGGGGACGCCCATACACTCGCAGACAACCAGGTGGCGGCCACAGACGACGACTGACAGAGGTGATCAGACATGAGTATCCTTGGACTCACGCTAACGCGACCGCTGGTGTACGGGCTGGGAACAGTACTGATGACGCTCGGGCTGGCGACAACCCTCGTTGGGTGGCGATTCGGGCGTGGCGATGACGCGCCGTTCGACGCCCGTGGGTACGGGATGTTGGCGGGGCTCGTCGGTGTCGCGGCTGTCGCCTACTTCGTGATGACACTCGGGGTCGGTGACTTCACCCAGAACGGTACCTACGTCGAGTCGATCCGGTACCTCGACTGGGCGCTGTCGACACCGTTGATCATCGGGTTCATTGCGTACGCTGGCGGGGCGTCTCAGCGAGAGGTTGTCGGCGCAATCCTCGCGGATCTGCTGATGATCCTGATCGGGTTTGGAGCGCTGCTGGTGACGGGCATCTTCGTGTGGGTCGGGTTCGTGCTGTCGACGGCCGCGTATCTCGGGTTGGTGTACTACCTGTTCGGCCCACTGACGGAGTCTGCCAAGAGCCGCACGCGCGACCAGTACGCGCTGTTCGCGAAACTGCGGAACCTGATCGGTGTGTTGTGGTTCGTGTATCCGATCGTCTGGGCGGTGAGTCCGGCTGCGCTCGGATTGACGGACATCGTCACGACAGCTGTGATCATCACATACCTTGACGTCACTGCGAAGGTCGGAATGATCGCCATCGTGGTGAACACGGCTGGTGTCGTAGACCGGTTCGTAGCGAGTGACGGAGACGCATCTGCTACGCAGTGACGCTCTCCGGATGGGGTCCCATCACCTGAGACTTCCGTCTTTCACTCTCTTCGAGTGATCAACCGGTTTGTACACGACTGAGGCAGTACAGGAACACTCGTTGGTACATTCGGGGCACTCTGGACGATCGTCGTAGAATTCTGACACGGTTGCTACGGTATCGAACCCGGCCTGCTTACACAGCGATCGTGCATCGCGGCCGGGGTGGTGCCAGAGGGTCGCAGCAATGCCGGTTGCTCCGGCCGATTCCGCTACGTTGATGGCGTGAGCCAGGAGGCGACGGCCAATCCCCTGTCGTTCGGACTGTTCCGCAACAGCCAGCATATGGACGGTGAGGTACGTATCGGCCTCCGTAAGCGACAGGTGATTGCTACAGTAGTCTTCGGTCCACGTACCGTCCGTCAGGTCAAGACAGATGAAGCCCTCCACTCCTGTAGATGGACTCCGTCCGACAAAGATGCCGGCAGTGTTGTTGGGATCGACGGCAGCAGAGAGCCACGTGGGGGATGTCTCTGGATCGAACCCGAATCGGTCGTCCCAGAGTTGTTGAACGGCGTCCCGATCGCTTGGCCGCATCCTCGTGATCACTGTCTCAATCGCAGGTGACAGGTCACCTGCTGCCGGGCTTTGTTGGTGGTGGCCTCCATCAGTTGCGACTGTCTGTGGCGAGACTGCTTGCGGACTCAAGCCTGTCGGAGCCTGATCGTGGTTCACACGATCAAAAATGGATCTGATGCTGATAACCATTTTGCCGGGGGAGAGTGTGCTTGTGAGAATCTCTCTGGTGTGGGTTTCTTTGTTGGCGTGCTTCAGGGGGTATCCCCCATTGAATATGCCTGCGAGTCATATGAGGCATCAACACCCATCTTCTATATTCCGCTACACAAACTAGAATATATTACTTGATGGCTTTCCCATCCCAGTTTGAGGTGTTATATGAGTGGATGTTCTACGGTGTGGTATGGGCCAGTTCCAATCTGGATTCGAGGTCGAAGAAGGTGGAGTCGTCGTGCGCGAAGATCCTCGTGCCGTCGTTGACCTACCCACGGATGGTGATATTGAGGCCATAGACCCTCTCAAAGACACTCCGGCTTCAGCAGTAATCACTCACACTCAGTCAGAGGGGGCGGTGTTCTCAGAGTTCTTCCCACCTGAAGCAGCAGACAAACAGGAGTGTCTGGTTGCTTGGCGGGACGCAATCGTTGTTGGCCACGGCTGGAGACGAACTCAGAGCTCTTCAAGCCCGCTCGATGGATGGCGCGTTATTACCCTCTCACAACCCGTCCAGGGGACAGGCTGTGAAGATCTGATACTCGGGGACGATCTGACGACGGATCGAGGTAGGGCTCCGGTTGTCGTCTACTCGCGAGATCAGGTGGAACCCAACAAGCATTCGATCACATCGTTCTCGGATCTGGTGTCGGTGCTCGTCGAGCCTCCAATCACGGCTTCCGACAACTGGATCGGTAGTCAGCGTGATGTTCGCCGTACGATCGGTTCCGAGAGTTGGATAGAGCACCTACGCGAGGGTGGGGAAACGGACCAGTCTATCGACGATCTCGTTATCGGTGGGAAACCCCGCGTCCAAGGCACTCGTATCCCAGTCGCGCAGGCAATCGGGTACGTGTACCCGTTTCTTGGAGTACCTGCTTCTGAGCACAATCGTGTTGGCATCGATGGGGGGTCGTTGAGCCAGGCCGCTAGCAGACTCCCTGGGCTCACCGAGAGTGCAGTTCTGGCGAGTATCTGCTGGGGAATTGCGAATCTAGAGGTCTGTACCGCTCTACGTGGTTTCGATCTTACACCGCGGAAGTGAAGTTGGTGGGCTTCCTACGGGTGAGGCTGTTGGTACCGGGCCAGGGCAAACTCCCGTGAGCAGCTGGACCGGGTTCCCGCTAACCAACAACCCCCTCCTCGCCTGCGATGTGTTGGTTAGTAGTGAGGGTCGGTGGGGAACGATTTTCCGACCAGAAACGTAGCCTCGAATATGATCCGACGTGTACGTGCGGTGGCCCTCTATGGCGGTGTATTGGGAGTCGGGTCCACCAGTCTTGTTGTGTTTCTGCCTGGTCGGCTCCAGCTGTTTGGGTTGCTCAACCTCGTGGTCGGAGGCATCGCATCACTCGGGTATGGGGTTTATTCGGCGAAGGCGACGGAAGATGATCGCAGCAGTGGGAATCCGCTGCTCATCGGCAATGTATCTCGTGAACAAGCTGCTATCCTGTACGGATCTGGGCTGTTGATCGCATCGCTCTGCGGGCTAGGTGTTCTGGGACTGGGAGTTGTCGCCTGATTCGGGTGGTGGTCACGCTTTGAGACACGTGGGCTCCTATGCAGAAGGACCAAGACGGAGCCCACCAGACCTTGAAACATGATGGATCTTGAAGACGACTCTGACTCGCCTGCGATTGAATCACGAACCCAAGACGACGAAGATACTGTCCAGATCGACTCAATGTCAGTTAGTGACGGGACTGAGGCTGTGTCAGCATCGCTTGAGGGACGCGAAGCCGATGCCGACGATTACCCGACGCCGCACCAGACTGAGGAGGGGATCGCGGTGACAACGCTTGAATTGCGAAGCCTGATCCGAGCCGCGAAACGGGCACTCGGACTTAATAACAAGAAGTGAAAGACGGTCTCCACACGATCTCTCCAGCGGTGGCTGGCACGGCGACATCGAGTCCTAGTCTGTATCGTGCTACAGCGGCTACTCTTCTTGTGAGGGGGCCGGATTGAGTCGGAGCTGGTCCACCGCGTACTCGAAGGATGTTATGCCTTCTTTTTCGGCGGCTTCGGCCCAGACATCAGGGACATTCAGATCGGAACTGTCGTCTCGCATCAGTCCCCGACAGGGAGTCGATACAGATAGCAGTTCTGATCAGGTCTGGTGGTATGTCTCGTTGTTCACCGTTCATACGACGTGCGATACCCAGTAGACGGTCGGGATCAGTTTTCGGCGATGAACGTGTCGCCTGCTCGTCGCGTGAGTTCTTCGAGCGTGGAAATGTCGATCTCATCAGATTCGGCGTAGGCTTCTCTTCCTTGGTGGAAAGCTTCAAGACCGCTCTCATGGTCCGGATCTGCCCACCCTGCTGTGATGTCGTCTACCTCAACGGCTTGTCCCCCATGATCGTGTTCGCGGTCGGCGTACAGCTCGTTTGGTTGCCCGTACATGCTAATATAGTGCAGAATCAGGGTACCAGCGAGTTCCCATTCATTCCCAGTTGCACTGATCAGCAGGACTCCGGGCTGTCTTGTCGTCTGTTCTCCGATTGACCTCTCACTAATCCGGACAGAGCCCTGAGTTCGCTCAATCGCGCCGCCAATCTGTGTGGTATCGGCCTCAGAGTACACAGCGTTATTTCGGAACTGAGCAAGTATGTCGGCCACATCAGTTGGTGGTTTATATTCTGTTGTGTCAAAGTCGAGGGGGTCGTCGTCCATGCCCAGGTCAACGGGAGCGTCGACAGTAATGCTTTGGTTCGGTTGTTGTCAGGCGACTTTGAATACTGAAACCGGGGCGTTTCTATGGTGAAACAGCGGGTTTCAGTCGTGAAAGCTTTAAGTGGGTGTGGAACTGCCTTTGGAGTATGGCTGAAGTTGATGACGAGGTCGCTTCCCTCGTCCTGTCGCGAGCATCAGAGTGCGGGCAGTGTGGTGCTTCTCCCGTCACTGACGATTTCGAGGTGATGAACGATCCCAGCGCCGATGGGGGGCTAAAACCTATAGCTGTATGTGGTTCATGCTACGCGCAGGCGGGGCGGACGATCAGTGAGACTGACCTTCTGCAGCGGCTTGAGGCAGTCCCACGCCCCTACCTGACTGTCAAAGGTGTGGCAGACTATTTTGATGTTTCACGCCCGACTGCCCGCGAGGCACTTAATGAGTGCGACGAGTTAGCCCGTGATCAGCCCGGCAATCTGAATTTGTATTTCCCGAGTGACTACCGTGCTCAGTCGGAGGTCGCAACAGCACTCTCGAACCATCTTGAGTTATCGTCGTTTGACCAGGAGGATGTTGAGGGATTCGCCTCGAAGCCGTACTATTTCGCGCCGCCTCAGAGCCCTGACGGGGACTACCGTCTGATCGTCCCACGGTTTCTGGACCTTGCAGTCGGGCACCTCCACCACAAGGGGCCAGCTTATCGCGAGTACCGTGTCGACGAGTTGATCGGACTGTTCGACGATCTCCCGCAGGAACTCCGCGAGCGGATTGACTTACAACCCGACTACGAGGATGTCCGTATTGATGGGGACCTGCTTCAGTTCCAATCTGAGGCTGATGCTGATCGCGCGCAGTCATCGTTTGAGGATGAAGCTGAAGAGCGGGTCGACGAGACGACAATTCGTGTCTCTGATGACTCCACGTTCGATGTCATCGCGGAGTTGATCGACGGCGGAAACCTTCCGTTCTCGCCTGAGCAAATCGATCCCGAGGACATCAGAGGGGCATCGGGTGGGGTTGACCTCCGGCCCTACCAGCAAGAGGCCTGGGATCAGTGGCAGGAGTGGGGCCAGGTGACGCTTCCCTGGCCGATGGGCGCTGGGAAGACGTTCACTGGCTTGGTCATGGGCGATCGCATCATCGGCGAGAAGTTGGTGGTCGTCCCGAATCGGACACTGAAACAACAGTGGGAGACGGACATTGAAGAGATGGTTACCGACCCCGAGGAGTGGACCGTCGAGACCTATCAATATCTCTGCCGGAGTGATAACATCTCTGAGTTCCGCGGTGACGACGCTCCAAAGGTGGTCATCTTCGACGAAGCTCACCACATCGCGGCGGACAAGTTCAGCGAACTGGCGTTGCTTGATACGGACTATCGGCTCGGCTTGACGGCCTCGCCGTGTCGGGAGGATGGCCGTGAGAGCTACATCTTCGCGCTCACAGGCGTCCCCGTGTCGGTGGACTGGCTGGAACTCGTCGAGGAGGGCTGGATCACGATGCCAGATATTCTAGTCTATCGGTACCGGACCCAGAAGCAGAAGTTCGACGATGTGGTCCGTCTGGCAGACCGGAAGCCGGGGAAAGGGATCGTCTTCGCCGAGACCTTGGAGGATGGCCAGCGACTCGCTGATCGGCTCGATGTCCCGTTCGTGAGTGGGGAGACGCCGGACGACGAGCGGAGCGAGTTGATCGAAAACAATCCAGTTGCCGTCGTGTCTCGCGTTGCCGACGAAGGACTGTCGATTCCTGATCTCGACTGGGCTATCGAAGCTCAGTGTCAGGGGTCGTCACGGCGCCAAGAGACCCAGCGTGTTGGCCGGCTGATGCACGGGACCGGGACCGACGCCTTTGATACCGACTCTGGGACTCACATCCTGTGCCTGACCGACGACGAAGCTGCCGATTTCTCTGATCGACTGATCGAGATCCGCGACAACGGCTTTGAGATTCAGTACGAACGCCGGGACAGTTCTGCTTCGGCCGGAGGTGCGATAGCAGACTGAGGCGGCGAGCCGGTTCAGATAGGTGCCGTTAACTGCCCACGCTAGCGCACCACGGTGCAATTCCGTGGGTGGGTGTCCCGAGAGGGAGTGCTGGCAATGAGACGGAACGCAAGCCCAAGCGAGAGCGGAGACACAGGATCAAACGACTCTGCCGACAGCCGGGACATTTGTCCTGAGTGCGGCTGTATCGGGGAGTTCGTCGGCGAGTACAGGTTTGGTGGGCCTAGTGTCGGAGTTGGAGCTCCCACTTACGTTGAACAGTACCGGTGCCGTGCTGAAACCTGCGATAATGAGTGGACAGCATGACTAACAAGTCCCCTGACCTAGGTTCGATTTCCACCCGGCTTGGTGAGTCCTCTGCCCCTACTGCAGGCGGGGACGAAGCCCAAAACTTCCCCCTGTCTGTCGATGGGCATTCTGTGTATCGAGTGACTCATCACCAGTTATTACCTCTGGAACTTCACAGGTTCGGCGGGGGTCCTCCTCAGGCCACATATGGATTCATCTGCGTTCACTGTAGGCATTCGTTTAGAGCACTCGAGAACGATGTCCCCGATGTAGAGTTTGCTACGAACGTCTTCAGCTGTATCCGGTGTGTGAATCGTGTCAACCCACGATAGCGCACTGTGGTGCAACTCCACGGGTGGGCTTCCCCGAGAGGGGAGTGATCAGTGATGCCAGAGTACGTCACAGAGGACGGCGCACAGTTGACCCGTGATGAGCTAGAAATAATCGCGCGAGCGGTCGAGACCGAGGACCCCGATGCAGTGAAGCAGGCGAAGCAGATCGCGAACGCTGCGCTCGCCGGGTAGGTTCCGGACTAGCGCAGCTGGGTCTTCGTAGAGTTGGCTGCAACAGACGCGAGCCGTGAGTCTGCGATCTCGCCGACGGCATCGAGCACGTCCATCGCGTCGTCTTTTGCGTGCGCGGTCCCGTGAACGCCGGCTTCAGTCTTCGCGGTCGACACGAGTTCGCTCGCTTTGTCCTCGCCGAGTGACCCGGCAAGGCCCTCGACGAGGTCGTCGTCGGTGATCTGTGTTGTTTCGGGCATGGTTAGGGGAGCAGTAGGACGGACGTCGTCGCGTTGTGGTATCCTGACGTGTCGTCTCTGTTCATCGAGACCTCGCCGTAGGTTTCGAGCCCGGCGAGGGGGACACCTGCTTCCTGGCTGACGGCATCGACTGCGTCGACGAAGTCGTCGCCAAGCATGAGTTGTCGGCAGAAGCACTCGAACACGAGTGCGCCACCGGGATCTGTCTCAAGTGTGTCTGCCGCCGCTGCGGTGGCCTCACGTGCAGCCGGGACTTGTTCGTCGAGCGGGCTGTAGCACACACGCACGGTGGTACCCTCTGGAATACTTGTCGCGAACTGGATGCTTCCGTCGGGAGTCTCGGTCAGCCCCGGCCAGCGGATCTTCAGGTCACCGTCAGTCGTCGGGACGCCGAATTCGAACCGAGTCAACAGGTCGTTGAACTCCTCGGAGCCTGCGGTCAGGTCGTTGACGTTGATCTCGTGCCAATCCATCGCGAGATCCTGCACCTCCTCGCGATACACGTCGAAGGCCGGTTCGCCGTTGAGTTCATGTACAGTGTTCCCGTCGGCGCTCGTGACCTCGAGTTCGTCGGAGATCGGCTCGTGACCGTGGTTACTCGCCACACCGAACGGCTGTGGGCTATTCAGAAGGGCGACGGCGAGTCCGGTTGACGAGACCGTGTCTCCGGTGAAGACGGTTGTTTCACTCAACTGAAGGCCATCGCCAGCGCTTCCGCCGGCCATCGGCACGTTGCCGAGTTGTTGTGAGAGGGCGAGGGTGATCTGCTCCCCAGCACCCGACAGGCCGTCGTGCAGGTTGATGGCGACTGTGTGCTCGTGCGGGAGGTCTTCAGCTGCCGGGAGTTCATCGGCGATCGCGGCTGTTGTCCCGATCACATCGTCTCCGACATCTTCGATCAACGCTGTCGCGACCTCAAGATCGTCCGAGTGAATGAGTGCGACAACTATGCCACCCTCTTCGACAGTGCCATCGATGAACTCTCCAGCGGTCGTCGCGCCGATGAGTGGCGTCACGGCAGGGAGGTTCTCTGTGAGCGTCTTCTGGACGACACTGACATCGTAGCCGGCGTCGACAAATGCTAGTGCTAGCGTTGGTGGAGCGTCTGGTGCGCCGTCTGTAGCCGCTGTGAGTGCGGCTTCGGTGGTGGTCTGTGCGTCTTCGTCACTTGCGAGTCCGCGAGCTAACTGAGTCGTTGTCATTGCTTTTTTGCCGCCCCTATTGCGGCTGTGTGCGGGGTCGGTACAGAGAATGACACTTCGTTCCACCGGTTAAAACCACCGATATTGGGGCGGTAATCCCTAGTGAGTGCCATTGAACAGGGTTTACAGCGATGGCGTGGGGCCTCAGCGCCAAATCGGCTCAAAACTCCGTGAGAGATGTGGATCGATGGGGAGAGGTAGGAAGAGCAGGTGGCTCAGTGTCGGGTGATGGCCGGTCAGCAAAGTCTTCTGGCGATTGTCGGGCCTTCCACGTGGCGAGCCACTCCTGCGTGTTACCGTCGTCGAGATACGACAGAAGTTGATCGTCGGGCCATAGGTGCACATCAATATCAAGTTCTGCTGCTAGTGACTGGACCGCTCGGAAGTGGTCAACCGCGTACTCGACCCATTGACTCCGATCCTCCAACTGCTTCAGTTCTGACGCGAGGGTCTCCAGGCCGGCGTCAGCAGCTGCCTGGACAGTAAGGTCGAAATTTCCGGCTCGTGGATTAATTGGTTCGTGGAAGACGACGTCTGGGTCCACGGTCTGAATTGCCTCCAAGACCTCTCTGAGGTCGGCTTTCGTGTGGGTTGGGTATGTCGGTGACATCGAAACGAACGTGGTCACCCCGAGATCGTTCCACTTCTGGAGGCCTCGGAGACGCTGCTGCGGGGCTGGCGCGCTGGGCTCAATGGCCTGTGAGAGTTCAGCGTCTAGGGTTGGAATCGACGAGCCGATCGTCACGTATTCCTCTGCGTCGACGATCACGTCTTGATCTTGTAGTGCGAGGATCGGGTTTCGCGTGAGAATTCGGGTGTACAGCCCCCGGCTGGTGAGTGCTTCAACGACGTTTCGAGTGATCTTGCCAGCTCTCCCGTCCATGTAGCAATCAGTGCTGAAGCTGACCCCGACGATTCCTTGCCCACCAGTTGTTTCTCTCCAGGTTCGCTTCCGGTCCAGATGGTCGGCAAGTCTCTCTCCGAGGCCGTCGCGATATAGGACGTACTCTCCCCACTCGCCTTGAGGGTTCTCGACGCCTGCTTTCTCTGACAGCATCTCTGGCCGGGCTCGGATGTTCGGAGTTGCTGGTACGTAGCAGAACTTACAGCCGTGACGACAACCCGTAGCGACGTTCACCACGTAGTCACACAGGTCCTTGTCGTTGAGACTCGACTCACTGAGAAGTGTCTTCGTTGGATCTGTTCCTGTCGTGGGGGCGGTTGGGTCGGACATGGGTGTCGTGGACTGGGCTATCAGTCACCTGATCCTGCTGGGACAAACGTTCTGGCGAACTACCCTTCGTGCGCGGCAAGATCCGGGGCACACGTCTTACACCAGTTGTAGTCTGTGTCGTCGAGATCAGTCTCGTGGAGGGGCCGTGTCTCTGTCTCGTGAGCCATTGACACACTTGAGCAATTGGCGTCGATATGACGGGTAGAGCCGTTCACAACGACGTGTGAACGCTTGTGTGTCGGGCCTGGACGCTCGGGGAGATCCCACGGGCCTTCTGTGTTTGATTCAGTTCCGGTTCGCTTGCTGCTCATGACTATATACTCGGTTCAGAGTTGGCCGTAGGTTGATTTGAACGAGCGACAACACCCTCCGCAGAACTGGTCATCGAGATTGTCAACCTCTGGAGGGTTGGTCAACGGATGGAGTGATCCTGGTTGCGGGGGACCACACATTGTCATCGCTGTTCCCGCTCGTGATGTCCCATCTGGCCCGTGTTCCGGCGCATAGGTGAACGACCGCATATACACTATATGGAGCGTGTTGCGGTTCGCGTGGTCAATCAGTGCGAGGTCGTGACAGTCGACTGGAATCCTCACGGGGAGGGGCGTGCTAGGAGTCTGATCGCGAGAGAAACCCCTTTCTTTGGTGTCTTGCTTACTCACGTCTGGAAGCGTGTTTCCCCGTCCAAATATGGGTTTTGGACGGGGTGAGTGATGGGTTCCTCTTGGCTATGCCCTGTCCGTGATGGCCACCTGACGTCTTTCACGGCGTCGTGGTCACGACTGGTGGCGAGTGCGGTCACTCGGTGTGTGCCTCCACCGGAATTAAACCCGTGGACCGGTGACTACGTACTGTGAACCTAGCTTGTCAGTATCTGGTGTTCGATGGTCTGCTGTCAGCTGTTGGCACCGCTATCCGGACACCCATTTTCATTGATCTGGCGAGGAGGCACGGATGAATGGATATTGAGTTCCAACCTCTCAACCCTGGCGAGGGGAATCAATCGTTCCGGCTTTGCATCAGTGTGCTTGATGAGGAGACGGAGTTCCTCGTTGACCCAGGGTTCGGATTCGAGACAGAGCGCGTCCCCCAGCGGTCGGTTGACGGCATCCTGCTCACCCACGCTCACGCCGATCACTACTATAGCATCGGTGATGTTGCTGGTCCCGACACTCGGGTGTTTACGAGTCCGACTACTGCTGATCTGCTCCCGATCGCGTATGATCGCTCGAGTCACGGCGAGTTGCGATCCGAGTGGATTGTTGGACTCCGCGACTGGGTGCACTTCGGGAATCACGTTGCGATTGCACCTGTGCCGAGTGGTCACGCTCCTGGTGCAGTTGGGTT
This sequence comes from Halobaculum sp. MBLA0147, assembly GCF_041361345.1. Lineage (NCBI taxonomy): Archaea > Methanobacteriati > Methanobacteriota > Halobacteria > Halobacteriales > Haloferacaceae > Halonovum > Halonovum rutilum. The sequence goes on along the minus strand of NZ_JBGKAD010000004.1, from coordinate 110,561 downwards.
CTTGATCCGGGTCACTGGCGTCCAAGACGCGACGACGATCTTGGTTGTTGGCGACTGGACACCGACGCCACTCGGTGGGCAACCACCACTGCCAGTATCCGAACTGGAGAAGTTGGAGATCGATATTCTGTTCGCGAGCGTCGCGACGGGTGACTGTGATATCCAGCGGTCGGCTGGGAGCACGGTCGGACAGATGCTGGCGGCAGCCGCAGACGGGAATCGCGTTGTCGTCCCGGTTCCCGGGCCGTTGGGGGCACAAGTGGGGTCGCAGATCGCGCGCGTGTCTGAGGAGCTTGCGATAGATGTCTCGACGACGGCCGTCGGCCGCGTCGGGAAGTTACTCGGCGCGACAGAGAGAATCGGCGCGGGTGTTGAAACGGTTCCTGTGTTCGGTGACCCCGAGGACGTTGTTGATGAGGGCCAGATCACCCTTGCGGCGCCTGCGGACGGTCGGGGCGGCTCTGCAAATGCTGTGTTGAACTACGTCGACACGCCGGACAGGCGTGACGGTAGTGTCGTCTATCAGTTCCCCGACTACAGTTCGCGCGTAGCAGATGTCGTGGGGACGCCAGTTACCGATGCCCGGATTGCGACGCATCCGACGACGGAGGCGATTGGCGAGCTAATCGATACCCTGCAACCAGTCCATACTGTCGGGACACACCTCCGGCGCGGTGGGAGTGAGTTCGAACGGTTCGACTCGATCTTCTGGAGCGCTCACGATGCAGAGGTCTATACACTCGTCGAGAACGGGCAGTGGCAGTACCCGCGGTGGATGGGAAAAGGGCTGCACTCGCGCACACACGACACTGACACGACAGTCGACCCGACTGACCGCGTGGCTCCCGAAGACTGGCGGGATCGAGATGTCTCCGTGTGGGACGAGATCAGCGAGCGCGAGACGCGACGTGTCCTTCCCGTCGGGGAAGCGCAGCGTGACCAGACACATACAGAGTTCGCGACAGACCAGCCGATGACTACTGATGAGCAAAACAACCGCGACGGAGAACAGCCCAGAAACGTGAGCCGGTTGGATGTCGGTATCCAAGCCGACTCTGACGATGTTGACCCGTACATCCGCAAACTGGCAGCTGGGACTGATCGCAGTATCGACGAGTTGGTCGACCAAATCGAGGCTGCTCGCGACCAGCTCAGTGAGGACGACCAGTCGGTGAGTGACGAGCCATCCGCAGATCCCGAAGCCGAGTCTCCAGCAGCGAGCGGTGGGGAAGCCGAAGCTGCCAGCGACGGTGGGACAGCGGTCACAGACGATGCGGGCGGCGATCCGGCACCTGAGGTTGATACACCAAGCGAGCCTGCTGAAGGGTCCTCAGCGGCCGCGACGGACTCCGCGTCGACGGTAGGGAGCGGGGAACCTGCCGACACCGACAAGCATCCAAATCCACCTACACATTCAGACGAGGGAGATGCACCACCCGAATTAACTTCACAGTTGGATCTCGTCGGGCCGTTGTTCCTCGCCAGGCGTGAGCCCTCATCTGTGGCTGATGCGTGCGAGGAGGCTCTGCGGGAGTACCTTGGTGGTGTGGTCCGTGGAACGGTCGATCCCGAGGCTCGCGAGACTCCTGTCGAGGTGACGGTCTCACCACCCTTGGCATCTGCCTTGGCCAATCTCGGCGGAGAGACAGACGATATTGCTGTCCTTGCCCCTCTCATCCGGAGCGTTGTCGATGATCAGGTGATCAGGCAGTGGACGGAGTTCACAGATCGGGAGGACGCAAACGTGCTTGAGTATCCACAGTTCGAGCCGTACGCTACGCAGGTAGCGGGGATCGTCGAGCGGAGTGACGAGACACCGACTGATGCTGAAGCGGTGTTGGTGGACGCTCTTCTGTGGGTTCTTACCGAAAACGAATGTTCACTGTAGCCACGAACATCCTCGATCTCCTCTGCTCTTGTTATCGAAGGTTTTCTGGGCGCTATGAGGACGATTGAAACGGTCCCCCAGTATAAAACCCCTCCCGCTAGCCACATATAAAGAGAACACGAGGGTTCGACCGAGAAATCCAATAATTCCGTCTTTCAGGCAGTTAGAACGCCTAATCCGATTCTCCCGCTAAGCTGACTTGTTACGTGTAATCATTGACTCTAATCACCGTGGTACACTGTTTAGCCGGTCTACAGCAACGGGGTATTCTAGCAGGTGAATAATATTGTTAGTCTTGAGGAACCAGTGGGTGTAAGCCGCGTACTAGTTGCACTACTTACAGTGTTGAGGTCTACAACTGTCTCCAGTCTTTGATGTACTTCTGTCTGATCAGGGAGTTGATTAGTGTCTTACGAGGGTTTAAGATGGTGGTTCACGTCGGCCAAACCAGGATGGGAACAGCCAAGATGTGGCCGTATCACACAGCAGTGTGTGATAGTGCCGGACTTCTTGGGTGTTCCTACCTGAGGTGAACCAATGCTGACATACTCCATCCCGACGGAGGCTGGCGGTACTGGCAAAACAACAACTGCTATCAATCTGGCTCGTGCTCACGCCGATGCTGGCCATGATGTACTTCTTGTCGATCTGGACTCACAGAATGTGAGTGCTACCTGGTTCCTTGGGGACGTTGAGTGGGCCAAGGACCAACAGCATCCATGTCTCTCGAAGATCATTATGGGACTGGGCTCTGATGCCTCTCTCACTGATATCGTCGTAGCGCAGGAAGAGGAGGGATTCGACCTCCTCCCTCGGCACGTGAATGATAGCAATTTTGAAAGCTACTATCGAAAGGCCGAAAGTATGGCGCAGATGGAGGGAAGGGAGTTTGAACCTTGTGTGCAGCTCCGCGATCAGATTGCACGGGAGAGGCTTCACACCGAGTATGATGTGATCATCTACGACGTTGATGGCTCAGCTAACCTGAAGCTCAACCAGGCTCTTGCTGCTTCTCAGAACGTTGTAGTCCCATTTACCGTGTCTGAGAAGGGACAGTCCTCCGTTGGAGGGATTCGCGAGAGCCTGAACGGCATTGAGTCCGACTTGGGGATCTCTATGACTGTGTCTGCACTTGTCCCAAATATGGTCGACTATTCTTCGGTTCAAGAGTGTAAGATTGCGGCTCGGATCATCGACAGTGACGAGTACACGACCCCCATCGCTATTGGTGACCGGGCGACTCTTGAGAAGATGGCTAACGGGGGCGGGTCCCTTCGAAGTGTGATCGCCGATGGCCACGGTGGTGAGAAGCACGAACGGACTGCAGACCGGTATGACATCCTCGCTGCGTACCTCGAGCGCAAGGCCAACCTGTCTGACCGTGAGGTAGACACTGAGACTCCACCTTACTATGATCGGATTCAAAAATACCTGGGATCTGAGGTGGTCGCATGAGTGGTAATGACCAGGAAGCGCAGGGGACTGATGATGATGATGAGAGCCCATCCGACCCCTTCGCTCCGATGGAGCCTGATGGCGAGAAGCCGTCTAGTCCCTCTACGGTGAGTTCTGGCGGTGAGGAGGCACCGTCTCCCAGAGAACCAGACGTGGCGTCCGGGACTGGCACTGGGAGTCAATCTCCTGCGAGTAGCACTGATGGGGCTGCTGAGTTCGGTGAGTCGGTAGATGAGCAGTTTGATAGCCTAGATGTCGCCCCATCAGATCTGGCTCAGGAGGCCGTTCCCAGCGCGGTTGATGATGAGGATGGTGAGCTCTCCTACTTTCTCGCACGGAAGGGAGTCCAACAGGGGCGGTCCGGAAAGACGATCAGCACTTCAGACAATCTCGACGAGCTGCTTGACCGTGGGCAGCGACACTTTGAGTCTCGTGTAGGCAAGAGTGTCTCCCCGTCTGACTGGTACGCTGCTCTTCTTATCGCTGGCCTCGCGAATCTGGACGATGTCAATCAGGTGTTCCAAACCTGGGACCTCAGTAGATACTAACTGACGCTGGCGGGAGTTAATCGTGACAGCGTTGGTTTCCTATTTCAACGCCCGTCTGAGGTGAACAGTACTTCAAGTGGCGGGTGATCTGGAACGCTGTTCTCGCTAACTGCACGCTGGAACGGACTGGTTGCTGTTCCACGCCAATCGTCGGCGGGACCAGTACGGTGTACGGCCACCGCGGGATTCGTGCCGCGTCGACGCCACGTGATACCGTGATCGTGATACAGACGAAGACGCTCGCAGCCGTAGCCACGACGTTCCACGCGAGAACGTGTGGGGCCTGTCGGACGAGTCCTACGCACGCCGCTCGCGCTGAGACGGTCGCTGACGGATCACATACAGCGGTGACGTACGTGTCGCTCGCGATCTGCGTCGTCACGCGTGTGGAAAACGCTCATTGGTAGAGTATTTTGGTGGCGTCATAGCGCAGGGTCGAGGATGGTTTTGAGCGGTTCTTCGCCGGGTTTGCGCCGGACGCGCTTGCGTAGCTGGAGCGCTCTGAGGTAGGGTGTGAGTCTGTCTTAGGAGACGCCTCAATGTGGCAAGAGCCACTGGTCGCTGGCGTGACGGTGGTTCTCCCGGGTGTTGATGTACAGGTATCCATCAGCGTATTCACCCCGCTACGGAAGAGCGAAAATCTTATATTGGCCTCACATCTATCGGATATTATGGGAGTCCCACTATGCGGCGGATGTAGGTCGCGGCTTATGCAAGCGGATCCGAGCGTGAGTGAATCAGATTTCAAAAGTCATGAGGGCGATAAAGACTGTATGGGTGCCGCCTACAATGGTCGCTGGCCCGACGAAGGGCATGACACGGCAGAGTTTATTTATAAGGGTTGACGTGTCGCTGGTGTGACGGTGGCTCTCGTCGCATCAGGGGTGTCTCCAAAGGTAGGCTCACACCCTACTTCAGGGAGTTTCAGCTTGGGCAACGTGTCTGCCGGAAATCCGGCAAAAAAGAAGCGCTCAAATCATCCTTGAAACCACTCTATGACTTCACCCGACAATTACTCACCTAACAGTGTATGGGAAAGTTGGTGGGCGGCACGGGACTTTCAACCTCATTCTCATCGTGATAAGCCTCGTTGTTTCAGGGGTGTGAAGTTCGACCGGGGGTCTTATCCGGGCGAGGCAATAAACAACACTGTATGGAGATATACAAACTTATGCTGTTGTCTGCGTCTTCGGGGGCTGTCAGTAGTTGGGTGCTGGGGGTATTGTTCAACCTTGAGACATCGGCCACTGTGTTGTTGGGCGCAGCCGTCGGGGGGGCTGTAGTCATGGGGATATCTCTCGTTTGGACTGAGGTGCTCGGTACCTTCCAAAAGATTGGTAGGAAAAGTCCGAAAGATGACTGAGATCTAACCGATGATCAGGTGTATCTCATGGCGGAGCAAGGCGGAAACCTCCCTTTCAGGGGTGGGCTAGTCTACTCTAGGGCGACGAAGTAGGGGTCTGCAGGGTCGGGGATATCTTCGAGGCGCGATGTGACGTAGTTGCGGGCACCAGGGTGCTGGTTGTAGACGGCTTCAATGATGGAGGTCCACTGTTCGTCTGAGACAGTGGCGAGTGAGTCAATGGCGTTGCCTGTCTTCCCGCTGAGGACGTCACAAAGCTGGTCAAGTGTATCCCATACTTCTCCATCTGTTGCTTCTTCTAAGAGCCGGAGTTCGATGCCTTCGGCGAGGCCCTTGAGGAGCCTGCCTTGCGCTCGCACCAGTATGTCGGTGTAGGTTTCGATCGTTCCTGGGAAGTCGTTAGCGATCTCGAGGATTGCTACGATTGTTTCTGCGGGGATGGGGTTGTCGGCGCTAATCGTCTCGAGGTCGGTCAGGAGTGACCCGGTATCAGAGGTATTGGTGACCGTGTACCCCTCGGCCTCAAGCGTCGCTTCGACCTCCAGCGGAAGGACTGTTAGGTCGTCTGGTGGCTGGTAGTGAAGGTGGGTACGTCTGGTCTTGGTGTCCGGTGACGTGATGCTGAACCAGTAATTTTCACCGTTCCCGTTTTGCCGGTGGTGCGAGACGACAAGTTCGCTGTCGAACCGCTTGAGGACGAGATGCGGCCCCTCTGTGTCGAGATGATCAACGATCTGATCAGCGATCTCAACCACACGGGTCTCTTGGGGTCTTTTCATATGAATTCAGTGTAGTGTTTGTCCTCGTTCATGACGTGGGCGAGGATTCCGATATCGTCTCGATTCACCATCTCTATGATCGTGTCTTCCGGTACTGGGTCGTGGTTATAATCAGTTGTAGCGAGTGCACTATCGGGGGTGTCAGCGTTGGTGTGGATGTATGCTAGCAACCCAGCTGCGTACACGTTGGGTGCGAGTGACCGTAGTCCAGACCAGCCGTCCGGGTGTTCGTCAGCAAGTCGCTGCTGGAACGCAGTGTTGATCGTATCGATATCTCCAGTACAACTCCACTCGATGGCGTGGAGTATCTCAGCGGTGGTGCGTGCGCTGTCGAACACGATTTCTGCCCGGTCGATATGACGGGAGTCTACATCGGTGATGTGACTCATCGCGAGGCTCAGTTGTGTCAAGGCTACACGCCTGTGATGCGCGCGCCCTGTGATCCCTGAGAAATCGCTTGCTTCGTACGTGTAGCCTGCGACCGAGAGTGCGTCAGTAACACAGTCTGGGATACCTTCTGGGTCGGTGGTTGGGTTCACGGTGGCCGTCTCGGGATCGGCAACTGCGAACGTCCAGCTGTGTCTATCGTCGATTGATTCGGCTGAGATCGTTGCAGTGACCCGACTCGTCCCCGAGTCGTACTCGTGTGATTTGATCGTGAGGTCACACCCGTGGTGGGGGCACGATTCTGAACAGGTCTGATCGAACGGCGGGAGTGAAATCGTTGTGGTTGACATGTGTCGGCTGGTCGTGACCAGATGTCTCTGGAAGGTGGCCTACTCAGCGGAGAGCAGGTCGTCAATGGATGTGTCTTCCTGCTCGCTGAGGAGTTCCTCGAATTTTTCGACCGCAGCTTCTTCGCCGGGGCGGATGTCGTCGCCTAGTTCATCACGCATTTGGCCGGCTGTTGCTGCGAGAGCGAGAAAGAGCTCACGACCGGCATACTCTGCTTGCGTTTCGCCGACATCAGTGAACTTCGGAATGGTATCCTCTGGGACGGTCACTGTTGTCTCCGTATTGTCTGGCGCTTCGATTCTGAAGTCGACGGTATCAAGCTCCGTCATACCGGGGTATACCGCGGCTCTCCTGATAAGCCACGGGGTCTGGTGTTCTGGTGAAAGATGGGGGGTGCGTGAGGTATTCGTTGGTGTTTTAATCCATGCGTCACTGTATATCAGTGTCAGAGAGCTATGCCAGAGCGTGATGCCCCCTCTAGCCCGATTGATACACCGATTGAGGTGATGGGTGTGCCTCCTGATCGCGCTCGCAGCCCGGAAATCCCAGTAGCACTTGAGTTCGAACTTCTCAATAACGCTGCGGAGGGGCCGCCTGAGCCTGTGGTGTTGTGGGCTATTCGATGGGAGCGATTCATCGATAATAGTCTTGAACTGCCGTCTCTCCCGCCGGAGTATGAGGGGCCAGATGAGCCTCTCAGTGGCATAACCAATGCTAGGGTGATTGAGTCGCAGCGTGGGATCTGTCTACCTGTTGCGATCGATTCACCGATCGGAGAAATCCAGCGGGTGGAGTTGCCAGAGATTCTGTTCGATCGGTCTCCCTCGCTCTTCGAGGCACACGCCCGCCACGCGTTTCAGACGTGGCACCCACTGATCGCTGAGTAGCCAGTCAGGTACCTGCTAGCGGTATGTTTAACAGTTGACGGGGGTTTATGGTGGGTATGAGCACGACTGTTGGCGTAGATCTGGGTACGACAAACACCTTGCTGGCGGTGTATGATTCATCGCAGCAGGCAGATATCGTCCGCAATCGTGAAGGGGAGGAACAGACTCCCTCTGTCGTTCATTACGCCGGTGAGGATGTCACGGTCGGTAATGCAGCTCTTTCGCAGCAGAACAGCGATCCCGAGAACACTGTCGCTGAGATTAAGCGGCAGATGGGTGACGACATCCGTGTTGAGGCAGGCGGGAACGAGTTGCGGCCTGAACAGGTGTCTGCTGACATCTTGAAGACGGTGATGAGTGAGTGTGGTGAGACCCACAACGAAGAGTTTGAGCAGGCAGTGATCACGGTCCCAGCGTACTGGAGCGACAATCAAAAGAAGGCAACCAAGGACGCTGCCGAAATCGCCGGGATTGACGTCCAGCGGCTGCTGCCCGAGCCGACCGCTGCGGCTCTTAGTTACGGGTATGACCGTGACTCGAACGAATCGAAGAATCTGCTTGTGTTCGACCTTGGTGGGGGGACGTTTGACCTCTCGATGGTGAAGGCTGGCGGTGGTGTCTTCGAGGTTACGGCGACAACGGGGAACAAGGATCTTGGTGGCGAAGACTGGACTGACGAGTTCAAAAAGTACATCAGAGAGAGGATCGAGGAAAAGTACGGTGATCCGCCGAGGGACAGACAATATCTTAGGGAACACGATCTCCTCAAAGAGAGCGATGACGATGCTGGGCTCGGGACTGAACAGCAACTCCGCAAAGCAGTGAAAGAGACGAAGCATCAACTCGCGTCAAATAAGAAGGCGACAGTATCAGTTCCATTCATTAGGTTGGCGGGTGAGGAGAATAATGTCAAGACTGTCGAGATTGATGTCACCCGTGAAGAATTCCAGACCGTCACCTCGCATCTCCTTGAGGAAACCCGTGACCCGATCCAGAAAGCGATTCGAACCGGTGTAAACGGTAACACCGACGATGTCGATGATGTCTTGCTCGTCGGAGGGGCGTCGCGGATGCCGCAAGTACAGGACCTGATCGAAGATGTCATCGGGACCGAGCCACAGCTTGAGGACCCAGAACGCGCTGTTGCCAAAGGTGCCGCTATCCACGGCGGAACGTTGGACGACAAGACTGAAGATATCGTACTTGTCGACAACCTCGCGCTCAGTATCGGTGTTGCCGAGGAAGGCGGTGTGTTCAAACCGATCATTGAATCTGGGAAGTCATATCCTACTGAGCGGACGCGAGTGTTCACGACGGCTTCGGACAACCAGACAAGTGTCTCGATTCAGGTGTATCAGGGCGAAGCTGAAATGGTCGACAACAACGAGTTGCTCGCCCAGTTCCGGCTCACCGGGATTGAACCACAGCCTGCGGGTGACCCCAGAATCGAGGTCACGATGCGGATCGATCACGACGGCCTGTTGAACGTCACTGCTACTGACCGTGCGACGAGCAACAGCTCCTCTGTCGACGTTGAGGGTCGGACGGGGCTGTCACAGGAGAAGATCGAGGAATTGAAGCGACAGGCAGAGATCCACGCTGAGGAGGACGCGCGCGAGAAGCGGTTGATCAAGCTGCGTGGGGAGGCTCGTGACTTGATCGCTGATGCTGAGGAGTCTCTGTCTGAGTACTCCGACGAGGTCGCAGACCAGACACTTGAGACAGTCAAGCAGGAGATGGACGCACTGAAATCACTCCTCTCAGAGAGCGATCCTGAGCCAGAGAGGCTGGAGGACAACGTCGAGAGTCTCCGTGACGCGGTGTCGTCTGTTGGTGAGGACGTATACTCGTCGTCGTCGACTGGGAGTCTCGGCGAGTCTTAAGTTGTTCGACGCCGAAACTGTCAGGGGCTGTTCTGCTGTTTCGGGGCGTATACGCCTCTTATTCCGACGAACACGTGAGGTGGTATCCACACGTTTTTGTGCGGTACCGCGGTATCGATGTGTGTCCATGCGAACCACTGTTCAAGCTCTTGCGCTCGCGGCCTGTGTCCTTCTGGCAGGCTGTGGGCTCGGTGGCCCTGCAGGTGGGCCGGCCGAGACCAGTACGAGTACTGCCCCGGCACAATCACAGACTCCTGCTAGTACAGCAGCGTCAGCTACGACCACGTCATCGTCGTCATCGAGCACCGGGAGTGCCGGTGGAACGGCCACGGCTACTTCGACGTCAACAGCGACGCCGTCAAGTGCAGACACGAGTAGCGGTCCATTCGCCGATGTGTCGTTCCCGGCCGGCGCGAGTAAAGACGGCGTGACGCGGAATCTCTTCGCGACACACAACCAGCGTATTCAGAACGCAGACAACTTCACGCGACATGCCACGCGGGAGGACATCACTGGAGACGGGCCGTACGAGTACAATTTCACCCACCAGGTCGCACTGGAGGAAGGTGAGGTCGTGGTCGACGGCGAAAAGCAGTTGCTCGGTGACGCTGATTTCCGGGGCTACGCGCCGAACCGCCGGACAGTTGGTGTCCGCGATGTCTTGAATGATGGATCGCTCACCGAAGAGTGGGCGTACCCGTATAGAGTCGTCTACCCGCATGAGGCCTACCCCCGGGCTGAGGAGATGTATGCGCTTGCCCAGCATGTGGATCTGACGGCCCAGACTACACGGACGTTCGACGGTGAGACTGTGATCGTGTACAGTGGCGTCGCGAACAGGAGCCTCCCGAAGCTGAGTGGAGAGTTGACCGGCGTTGATCGACTCAATCTCTCGCAGTTGGTGATCGAGATGTACGTGACCGAAGACGGCGTCATCAAGCAGTTCGAATACGCTGCCGGGTTCGCAAACGTGGCAGGGGAGACCATCTATCAGCAGAAGGGGGTAACGACCTTCCGCGATATCAACGAGACGACGGTCTCTGAGCCCAACTGGTACGAGAGTGCCGAGGCTCGGAGTTCGAGCTTCGAGACGCAACTCCGGAACGGCCAGATCGAAGCGACGCTCCGTGGGAACAACACTATCCCGGCAGGCGCCGAGATCACGTTCGCTGTCGAGAGTATCCAGAAGACGGTGACGATTGACCAAGCGATCGAACCCGGTGAGCGCATCTACATCGCAGTCACTGATGAGGAGCTCAACCCACGCTTGTCCGTGGGGAGTCCCGTGACTGGTGATCTGTTCGTGATCCAGACCTTGTCGGTCGAGATCCGGGTCTCCATCGACGACAAAGTGGTGCTGGTGACGGACCAGATCAACTAGCGACGACGCTTTTCTATTAATCCACGGGTAGCCACGGGCCACCGCGCCCGTGGTAGTTCACTGGCTGTCCTGGGGACCGACGACTGGTGAGAACCGGGCGTCGAAGGCACGCTGGAGTTCGTTGAGGAACTCCTGCGTGAGCACTTCTGTGACGGAAAACAGGAACTCGGAGCCGGTGCCGAGTTCGTGCCCACTGAGGACGGTCACGGCCCGGTCCCGGAGTTGTTCGCGAGCAACTGCAGCCACTTCAGGGAGCATCGGTACCGAGGCCAGCTCAAGGAAGGCCTGTTCGAAGGCAACAGGCGCTGCCTGGATGATCTCGACTGACAGCCGCGTGGGGTCCGAGAGCCGCGTGGCGAGTTCCTCGGCGACCCGTGCTGCCAGCGCCCGCGCGGTAGGAATCTCCCACTGTGCGAGGAGGTCGTCTCGAAAGAACTGGTCGAAATCCGCCTGTGCAGGAACCGAGACAGACTCTGCAGCCGGCGATCGCTGTGTCGAAGAGCTTGGAGGGACCATATCTATCTCCACCAGCAACTACTGGTGTGGCCCACTTAAACGACAGGGAGGTGAGGGCGGTGGCTTTATCCCGTGGGCGATGAATTCCTCTGGTGCCGGCAACCCGACATCACTCAGCTGAGGTACGCCGCGAGAGGGCTCGTCTCCAGCAGGGGGAACTGGTGGACACCGCCCTCCTCGTCGGTCGTATTGGCACCGCACTCCTCCATCGTGGGCTCTTCGATCAAAGAGACTGTCGTTCAGTCGTCCGCGTAGAGGTTCTGAATGTACACGTTACCAGCGTCTTTGTCGATACAGAGCCTGCATTGGCCGCACTCAACTTCACCGTCAGATAGGTCTTCGGGGCATCGAATTCCATCCTCCGGGATGGATTCGACGTCGTCGACGACGACGAACCGACGGTCTGCGCTGTCGATGTTCGGATTGGAAGCGTTCACAGTTAGCGTGTCTGTCTCGTCGAATGGGAGCCAGCTGGAAGCTGTGTAGGTGTACACGTCGTACTGTGGAGCGAGGATGTTGGCGATCGCTTCCGCCTTCAGCACATCGTGTCTGTTCCGGAAGTCGCCGGACTGCGAGAGCCGCAAGATGGATACGTCTGTCCGCTTTCGGCGTGCTACACGGTCGAAGGCGTCAGCGAACGTGGCCGGGTCAAGATGATCCCACACGATTTCTTGTCGGCGACGGTACGATAGCGCGTTAGGAAACCGCTCGTTGTTCTTCGCGTAACAGTCCCCTTCTGAGACTTGGCAGCGGTCGGTCCCGAGATTCAGACAGTCTGTCGCCGAGTTGAAGTTGAAGACACCGATTTGGTCCGAGAGCTTGCCGTTGTTGCCGAAATTCAGGTGGTCATTGAGGATTTCCGTCCACTCAGTGAGGGGATTTACTGCTGCTTCTGCGTCGCGGATGCGAGCACGAAGTTCGTGGATGCCATTGACTTCCTCCACAGGCCACGGATACAGCCAGTCTGGAGCGATCGTCTTCGACAGTTCACTGTCATCAGGCGGATCGTATTCGTGTCCAGACGAGGGCAGTGTCCCGTCTTGAGAGAATTGGGTAAACGATGTCTGGGAGCTAGGCTCTGCAGGCATGACTACTCACCCTCAACTGTGAGTACAAACCCCTCTACACACTCTGTGGGATCTTCGTGCATGGAACCGTGCACACAAGCACGAACCCTACTTCTTCCTCTGATAGACGGTAGTGGTCTTGTGATACCAGTATGTATTCTTCAGTGATACCTATCGTCTCGAAGTTCCCAATGGATTGGCCTACTTGTCGGGTGTCTAGGTCTAATTCGTCCTTTTTGATAGTCGACTCTCTCTGACGTGATGGGGGAGAGTGGATCTGGGCTCTACTCAACCAAGACCTGTTCTTCGGTTTCTCCCAGCTTAAGCCGCGTCAACGTCCCGTCTGGCGACAAGGTGAGCACCTCGGCTCCTGGTTTCCAGCGGAATTTGGTGTGTGCCACAGTCCTGATCTTGAGAGGCGTATTGATGTGGGGTGTCACCTTCTCGGTGAACTCCTTCCAGTCTGGATCTGCGTACGGGTCTCTGTGCTCAGCCTCGGTAGTCGGGTGATGGACTGGTCGAAGATACCCATTTCCGGCCACGTGCAGTTTCCCACGCTTCACTTGGATGTTGGTGTCTGAGGCATGTGGGCCGACGAGCAGTGTGAACTCGTCGAGGGCCGTCTCTAGCTCATCTGGATTCGATACTTCTGGCGTGTTGCCTGCCGTGGCAATGTGTTCAGTGGTCATATTTGTAATGTCGATTAACTTGCTCGATACCTATCCAGGGGTGCGGCCACCCCAACCATTCTCTGGGAAAACAAACACTTTGACGTGGTCTAGATCTTCTTTGTGTAGATATCACCTGCATCGGAGTCGAGACAGAGTTGACACTGCCCACACCAGATGTCGTCGGTCAGGTCTTTCGGACACTGAATGCCGTTCTGGGGGATGTCTTCGGTGTCCTCGACGACGATGAATCGTCGATCGGCGCCGGCTGCATGTTCGTTTGAAGCGTTGACCGTGAGTGCATCGGCTTCGCTCAGGTCCAGCCACGTCGACGCGGTGTAGGTGTACACTTTGTACTGCGGTTGCAGAATCCGCGCGATTTCTTCGGCTTTCAGTAGGTCGTGCTGGTGGCGAAAGTCGCCGCTCTGGGGGATTCGTAGGGCATCAACCCGGTTTCGCTTCCGCCGGACGATCCGTTTGAACGCAGTGGCGAACGTGCTTGCGTCGATGTGGTCCCATATGATCTCTTGGCGTCGGCGGTAGTGGATCGGATGCACCTGACGGTGTTCGGCACGAACGGCGTAGCACTCATCGGGTCCCACCTGGCAGTAGTCGGTGCCTCGATTGACGCAGTCGTGTGCAGTATTCAGATTGTAAATACCGACGGTCTTGCCGACCTTTCCAGAATTGCCGAACGTGATGTGGTCTTTGATCAGTTCGGTCCAGGCTTTGAGCCCATTCAGCGCTTCTTCGGCGTCGCGAATCCGGCGTCTGAGTTCGTGAATCCCCTCGATGTCGTTGACGTCGTACGGGTACATCCAGTCGGGGGCGATAACGTGTTCGAGTTCGTCGTCGTCCGGCGACTCGAACGTGTTGCCGGTTGTAGGCGTTCGGTTGCCTTTGTAGCTGGTTAGTGGCGCCTGCGCTTGGTTTGGCGTCGCTTCTGACATCTCACAAAAACCTGGAGGTACAAACGCTGCTGGCGTATGTGCCCTCCTTCTGTGAGCTCTTGTTGGAAACTGTATATTGCTATACTGGATCTGGGGTCCGACTTTCGGAAGGGAGTGTCAGCTGACTTGAGTCTGTGGGGAAGCGCCCCAATCAAACGTTTAAACCACTATTTGGGACACTCTGAGTCCACTTTTGCAGCAATGTAAAATGGGGAGATGAGTAAAGATGCCAGTGAGAACAGTGAAATGCCAGAGCTGAGAAGTGGCGATTGTACTACTCCGAAGGAGACTGCCCACAGCAGGTAGACGTTGATAATACCGATTACTCCAACTGCGATACCTCCTACCAAGCGGATTCTTGTGGTTGGGGTCATTCGTCAGTTGTGGTTCGTTTCTTGATCGGTGTTTTTAGACTTGTCTGGAGTTACTTCTTGATCAGGGTTGTCAGTTGGGGGTCTCACCTGGTCCTGATTCCACGGCTCGTTGCTATCAGCTCGGGAAATATACGTTGCGAGATCTGCTTCATGACACTTTTGGCATTCAGTTGTCCATCCAGAAGCATCTGAGTCTCGCCAGATTGGCACCCCGCTGATCACAAATTCCCGTGCGTAGTGGTTCTCAACGCCGTGGTATGTATAATTTCCACAATTGAGACATTTGTCATGGTAGTTCTTCCCACTACCACTTTTGTCAATGGTCCATGTTCGCTTCTGGAACCCGAAGGCAGTCGGCGGGTACTCTCGTTCAATCCACCCCGATGAAGAGTTGTTAGCCTCTTTGTCTGGCAGGGGAGTTGGAAGAGATGGAAGCCACCAACCAAGATTACTAGTTGCCGCAGATTCGACTGCAGAGGGGACTCTTTCTAGGAATCTCCTTGTGAGTGGATTCGTAATCAAAAAGATCCCGAACAGGAGAACGGGCATGATTCTGGTCATAATGCGGGCAGCCCCTGCTATTAGAATAACTGGAAAAGTGAAACCGGGTGCTGTATTGATGATGTAGGTAAGCTCTGGCAGAATCACTGATCTAGCATAGACCATAAAAAGAACACTAGAAATCAGAAAGATCAATGACACGCCGAAGTTTACTGTTGTGTTGGAATCTTGAGTCGGATCAGAGTTAGTCATTGCTGGATGTCCCGGAATTGGTTTGCCGGTAGAGGTCCACTACCTTGATTGTTAGGCGAGTCTAGCATTTGTATGCCACCTTTTATATCTGGTCTTCAGCAGAACCTCTTGAAGCTTACTTGTTCGGATTGGATTGACTCATCTTTGGCATGTTCGTTCGCTGCAGCGACCGCAGTCCGAAGTGCGTTGATCGGCTCTGGGATCACGTACGGTGGCCGGTTGTAAATCGGTTGTTCTGCGTCGTTCTGTTTCACTTCGTCAGGGAGTGTGTGGACCGTTGAGCGTGCAGTGCGTGCTATGAGCTCTGCATGGCTTTCGGTGGGGACGACGTCGCACTGATTGATGTCTGGGTGGGTTGGGTTTGGCGCTGTCAGATACTGTGGTTCAGTGTCTGTGTCCGGCTGCGCTGCGAGAACGCGTTGGCCGAGAAACAGCGGGTCTTCCCAGCCCGCTGGCCGGTGGTCGTACGGGTCAACTCTAATGAATGCATCTGTGTCGGGGTTGGTGACGGTCGTTGCTACCAGCGGCGCAGGAAAGTTCGCGAGTGGGCGCCGATCGCGTTCGATATGTGAGTTGTCTCGAAATTCGATTTCGCCGACTTCCCACGGATCGGCGAGCGCGGCGATCAGTTGTGAATGCACTACGTCTGGATCTTCGGTTTTCAACGCCTTTGGCAGCGTCTTGAACGTGTGGTGAGGCTGGGAAGCCATACAAATGTCCTGCCCGGAATCGAACCGAGCCATACCGGCCACGAGGACCAGAATTGAATTCGCGTACAGACGAGTTCGTCAGTCGTTTTCACCGATGCTCGCGCGGTTCCAGATCTACTCCTGTCGGATCAAGTTCAGCCTCCCTCACCTTGGTGAAGCATTCGGGATGTGCTTCGCCACTGCCTACTGCGTCTGCGATGTCCCGGATCAGTTGAGTTTCCTCGGGGCGCCTGACTTCGTCTGCTCCGGTGAGGTTTTTCGGCTCGATTTTCTGTGTGCGGCGTTCGTCTGCCAGCCCACCGCACAAGACGCACGTGACGCTGTGAGTTTGCTTCCACTCTGTTGACATTGTGAATCAATAAGTAGGTGTGCGGGGAGCGTCAGGCGTCGTCCGGATCGATTCGCGGTGCTACCATGTAGAGAGCGTTGATGGCGTCCGTGTCCACGGAGATCTTGGTCGGGAAGTCGTCGCCCGTCCGAATGGTCAGGTCGCCGCTCGGGAGGCCACTCTCGACTTCCTTGAGGTACTCCAGCGCGAACAGCGCTTCCGTCTCGTCGAGGTCCAGCGCTTCGGCGCGATCTGCGTCGATTTCGAACCGCATGTCGTCGGTGTCGCCAGACGCGGAGACCACGAACGTGTTCTCGTCAGGGTCGCCGGCCAGCGAGACGTAGTCGCTGGTGAGGTCTGCGGCGCTCAGTCCACGGCTGAACACGCTCTTGTCCACGGTAGCGGTTGTCGGCAACTCCAGCTCCGGGATCTCAGGAATCTCTTGAAGCGACTCCGGCTGGATGGTCCCCATCGAGAAGTGCATCCCACCGGCGTTGATCTCCAGCTTCCGCGTGTCGCTGTCGTAGTGAAGATCGACGAGGTCGTTGCTGTCTGCAGTCTTCAGGTAGCTCTGGAGTCGATCGAGGTCGACTGCGATCGTTCCGACGGACGGCGAGAAGTTCTCAAGGCTGGACCGCCGGAGTGTGGCGTCTGCCATTGCGACGCTCGCGGGATCGACGAGTTTGATGTGGATGCCGTCCTCTCGGACGAGGAGGCGTGTTTCGTCGTCGATTGCCGACGCGACACCCAGGAAGTCGCGAAGAAGCGATGCGTCGGCCACGACATGCACGTCGTCGGACGGGACGGCGTTCGTGTCGATCCCATCCTCCTCGTCATCCTCAGTGTCGCCACCGGCGTTCTCCGCGGCCTCACTTCCTTCCTCGGCGTCTGCTGCGTCGGCGACGTCCTCGGTACCGGCATCACTGTCGGCGCCACTGGCCTCGACATCGGAGCTGGCACTCGTGTCGGCATCGACATCTGCGGCGTCTGCGTCCGCATCTGCCGCTTCGTCGACTGCTTCGTTGGCCTCCGCATTGGCGCTGGATTCGGCATCGGCACCATCGGAAGCGGCTTCGTTGGCTTCGGTCTGGTTCTCAGCGTCGTCACTACTCTCACCGTGGATCGTCATCGTCGGGCCACCGCTGTCGGCGTCGGTGTCGGCATTGTTGGTCTCGGCGTCGGTGCTGTCGGAGTTGGCGTTTGCGGACATGGAAAATCGAACATCGCCTGTGAGCCTGCACAGGCACAGTGGTTTTCGGGGTTGCCCCGACGGTCGGTCCATCCACCTCTGCACGCACAAACTCGTGTGAGCGCTAGAGGGACATCGGCTTGGAGCGCGGGGTGTGGTGCGGCGGCGGCATGCCTGTCAGTCTGTCCATCGGCTCACCTTCATCTGGTCGTACAAACGTTCCGGTGCTAGGGAGTATCATCTTCTGGGGGGTCGCTCGTGTCGAGTTCAGACGCGCGAGCAGGGAACTCGCAACCTGTGCACACGTACAGTGAGTGGCTGGCCGATGCCTGATAAAGATACGAGCGCATACCCCCGTCTTCAGGCGGGGGTCAAGCGGACACCTGGCTCGTTTGTCAATGGGTTTATGACTGTGGCCCCGTTAATTCGGTTGCTACGGACTCGGTGAGAGGCCGTCCCCGAACCACAAGGGGTGGCGAACCGGCGGTGGTTCGCACGGCGATGACACGGAGTCCGATGGGGCCTCATTGGCCGGGCCACAGCCCTACGAGGGAGACAAACGAGAGTTCCTCCGGTGTGTCGCCGGTTCCCTCCGAGTGCGGGTTGGAACCTCGAACGCCTCACTTGGCGGAAATCTGAAGGTCGGATTCCACGTCCTGAAGGACGTGGAGGAGGTCAAGGCCTGTTGGTCCTCTTCCGAGGCGTAGGTCGGTCTCACCACACTGTGGACAGGCGGTGGTGTCGTCGACGAGTGGCGTGAGCCGGACTGCTTCGGGAGAGATATTGCCACGCACGTGCAGATCGGTAGCGAGGTTGATCGCGGCCCGATCGCGAAAGTCCTCGATGTCCGGACAGTGTTCAACGCCAGGGGAGAGGACCGTCCCAGCCGCGACGGCCTCGGCGTGAGAGGCGTGGACTGTCGCGACCGCGGCGAAGCTTGCGGACGGTGTGCCGTGTTGATGCCGGTCGGTATCTGCACGAAGGAACACCTCGTCGATCGTCACGCAGCGATGCGTCGGCAGGAACCACGCGTTCAACATGAGCGTTCCACCGGGCTTGGTGACTCGGACGAGCTCGTCGACGAGCGCCTGCTCCTCTTCCGCTGTGAGGTCTTTCCACGGCGGATCGGCGACGGTCCCTGAAAATGCGTCATCGGCGAGTGGGAGGGCCGGCTTGAAGATATCTGCGCGGATGGTCGGTGCCGTGTCGAGCGCTTCCTTGGCCCCGCAGTCGTGTGGCGTCTCTGCGTCCAGAAGCTGTCTGACCGGATCGGTCAGCGGTGCGTCGGGCGCGATCACGTCGGCTGCGACCTCGCGAACATCGTGGTCGGTGACGCGGTCGTCGTCATCGAGCGAGTTGATGATCTCGGCTGGTGTCTGCAGGTCAACACGAACGTCGCCCACCGGCGAGAGGCCTGCGGCGACGTTGAGCGTTTTCCCCTCTGGGAGATTCTCTCGAACCCATGTTTCGAAGCTTGTCGGCCATCGCCATGAGTTGGTGAACGCGTGGGAGGCAGCGGAGTGGTGCTGTGTTGCCATACGAGCTTCAGCCGTCGGTGGCAGCAGAAAACTCAGCAAGCGTGGTAGAGCCTTCCTGTGCAGAGGTGTCTAGAGTCGCCACTCGGTATCGTGTGCGGACGTAGCGGTCCTCGGACTCGTAGCCTGCGACCACCTGATCGACGGGTGTGGCAGCTTTCGATTCAGGGGTGAAGTTGGGCGCAGAGTGGATCACGGTCCCGCCGTCACGTGTCGCCTCTGTCGCCCGATACAGCGGTTGGTGGCGCTGGAAGACCCCGCGTTTCTCGAGCAAGAGGACCGTCGTCGCGACTGGCTCAGTGCTTGACTGGTTGAGGTACTCGTTGATACACCAGGTTGTGATCTCTGGTGCGACCGAGTCTGGGAATGGCCGCACTGCTGCGAGGCGATCTGGAGTACTGACCACTGCGATTGGTGCGTCTAGGTCGGTCCACCAGTCGGCGTCGGCCTGTTCCACGGTGTCGGCAGCGAGAGAGGCTTCGCGGAGCATCGTCAGAGGCCGGTCAGACTGGCCGCAAATCGGTCGAGCGTGTCGACGAGGTTGTCCCCCGATGGAAGGCACGTGTGTTCGACGAACGCCTCTGCAAGGCGGTCATCGGCTGCTTCGGCACCAATGCGGATGCCGGCGACCGGGAGCCGTGCGGATTTGATGACATCGATGCAGTCGCTGTTGCTTGCTGGCGCTCCGTCGGTCACGGAGACGACGAGTGGTTCTTTCTGCTGGCTTCGTGTGTGCGCGACTGCGAGTTCGAGCGCGTCCGAGAGCGGCGTTCCACCACTTGTCTCGTCGGTGAGAAGGCGGTCGTGAACGTACTCGAGATCGGTCGCGACAGGCTTGATGAGCCGGGCCTCCTCGTCGTAGAAGTCGATGATCGCGACGTCCATCGCGAGTTCCTCTGCGGCGGCTGCGAAGAGCCCGACAGCGCGCACTGCCGTGCCGATCAGGCTGTTGGTTCTGCCCCCCATTGAGCCACTGCGGTCAAGAACCAGCGTGAGGACGTACTCTTTGTCCTCGCCCGGCATATCTCTCGCGAAGATGCCGGTTTGTCCGGTGCCGACTTTGTGGACTGCCGTCGTGTCGAGTGTTCCTGTCGATACGCCGCGACGAGTGTCGTCTGGTTGTGAGAGTCGGAGCGCGTTGGCGAGCCGGTCGGCGACGCGATCCTTCTCTTGCTGGATCTCGTCCCAGGAGGGGACTGTGCCAGTGGTACGCGGTGGCTCCGGGAGGACTGAAATCTCCTCAATGTCGCCGTAGCCGCCTTGCCCGTTCGAGAGGTCGGCGTGTTCGTCGCGGTCCAGTTCAGCGTCGAGCCGGCTGATCTCGTCTTCCACGCGGCTCAGTGCCGGTGCCGCTCGATCCTGTTCGCGGTCGACAGCGTCGGCGTCGTGTGAGAGGTCCACGTCGCTCGGCGTCGCGTCGTGTGCTGGAGTCGTGTCTTGAGCCGACTCGGAGTCCGCTGCGCTCGACTCGTTGGGCGCTTTCTCGTCGGACGTGTGGTCGTCGTCACCTGCGTCGGGGGCTTCACTTGTCGCCTCTGTGTCGGGCTGTGGTGACGACTCTCTTGCCTGATCCGCGGACGCCGACCCAGACTCATCGCTGTCGGCGTCGCCATCTTGGTGATCAGGTGTGTCAGACTGGCTGTCCGACTCACTGCCTGCTTCACTGGTGGACGCACTGTCAGCACTCTCCTGGTTGTCGCGGGTGTCGGCATCGGAGTCACTGGCGTCAGCGTTGAACGCCGTGAGCGACGCCTGCTGGCTTCCAGACTCACTTTGGGAGTCCTGGTCGGGTGACGCGTCGGTCGGGTCTGTGCCGCTATCAGCAGGTGTCTGTGCCGTTTCGCTCTTGCTGTCGCCGCGGTCGGCCTCCTGTTCACTCGACCGGTCGCCACTGGGGTCGCTACCGTCGCCTTCTGTGGTGTCGCGTGCCTGTGCTGCACCGTCGCTACCTGCCGCAGACTGGTCGGACTGGTCGGACGCGATGGACGCGCTCGCGTCGCCGTCGCGACCGCTCTCTGCCGCAGACGTGTCGGTCGCCACGTCTTCCGAATCAGCACTCTCCTGATCATCGGCGTCGCTTTCGTCAGTCTCGGCGGTGTCGGATGTGTCCGGCTCGATCACGGTCGGCCGGTCGGTTGCCTGCTGTGTCACCGACTCGTGCGCGTCCTGGTGTGACTGTGGCGATTGTGTCTGTTGTTGGTGACTTTCTGAGTCAGTGGTGTCGCTGAGGTCTTCGAGCCGTGGCTTGATGGTGCCTTGGAAGAAGTCGATCACGGCCTGTGCGCGGTCAATCGACGCCGTCTTGTCGTGGTCGTGGACGCCGTCCCCGACGGACCGGTAGGTACGGACCTCTCGTGCGAAGCTGGCGAGTTCCTTCGAGATGGCGAGAAACGCCGTTCGAACGTCCGCGTTCTGGAACTGAACGCGGTCGTCGCTCGGGTTCATCAGTGCCCGGAATTTCCCCCTATTGAACAGGAGCATATCGAGGAGTGCCTCGTCGATGGCGCGACGGAACCCGAGCGTGATCGGATCATCTGGATTGACAGTGTCGACAGACTCCCGGAGAATCGACTGTGTAAGCGTAAGGCGATTGCCGGCGGTTTCGGTGAAGTCGTCGATCTCGCGGGCTTCGTATTCGATGGCGCTGTCCTCGATCAGGTTTAGCAGGCGGTTGACGTATGGTTGGTGCTGGTCGGCTACCTGATCGTCGACGAGTTCGGCTTGGCGGCCGCTCGCGGTTTTGAGGATGTGGAGGACTTCGTGGAGTGCAGCGCCGAACTGGAACGCACGGTCGACGGTGGCCTGATCGTCGAAAGGCGTATTCTCGAGTGGAATCTCACGAGCGGTGATGATGATCTTGAAATCGGCGTCGGTGTCCGTGTCGAGTTGGCGGGCGGCCTCCTCTGGGAGCCCGTTTTCAGCATGGGTGACGGCGTCGTCGCTCGTTGGGACGACCGCGGCCGTCGGGATTTGCTCGTGGAGTTCAACGTCGACGTTGGCCCTCACGTCGGCCGGGAGCAGTCCCTCAACGTAGGTCTGCAGCTTGCGGCGACGCTCGCTGCCTGACCGGAGCTCCGTCGGGGACGGCTGGAGTTTCTCCGTCGCTCGCGACGGCTGGAGGTTGGTACTCATCTCGGTCACCTCTGGAGGTACAAACATTCAGACGACGGAGTGGGGTGGCTCTCGCTCTGTGGACTCTTCGGGAAAAGAAAGCCTACTGCTCAGAAACTCGCGAGACCGGTTTGCTCGCTGGACTCAGTCTCACTACCACCATCGCCGTCGCCGCAGGCGTCAGCGGATGTTGCGCTGGCTTCTGTTGTCCCGGAGTCCCCACTCGACTGGACGGCTTGTTGGAGTTCGTCGTCGAGATCCGTGATGAACGGGCCTACCTCAATGCCGAGGTCATCACAGAGATCGGCGAGCGGGCCGCGAACGAGTGTTGCTGTCCGGATGTCCATCAGTAGTTCAGCAAGCGCAACGGCTGTCTGTGCGGTCTCTTCGAATGTCGGACAGTCCATCTCGCTCGGTGAGATGCGATGCCCCCCGGTTCCCCTGAGATTTGTGAGCGCAGTCTCGATGGAGATCGGTTTGACCTCTGGCGGGAGGGTGGGTGTCCCATCGTTGCGCGTTGGAATTGACCGTGGTTCACCGTTGACGTCTCCGAGGTAGCCCCAGTTGACTTCCGAGTCTGAAGGCTCGTGAGGCCGAGTGGTGGCTGCTTCCGGCGAGAGCTTCGCGCTGCGGCCGATCATGTCTGTCAGTTCCGGTGTCAGCGGTGCATCTATCGTGAGGAGACTCCGGCTGAGGAGGGAAACTGTGGCCTGTGAAACGATTGGAGCAGTTGTCAGTGTGGCTGTCGAGAGCGTGTATACCAGCTCGGTGAGTGTGACACGGCTCGGAAGCGGTTCGTGCCACTTCTCTTGTGGCTTCGTTGCGCGGCTGGTCCGCGCTTCGAGGATCGGCTTGATCTTGATCGTCCCGCTGACCTTGTCTGGGTCTGGGGGAGCAACATCTCCTTGCGGTGGGAGGCTAGTCACGATGGGATCGACACATCGTGCTTCGCGCAACTGGGCGAGTTCGTCGGATGTGAGTTCAGACTCGAGGTAGTCGTGGAGGCCGTGAGACTCGTGGGATGACAGTTGTCCATCAACACCTGTGAGTGTTGCCTGCGACATGCCAATCACTTCTGGTGGTACAAACCCTCTCAGGCCCAGTGAGCAAGAGAAGGGCTAGGGGAAGTCCCTGTATCTGGGGTGAACGATGTTAATAGCACATCTGAGCGTTGGGCTGAAGATCCAGAAGTATTCTCAGTCTGGCCGAGAGAGAACCGGGTCCATTTATTTTCCAACTGTGGCGTGTCCCGATCAAGTGTTAGGAGGATGTCCACGTTAGTTCGTGTAGCGAGTGCATCGAGTTTCGAAAAGAGTGTGGTGTGGTCGATGTCAGAGGCTGTGCGGCCGTCAGCGGTCTGGATCGTGTAGTGGTCGGCTGTGCCTCGATACGGTGGATCGACAAACACCACGGTGTGGCCCTCGTCTGGGACCGCAGCCAGCGTCGCTCGCCAGTCTTGAGCCCGTAGCGTCGTGTTCTGGAGGCGGGCACTGATCGGGTGGAGTCGATCGAGCGAGTTCCAGTACTGCCGGGCTGCGTTCCGGCGGCCGTCTGCAGTGGCACGGAAGCCAGCATCTTCCCCGTCAGCTCCGGCGAAGGCAGCGCGCCGGTGGAAGTAGTACAGGGCAGCGCGGTCTATCCCACGGCTGGATGGTGTCGTCTCGAAGATCACTTCCTGAGCGCGCCGATACGTCTCGCGAGCGTACGGATACTGCTTGAGACGGCTGATCAGTTCGTCGGGATGATCCCGGATGGTCTTGAGACAGTGAATCAAGTCTGCGTCCGCGTCGGCAAGATAGGTGATGCCTGGAGGGCGCGGAAGTGCCAGCGGGACTCCCCCTGCCCCGACGAATGGATCGACGAAGTGTGTATGTTGTGGAACCTTCTCGACGATCTCGTCGGTGTAGGCCGACTTGGAGCCTGGATACGGGAATGGTGGCGGTGTCTCAGGCATGGGAGGACAGGGATTGTTGGCTGGACGTTTGTTGCTCTCGGAAGTTCGTCGTGAGGATGAGTCCGTGTTCGTTCAGGTGTTCTTGGTGGTGGAAATCGAGCGCGTCGTTCTCAAACGGTGTGAGCATCGCCAAAGACGGATCGGCTTCGTCACCGTTGAACCAGAAGCACACGTTGTCCCAGAACCCGGTGTCGTACTCGTCTGGAAGCGGATGTCCGAACGAGGGGCCGTGGAACGGTGGGACGAGGAAAAACAGCGATTCTGAGCCAGCGTATCGGTTGAACAGAGCGGTCGTCGAACACGACTCGACGATGATCGAATCAGAGTGAATCTGCCGTGTGAGGTCCGTGACTGCTCTGTCGGCCATTTTCTTGGTGATGGTGTCGGCGGTCCAGAGCGCTGGGGAGACGAGATACGTGAAGGCTGCTGCTCTGTCGGTTTGATCGGCCGGACGACGGCGTTGCTGGTAGGCAGACCAGAGGCGACGATAGGAGAGTTTGGAAAACTCCGTGAGTGCCGCTATGACCCCGTCCCGGTTGGCACGGATGGCCCGAAACAGCTGGGGGATGTCGCCTTGAATGTCGTTCACGACCGTGTTGCGTGCGGGTTCTTTCGCGAACGCGAGCGTCCCGAATTCGAAGAACGGCTCGACGTACGTCTCGTGGTCGGGGAGCCGCTGGCGCACCGCGTGGCTATACTGCCGAGGGGGGATGTCGATGGGGACCGACGCTGATCGGTCGTCTACCTGTGTCGCGTGCTCGCTCGCTCTTGGGAGTCTGAAGCCGTCGAGTGCCATCTGTGGTGCGTGGTGGCTAGACCGTACTCTCGACGGCCTCGAAGTGCTCCTCGGGGTTCTGGCGGGGACCAGCGACAGCCCGCAACTGGTTCTTCACCGCGGCCTGCGGTGTCACCCCGTCGATCACGTTTTCGAGGAGAACCGTCAGCGACCGCGTTGAGAGCGTTGGCATTCGGTCGTTCGTCCGCGTTCGGTGGGCGAACTCGACGATGTTCTCGATCGTGTCGCGGTCCACGCGCCGCGCGCCGACTGGCAACTGTCGTTCGAGCACGTCTGCCTCGCGCTGTACGTCCTGCAGGTAAGGGACGTGCGCGGTTGCGAACCGGTCTCGCGTTGCTGCGTTCATCTCTTCGGACCCCTGGTACTCCCGCGTCGGCGGGTTCATCGTGATGGCGATTCGTGCTTCTCTGTGCGGCTCCACCAGGTCACCGTGCGACTTGATCAGCAGTTGGCCTTCGTTCAGGAGCCGGTGGAGCGCGATTGCAGCACCACTCTGCATCACGGGGAACTCGTTGATGACGACGAGGTCGCCGTTCAGGAGGCCTCGCTTCACTGGGCCGTCGCGAGAGACAACGACACCGTCTTCGTCGAGTGATCGCGGGCCGAACAGGTCGTCCGGCACCGTGGCTTTGTCGACGTCGATACTTCGATAGCCACGATTCGTCTGGAAGGCGATCCACTTCAGCAGGTAGTTCTTCCCCGCTCCGTGTGGGCCGACTAGGCGGATAGGCGTGTCGCGGCCGAGTTTGTTCGCGACGAACTCGTCCACCGGCACACCGAGTTCCGGATCGGTCGGGACCGCCGGTGGAACCGGGTCGCCGTCGTCGTCAACGGGAATCTCCGGCTGGCCGCGACTGGCCTTCGGCGCTGGCGCCGGAATGCGGTCGTAGTCTTTGTCCTCGAGTACAGTGAGGTTCGTTCGACGTTCCCCTTCGGTCCGGTCTGTGCCGACGGTGGTGTACACGGCCTCGGGCATGTCCGCACGCACCGAGGTGTCTGTGGAGGCCTTCGGAAGGCCGACTGAACTGCTCTCTTCCTCGATGTCGGTGACTGTGGCGGCGGCCCTTCTGTGCGGGTCGTCTGCGTTGTCGAGTGGTTCGATTGTGTCGGCAACAACATCCGGGACTGACGGCCGTCGTTTCTCGGCGGCTTGCTTCAGGTCGGCTACGTGGGACATGTCGAACTGTGCGTCCGTGTCGATACTGTTCTGGAGTTTCTTTGCTTTCGACGTGGTCAGCGTCGGCGACAGGTCGGCGATGTCCGCGTGGTCGGTATGGACGACGCGAAGTGCAGAGTCGAATTCGTCTGCCTCTTCAAGGTCTTCCTGTTCTGCTTCGGTGAGGAAGTCGAAGTCGTAGGAGGGATCGCTGGCGAGGTCGTCGACGCGGCTGAGAATCGTCTCGAATAGGACGGCATCCGACTCCTGTGCGATCTCCTCGTACGAGTTGAAACTGTCGAGCGTGCCGGCCGGAAGCTGTGCATCGTCGGGGATCAGCTGCTCGGTGTCGAGGGTGTTGACACTCTCGCCGAGGTACTCACGGACGATTTGAGGCGTCTGGCCCACCACGGAAACGGAGATGATGTTGCCGTCTCGCACGGTGATGCGATTGTCCTTCTCGATGAGCTTGCGGATGTTTTCCGGCGAGCGTTCAATCACGGCCACTGCATCGGCCGTCACTTCACCAAGTGGCAAGGCTCCTTCAGCCTGCTGCAGACGGATCTTGGCGAAGTGTTCGATCACACGGCTCAGAGTCGGCTCAATGCCGCTGCTGGCGGTTGTACTCGACATGGGTCACGCTCTCCTGCTGGTACAAATTCTGCGCGAGGGAGTGACACTCTCTCTGTGGGATCTTCGGTGAGAAGATGGCCGGTCTTCTCAGGCAGAGTCACCGTTGCCGAATGCCGCGAGTTCCTCCTGGACGTTCTGCTCGACGGCGCCTGCGGTCGTGAGATCGATGTCGACCTCGGTGAGGTCGTTGAGGTCCGTCGTATCGACTCCTGCATCGGTCTGCTGATCAGGGGCGGCGGTGTCCTCCGTCGCGTAGTTGTGCTCTTCAGCGATAAGCTTGAACTGCGAGGCCGGGTTTCGGAGCATCTTCCCGGCGACCTGTTGATATCGCTTGAACGCCTGCCCACTCCGGTTGCCGGAGAACTCCTTGAGGAGCGCGACCTTCAGGCTCACCTGCAGGGTCCACAGGGATGGCTTGGATTCTGGCTCGGCAGTGCCACGAGCTGTGGTTGTCGCCCGTTCGATCACCTTCTCCGAGGAAATGCCCGCGTACCGGTAGAAGTCTCGGATCTGGAAGGGGAGTTCAGTGAAGTCCAAGGTCAAGAGACGAGCGCGGACGATCTCGCCGTTGATAGTGCCGGTGAGGCTCTCCAGTCGATCCAAGATGGACTCGTGCCACTCCAGTGGCGACTTCCGGTCGTTCGACCGCTCGTGGTCTCTGTCCATGAAGTTCCCCTGGTGACGACGCGAGAAGGATGGCTGTGGCAGGGGGATGGTAGTCCCCGTGGCAGGCACGTAAATGATCGGCTGGGCGTTGATCGTCTGTGCTCCGCGATAGTCATGCGTCATCACGTCGCCGTACAGGACACTGATTTCATCGTCGTCGCCGACATCTGCGATGGACAGAGCGCGACTGAATGCCCCCTTCTCCTGTGGCGTCGCGGCGGGGGCGACGGCTGAGGGATTGATGTCTTGCTCTCCGATCGTGATAGAGAACTGCAGCGACGGGTAGACAGTCGTCATCGAAACTGCCCCTCCCCAGTCATGGTAGTCGATCCGTCCCCACGCATCGTTGAAGCCACGACCCTGGAGCGCGCGGAGCTTCCGGAGATAGAAGCGCTCCATGTCGCCGGGTTCGTAGCTATCGGAGGCGATCTGCCAGCGGAACTTGACGTCTGCTCCGAGGGCGGCGAGAAGTTGGCGACGGGGGTCGACAACGTCGGCGTGGCCGTCGACTTCTGGCCACGCGGCAGCGTCTTCTCCGGCGGCGGCCTGTGCAACGGTCGTCCCGAGGACGTCCTCGAGTGCGTCGACGTCGAGACCCGCCATCTCCTCAGCGACCTTCCGAGACGGCTCCTGGGGCGCGTCGGCGTCCGCGTAGGGATTGTGTGCGCGCAGATCAGACTTCTCGGCGCGTGGCAAGAGGCTGACAGCCTCTTTGAATGAACGGATCTCATCATCGGCTGGCGGCTGGTCGCTCGCCATCCGTTCCTTCGCCGGGCCTGGAATGGTCGTCTTCGCCTGTGAGAGACCAGAGAAGAAGATCTCTCCTGCTTCACTCAGTAGATGCTCCAACTCAGTGGTAGTGGCTGGAGAGGCTGTGCGTGGAGTCTCGGTCGTGTCGTTGTCTGCTTGCATGGGTGTTCACCGCGTTGCTCCATCCGTCACTGAGGATACAAACGGCTCTTTGGGCTGGGTGGAGTGCGTTCAGCGAGGGCGTACAACAGGATCTGACTAAGAGGTTTGGGTCACGCCCGCTCACGCTGCTTCGTTCGGTTTGATATCCTCGTGGTACAGGTCGCGAAGCTTCCTGCGGAGCATCACGTTTCGACTGGTCCGATCGATCGCATCTTCAATCGGCTCTGTGTCGATGTCCGTGTCGCCGAAGAGCAGGTATGCCAGTTCGTGAGCCGACGAGAGGGAGTAGTCCTCGTAGCGTGGCGCTTCTCGAACGATTGTCCGCATGGTGTTTTCGCCAATACCGTCCAGATCGGTGAGGCTCTGTGTCCGGAACTTCGATGGGAGCGGCGACTCTTCACGGTCGGTATCTACTGGGACGTAGGTGGGATACTCATCACCAGTCGTGACAGCAACGGGGTCGAAGTCTGCGAAGGTGTGGTCTGCGGTGAATGGGGAGTTCGGAGCTGGCTTCGTATTTTGTGACCGCGAGAGGTAGCACGTTGGATGGGTGTACGGCCCTGGACGGCGCCAGCCAAACTGGTAGTAGCCACCGCGAGGGTTTGTCACGGTCACAGTTGTTACCCGGTGAACCCGCTCTCCTCGTGCGGTTGTGACTCTGATGTCGGTCTGCGTCGTGTCTGAGATGACGATGAGGTCGGTTTCGTATGCGTCTGTGGACAGCCTGTCACCTGGCGATAGGTCGGATAGAGTTGCTTCGTACTTGTCGCCACCGCGCATCGCCCGGACGTCGTTTGCTGTCAGGGTGGGGATGCGCTCTGATTGAAGATCGCGGATCGCACGGCTGAGACACGCGGCGTCCCACAGTGTTGTCGGGATGAACAACTTGTAGGAGCCGAGCTTGCGGGTTTTGTCTTCGATGCTGTCTAGGCCGGGTGTGCTGCTACTGTGTTTGACTTGTGTGAAACTGATCTGTAGACGGTTGTCGGTGATGGAGGCATCAGAGAGGACACCGACACGCAGGTCGTCGTCCATTCGACTGAGCTGCCCACCGCCTTCGATGATCACCGGGATGCCCTTGAGGCGCGAGAGGAGTGGGTGGAGGGCCTCGGGATCTTGCTCGATGTCACGTACACCGAATCCGCCCTGTCCGGCAACTTTCCGGATGGTGATGTCTGTGAATCCGGTCGGGGTTGGGAGTGGCACGTCGACGATAACCGGGTCTGAATCGTCGAGGAGTGCGTTGAGCGCGGTGCCAGGTGATGTTCCATCGTCCCCGAAGTAGGTACAGACCTGGTCGTCTCTCGTGACATTCCGATACGGGTCCCTGTCCGGTGATGGGTTATTCTCCGTATCGTCACTGTTCTGTTCTGGCGTCGGGTCTGTGGGGTCTGTCGTATAGGAGTTGAGCTTTGATTGTCGTTTCGACATGCTTCACCCGTGGCTGGCGGCAAAAACACTTGATCTCGGAAGGCGGACCCCCGTTAGACGAACTGCTGGAGAGCGAGCGTGTAATAGTACGCGGCCTGGTTGCCGTCTGTGTCGGTCGCGACGCGGGTGAGGTTGTGATTGTCGACGATTTCAACGATCTCTGGGGTCGGTCCGTGGAGGTCTGATGACTGGATGCGGACGAGGTGGTCGACTGGATGGTACTTCGCGGCAGTGACTCCTTCACACAGTGAAAGCAGATCCTTGCAGTAGTGGAGTGCTGCGACGCTGTTGAGGCCGTCAGCCGGGATGTAGATGCCGACATCGGTCAGGTCAGACAGGGTGAGGACCAGCCGGTGATCGCGCCCTGCTTCGCTGGTGTGTGTGAGCCGGAGTTGCGCGTCGTCCGTGTAGTTCACTTGATCGGGCCGCCAGACGGCAGTGGTGGTGTGTTTGGCGGTCGTCTGTTCGGCAGGGGTGGGCTTGTCTGGGAGTTGGTCGATGTCGACACCACGTGTGACGACGACCGGCGTGTCGGGGCAGTCGTCCTCGAGTGCGTGCCCGTGAGCGAGTTGTTCGGCACGTGATGGTGAGTCGGTGCCTGGCGTCATCGTTGCTCGGGGTTCAGGTTCAGCGCTCATGTGTCGTGTGGTATCGTGCGGTCTCGGATGTGGGGTAATTGCCCTCTTCGACGAGATCACGGTCGCAATTTTCGCATCGGTACGTCTTGTCGGAGATGGCGCCACAGCTTGAGCAGCCGCAGACGTGAGACGGGTTTACGCGGTCGACAGCCGCGAAAGTGGTTGTGAGTGTGTGACCGTCTGGCTGCGAGACGATCAGGTACACGCGGTCTGAGTCTTCAAGCTGATTGCCGTGGATGCGGGCCTCGGTGACTTTTCCGCCCTGCTTGGCTGGCCCCTCGGTAACAACTGTGGCTCCGACAGGCCAGTCGTCGGTGACTATGTAGTCTGGGTCGGCCTGGTTGTTGGTGGCCACCTCGTAGGCGGTAATGGGTCCGGTATCACCGCTCGGCGACTTTCTCAGTGGAAGGTCCTTGTCGATCGGTGTGGGCTGTGTCGTCTCGTGCGATTGGGCTGGCTGTGTGTTGGAGTGCGTGGACATGATGACTGGTGTAGCGGGTGGGTTTCAGTGGTGCTACACGACGGGCTGTGAGGTCCTGTCGTTCACTCACACACAGGGGGCCCACTCACTTAGCTTTGTGCATATTTCGGGTTTGTGAGGTGTCTCACGTCGGTATCTGGGTATGGGGTGAGAGACGAGCCTGTATGCGGTGTGGCACCGTGATCAGAAGGAATCATCTGGGGTGGCGGATGACTGGTGCTACTCAGACGGCGAACTAATCCCGAGACGGTCCTGATCCTCGGGGAAGACCACTTCATCGGGATCGGTGTCTAGGTCGTCGAGAAGGACCAGCGCCTCTTCGATTACGTCCCTCGGGTCGGTGTGTAACTCGTCGGGGGCGTATCCGAGGGTGCGGTCACGTTCTAGCGCGACTAACTCGGACACGACGGTGATGACGGCTTCGCGGTCGATACTATCGGTGGAGTCGGAGGTGTCGGTCATGATGCGCTCCAGATGTACCTGGCAGTAGAAACTACCATTCGGTGGGGAGAGGCGTGTTGCTGTGGGTGTTAGCTAAGCCGCGAGAGGTGCCCACGGACTCGTTGAGCCGCGACTGCGGCTGGTGTGTCGGTGTCTGCTTTACCAAGCTCGTCTTCAAGGGCTGCTACAAGGGACTCGACGTTGTCGTCCGGGCATTCGACAGTGACGAAGTCGTCGGCGTTCTCGGGCCGTGACGCTGAGGCTCCGTCGACGGTGGCGACAGCGTTAGTCACGAGCGTCAGCGGTCGGTCGTCGATCCGGGCGTGTGTTACTCGGGTAGGCGGTTGGTGTGTGGACATCGGTGTGTCGGACGGTGGTTTCTGTGTGTGTAGTCACTCAACGAACTGTGCGTTGGTCTCTGGGTGTACAAACGCTTGGAGCTAGACGGGGGATTCAGCGGAGACTGTCGCCCAGCGGTCTGGTGAGAGGTGGTTGACGTCGGGGACTGTCTCGCCGAGGTCTTCTGTCTCTGGTGTGCCGGTGATGAATGCGTAAGTGGCGTGGTCTGCGAGGTAGTCGGCGAGCGCGTGCAGATGGTGTCCGGAGAGTTCGCCGACGTCGTCGACGACGATCACGTCAGCGTAGTCTGCAACGTCGTAGGCACGGCGGCCGGCGAGACAGACCATGATGGCGAGGAGTGTGCGTTCGCTCTCAGAGAGGTCAGTTGGCGAGAGTGTCGTCCCGTTGCGGGTGACAACGAGGTTGAGGCCAGTGATTTCGGCGTCTTGATCGCCATCTGCGTGCTGGGTGTGGAACTGTGCGTTCTCGAAGTTGGGCTCGAAGATGGTCTGGAGCTCGGTGATCGCGTCGCTGAACTCTTCACAGAAGCTGTTGATGATCTGTGTTCGCCTGTTCTGGAGCTGCTGGAGACGCGTTTGGGCGTTGTCGAGGTCAGCTTCGAGCGTCTCGAGTTGACTGACTTTGTCGTCGACATCTTGTTTCTCTTCTTCAAGATCGGCAAGTGTCGATTCGAGCTTGGTGATCTTCGCTGCGGTATCTGCGATGTCTGAGTCGCTGTGACTGGCGACCTTGTCTTCGAGTTCTTCGATTTCCGCGTTGAGATCAGCGAGGTCGTCTTCTGCTTCAGTGAGGGCCCCCTGATCCTGTTCAAGTTCTCGTTCGGATTCTTCGATGCTGGCCGTGAGAGTGCTGTGTCGCTCTTGTGCGTTTTCGTAGGCCTCTTGGGCAGTCTTGTAGTCATCAAGTGCCGTTTCAAGATCAGCGATCTGGTCGTCAAGTGCATTGACCGCCGTGGACAGGCCAGTCGTGTCGGGCAACAGTGGTGCGTCATCATCTCCACACAAGAGGCAGCCTGAGTGGCTGTCGGGGAGGTGTTCAGCAAGCTCATTATCGGCGTCAGACCGCAGGCCGGTGATAGCCTCTTGAACCCCCGTGAGGTCTTCGCGTTTGGCTCGAAGACTATCAATCGTGGTCTGGATGGCGTCGGGATCGAACTCTGGATCTGGTTCGTCTGGAACAGTATGGTCGGCCAACTTGTCTCGGAGGTCAGCGAGTTTCTGTTCCCGTTGGTCGATTCGTGCTTCGATTTCAGCAATGCGTGATTCCTTTGTGTCGCGCCGGTCGGTGAGACGTGATAGTTCCTGCTTGATATCAGCGATGTTCAGGTCTGTCTGCTGGTCTTGCTGGTCACGGAGTGCCTCTAGTTCGGACTTGGTTGCGGCAATCTCGGATTCGAGTGGAGCGAGTCGTTCGTTTGCTTCGCGGGCTTCAGCGACTTGTTGTTCAAGTGTTTCGATCCGGTCTTCGGTGGTAGCGATCTGTTCGTCAAGGTCCTGGATGTCGAGCGGATTCAGCAAGTATTCGAGGAGGTCAGTGTCTCCAGCAGCGACAGCAGCACGGAGGGGATTATCCCGAGAGATCATCGCGAACAGTCGGATCATCTCTTGGCCAGCCTCATCGGACACCCGGTGGTTGCCGACTCCGTCAACTGTCCCGTCTCGCTGATAGAGTTTGACCGCCGCGTCGCCGAATTGGACTGTCCCCTCTGCCTTCCCGTTTGTGAGAAACGACGATAGCTCGTCAGGCTCGTAGCCGCCGTAGATGACGCGGAGAGCTTTCACGAATGATGATTTCCCTGACCAGTTTGGGGCTTGGAGTGCATTCAGCCCAGGTGTGACGCCAGTAGACGCAGACTCGATCCCGGCGATATTTTGCACTTGTAACTGCTCAGTGGGCATACTGGTTCGGTACGCGCTAGGCCAATCAAAAGGTTGCGGTCTGCGATGTGGGAAACCGGCACCGTTACATCTGTCGGTCGGGATGCGCCTACTGTGAAGATCAGTAACGCCACTGCTGGTTGCTGCAAAGTCGACCGTGTGGTGTCAGCGGTCGAGGGTCTCCCATCTCTGGAGGCTGTTAATCGAGATCTGCAGCAGCGATTCACCGGGGTTCATCCCGATCGCGATGATGGGATGGGGGTTCGGCGTATCGCTGAGTATCTGAATAAGTGGACGCTGAAGACCCTGGTGGGTAGTACTGGGGGAGACGTACACCAACCTGATATTGAGACACTGTACACGGATCTCACCACGCAGAGGGAGCCGGTTTCTCCAGAGTCTGCTGGGCTCCTCAACCGAGCTGGACTCTCGGCGGAACGAGCCAGAGAATACCTCGTATCACATACGACTGTGCACAAGCATCTTCGAGACCATATTGAGGTTGACACGCGGTCTGCGAACCGGGCGGCGCCTCGTGAACGCACGAACGAGTTGAAAGACGAGATGGCACAGAAGATTGCCTATCATATCAATGGCGGCACCGATCTCGGACCGCCTGACGAGGAAATTGAGGTGAACGTTTCCGTGAGCCTCGAGTGTCCCGCCTGTGGCACATCAACGAACGCAGATCGCGTGTTTGCCCGTGGATCGTTGTGCGACTGTGAGGAGTGACTCTCTCGTGGGTTCTTCGTGTCGGGAAGGCGCCGCCCCCCGGGCAGACTGACTACCCAAGCGTGACTTGGTGGTGGTCTGGTGAGTGATCAAGAGCGTCTGCCACAGGGAGCGTCTGATCTCCTGCCTCTAGAGCGGCGTTCAGGTAGCTCATCTGGTCCCCGATGCCTTCGAAGCTCCCGTGTCTGAACGGTGTTACCAGTTTGATTTCCCCAGGTCCGGTGTCGGCCCGGGCGAGCGCATCTATCAGAGCAGTCAGGTAGTCCTCTCCAGTGAGTACTATAAGTCGGGTTGGGTCTCTGTCGTCGTCTGTGAGGGACGCCATGTCGTCTGCGACTGTGCTGAGAAATGCCTGCCGGTCAAAGTCGTTGCCACCGACGCGAGTGTCGTACGGCTCAATCTCGGTGGCTGGATCAACGACGCCGTGTTCCGCCGAGAGAATCCAATACTGCGGAACAAGCTTCTCGGCAAACGCGCGCTTCTTTTGGAAATACTGAGACGTGTATAGTTCAGCTGCTGGCCGTGCTTCGTCAGCTTTTGCGTCACCGCAGCCGACAAGACAGCCGTGGATGGTACTACTCTCTGGAACGAGCCCTGGGGGTGTCGCGACCGTCACTATGCCAGCACCTCGGCTTGGGATGCGTCTGTCCCCGTGTACTCCTCATCAACGTAGGCGATAGCGTGTCGGATCGTCATCTCGCCGTAGGTACAACCGTTCCGGTAGTGGACTTCGTCCCACTTGCGACGCATCAACCCGGAATTCCGGAAGAGCCGGTCCATCTGTGCTGCGTCACCACCTGTATAGAAGGCGAGGATGTTCGCGAGCGCGATGTCGGCTTCGCTCTGCGAGGGATACGACTTTCCTGGCACACTTCGCCAATCACCCGCCCAGAGCGCTCGGAACACGTCACCGTTGGAGGCGTTCAACGCCTGGTTTCGAATGCTCTTGTCGGCTGGAGTCATCTCGGTGGAAGGATTATCGCTGAGCGTCACCTTCGGGAGGAGCCGGTCAGCAGTTTCCTGAAGGGTCAGTTGGCCACTGACACCGGAGGTGTCGATCCGGAGGTTTGCCGACCCTGCCGAGTCCACGGTTGGACTGTCCGAGGTTGTAGTGCCGATGTGTTCCTCGTGGACCGCCTCGAGTGCTTGCTGCCGCTGGGCGACTGGCGCTGCGAAGTCGACCGGCTCACCATCGAGATTGACAGTCTCTCCAGTCACGGTGAAGTACCGGTCACGCGAGTAGATCTCGAGGCCGTCATTCCGGTTGTCCCACGTGTCGGGGAGTTCGCCTTTGATCAACACGTGGAGGCCGGTCCCACTCGGACTCACTTCTGTGTACGAGCGGAGATCGTTGATCACTGCGAGGGCCCACTCGTCGATCTCGCCAGTTTCGGGATCACGGCACTTGTCGAGGTCGACACCGGTGAACGGATCATCATCAGTGAAGACGAATCCGAGTCCACTCAGGTCTGAGTCAGTGTTGAGTGCGGTGAGGATGCCGTCGTAGGTGCTGTGGGACTCAGGATCACTGACAGAGGCGAAGCTTCCATCAGGCTGAGCAGGGACCTTCTGGCGGTGCTTCGTCTCGCCACCCTTCGTCCATTCAACTTCCTCGTACCATGCGACCCACTGGTCGAAGTCTGTGAGTTCGGAGGGAATCGTGTCTGTTCGCGGCATAGTTCTGAGAAGTGCTTCAGCCCCGGCTGGTTATATAAACACTCGCACTCACAAGTGCAGGTGAGTATGGGTGTGTGACACCCATGACCGGCCTGCACGCGGTGAGATGACATTGGAAGTGGACCGATGATCCGCTGCTGCCAGTCACTAAGGCAGCACCAGAAACGAAGACGGGGTGCTTCAAAAAGCCACTGATCGATCTGGTGGTGCGGTGGCCGAACCACGCGCCTGCGGCACCGGGACACCTGATCGGTGAGTGAGTCTCAACGGGCGACCTCTCCCGCACCGTTAAGAGGGACGCGACTGTACTGTCGGATGAGGATATCAATGGCTACGTCTGAGTCCCTCCCCGATCACGACCTTGAGACAGATCTCCCGGAGCCGACAGAGTTGCGTCCAGCTGACCGCGTCTTTGGGCCGGGGCACCGTGATGCGTTCGACGAGTTGTTGATTCGTGCGGTCACTGCAGATGACAATGTTGGTGAATGCCGCGCGTCGCACGTGTTCGAGGCCCGACGGACACCAGGTGTCGTCGAGACGATCGGCATCCGTGGGTACCCGGGGCAGCTCGGGTCCTACATGCTTGAGCTGGAAGTTGAGCATCTTGAGACTGGGATCTGCGAAGTGGCTGTCCCGGTTGGTCACGAGTGTGACGATCACCTAACATCGTCACACCCGGATGCCGTGATGTCGCTCCACGCCTACACGGCTGACCAGGATACACACATGATCCGTGAGGAGAGCGGGCGGCCTGATGAAGAGGTTGTCAGCGTCTACGACGGGCTCGTTCGCGATATCTTCGATCGAACGATGACGCTGCTCGATGTCCCGGAAGACGGGAGCAAGGCCGGGATGATCCGGAACCAGTCATTCACCGTGGAGGAGTGCGTTTCCGGGACGATGGTGTTTCGATTTAAGGAGCTCCCGAGTAGTCGGCTCCGACAGCTCGGGCGACGGGTTGAGGAGGGCCCGCTCACGGAGCAACTCCGGAACGTCTGCCCGTACTGAGGGGTGATCAGAAGGCGGACAACGTTGATTGCGTGGTTGTTTCGGGATTTGGCTGTGACTGAGTGTCGGGAGCAGAATCGTCTTCGGTAGGTGAAAGAGACGTGTCTGGCTGAGGAGACTCGGCATCGGTGTGCAGGTCCGGGACGACCGAGTCGTGTGGAAACTCAACGGTCCGTTCGTCAACGGTGATGACCTCGGCGGCTTCCCGGATGCCGGCTTCCACTGATGGGATCATCGATACCTCTGGCTGATCTGCGGCGTACGAGAGGGCACACTCGAACTCCGCAAACGCTGATTTCGATGGTGCAGTCCAGATTTCGACAGTGAAGAACGACCCCCCGTGGGCGGCCTTGTGCTTACGGACGATGATGAAGCCGTAGTCACGCCGATGGCGGAACGAGGCGACGACGAGGTCTTCTTGGCCGATACCTGGGATGATATCGGTTTCTTTGAAGTACGGCGGAGGCGAGTACTCAGACATAGGTCGGTGGATGGTATGCTACACTGCTCAGTTACCCCTGGCAGCACAAACACCTTCGGGTGGGTGAAGAGAGCGGTAGGTGCCCAATACAACGGCTTTAACTGGGTGATCAGTGTAAGTGAGAGGTAGAGATGCGACGGGAGCAACTATCCCGCGCTAGTATCATCACCGTCGCTGTGCTCACACTGACCGCTGCAGTCCTCGGCGGGAGTGGGGTGGTCGGTGCTGATGCTAGTAGCTCGGGTGGAGACAGTGGAATTGGGGCGCAACCACAGATTTCTGACCACCGGCCACACATCCCGTACAACCTCACCCGTGTGACGGAGGGCAACGTCGCGAATATCACGGTTGATCTTGGCGACTCAGATAACGCAACCGTGGAGATCGGGCGGCCGAAGAAGTCACTGCACGCGTACGTCTCGGTTGCTGATGGAGCTGACAACGACTCAACGGTCACGCTCCAAGTCAACACCTACGCGACGAATGAGCGAGACGAGGCGATCTCAGTGGTCCAGAATACGTCACGACCAGTTGACGAGCGTGATCGGATTGTCGGTCCGTCGTTCGGGGATATGGAAGTCGAGGCCGGCTCTCTGGGCATCCTTGACCGGAGTGGCTACCGGATCCAGTTGCGTGAAGGTGTTGGCCAAGACGGTACCATACTTGACGACGCTTCGCTTGTCGTCCGCCACCGATCGTACAGTGGCCTGCGTGTGTATCAGGCACCATCATCTCTTGTGGACGATGATCGAGTCCCGATGCAACGATATGTTCGTCAAGGGCGGGTCCGAGCTGGTGGGCCAATTTCATCTGGCAGTCTAGCCGCCATTCGGATGGAAGCGACAGGGATGGTCGGTCTCGTTCAACACGAAGGGAACGGCGGAAATCAAACTGACCGCTTCCTGTCGCTGCTTCAGGGAGGAAACTCTGAGTTTAGATGGGAAACGCGGCGGCCCGGTGCGGGAGAGTTCGGGTTTGCAGAGATTCGCACATCAGCCCGTTCCTCGTCAGCAACTGATGTCGTGTACGATCCGGTGTCTGACCACTATTGGTTGCTCGTAGAGCCAAATGCGTTTAACCCTAACCTGTCTGCGAACCCGAATGGGACGGTTACGGAGGTGAAAATCGATGAGAACGCCGGGGCGCTT
The DNA here is from genome assembly GCF_041361345.1 of Halobaculum sp. MBLA0147. Taxonomy (NCBI): domain Archaea; kingdom Methanobacteriati; phylum Methanobacteriota; class Halobacteria; order Halobacteriales; family Haloferacaceae; genus Halonovum; species Halonovum rutilum. Next base: position 72,050 of record NZ_JBGKAD010000004.1, on the reverse strand, counting down.
CATGAGGACTTCCCTACGGGAGGTGAGGGGAGTATCGAGTTCCGGATCGTGCCCCAGCGGTTGTCGGTGACACCGCGGGTCTCAGAGGCCTCAGTGGGGTACACTGTTGAGTCCAACTATGCCCCGACTGAGACGCTCTCTGTTGAGCTGCAACAGGGGAACGAGACACTCGTCAAAGAACAGGTCCAAGTCAACCAGACCGGGGGAGTCAGTGGAACGCTCTCATCATCTCTCCCTCCTGGTGAGTACTTACTCGTCGTTCGTGGGGGCGTGGATAATCAATCTGCCACCAGGTCAGTGACAGTTGAATCTCTCGAAACATCGACACCGACACCGACACCGACACCAACTGAGGCCGATCCGTTCACTCCGACACCGACTGCAACACCTGAGCCGAATGCGACGGCTTCGGAAACGGCGAGGGACACTCAGACGGCAACAAACACCCTGTCACCGGTCTCACCCAATCAGACTGAGACTCCTGCACCGTCAGTGACGGCGAGCACACCCTCCTCCACTGTGGGCTCTTCGTCAAGTGGAAACGGACTTCCACTGGCCGCAATTGGTGGTACTCTCGGTGGTCTCTGTGTTCTGCTGTTCGCAGTAGGGTTCATCTACTCGCGGACGGGTCTTCTGGGCGGTGGTTCAATTGACCAGGAACGGCTTGAGACGGCTCAAGAGCTTGCCGCTGAGGGATTCCAGGCACTCGAACGTGGGGACCGTGAGGCTGGCCGCCAGCAGCTCCAGCAAGCCGCAGCGCACTACAAGCAACTCCGTGATGATATGTCGAAAGAACACGACCAGTGGAACGCAGTCAACAAATCACTCGCGAACATCAGGGATGCTCTCAAGCAGTTGTAGCACTCCCGACGCTGTAGATGACGGTTGGCGGTTCCCTATATGTCGGTGGGGATAGGCGCTGGGTCTGAGAATAACCGATTGAGACCAGTTGCTTGCGTGACCACTGTTGCGGGTGCAGCATCTTGGTCGTACCACTCATCGTGGAGTGCTCTTGTGCTCGCGTCCTCCCACGGTGTGAGATTCAGGTTGAGGTAGGTGGGATCGATAAGCCGGAGTTTTCGGGGATGGAGGCCGCCAGGATTTGGGAGTATTCCGTTCTCGCCTGCTTTGAGTGCTGCGACGACCTCGTGCTTGCAGATTACGGATGCTGGACTCTGCGCCTTCCGTGGGCAGCCACAGGTGAGCCCGCCGGAGACAGGAATCAGCGGGTAATGTGTTTTGGTGCCGTCAGACGTGTAGGAGAACGTGGCCACGTCAAGTGGGAGTTCGTATCCGTACTCTCTCGGGTCTTGCCACTCGGCATGATCATATCGCCCTGGAGTGTCGATGCAGACCCCTGTGACCGACGACGAGGCTGTTGTGATAGTGGCGGTACTGATCTCACCGTCTTGAAGCGGGTAGATCTTGTCTTCAGCGAACTCAACTGAGAGTGTTCCTGCAAGTTGCTGGCCATACCACTCAAGCCGTCGCGTAATGATGTCGCGGCGTTCTCCGGTATCTTTTGCTCGCCTTGCACCGGGGAACTCTTCAAGTGGATCGTCGGGCATGAGCCGATATACCTCTCGTTCGAGGAACTGGGACGTTGGGATCTCGGTTGGCCTCGTCGTCGGAAAAGCAAACGCGAACGCGTCGCGAGCGGCGAAGAAGCTCAACAGTGAGTCCAGAGCTGGATGCGTGTCTTCCGGTACTCCAGTGCTGGCTCGTGGAGTTCCGAATCTGCCGATGTATGCTTTCAATGTGTGTTCGACTGGCTCGATTGCTGGCGGATGGTCTTCGACTGAGTGATCGTGGAGGGCGCTGGTTTGACTGTGGGCTGGCTCGGGAAACCCGGTTGCGGTCTCTGTCTGCGCGAAGGAATTGCTGGTCATGGGTGTGTCTTTGGAGTGCAGGCGTTGATGTCTGCCGGCAGAAACGCTCAGGCGTACGAGGCGAGTGTGGTCCGCTCGGATGACCCAGGTGTCTCGCCGGTATCGGTGTCGGTGAACTCGTCCTCCCACTCGATGTCGTGGCGCGACCGGACATCGGTGTCTGTGACCATCTCCTGAACGGTCTTGAGGTCGCTCTCCTCGTAGTCCTGTTCGAGTGTCTCAGTGTTCACATCTGGGCCGACGAGGTAGTTGAGCATCAGGAGAATTGAGCTGGCGAACTGGCCACGGATGGCAGAGACTCCGTCACCGTTCGGGAGATCGAACGGCTGTTGCTTGCCACGCCGGTCGACGACGCCACCGTTGAACACAGCCTTCTCGGCGGTGGCACAGTCCAGGGAGTCTACGAAGGGATCTCGGTTCCGAATCGCCCGAATCAGCTTGAGTGAGGTGCCGACACCGAACGCGTGCAGGTGTTTGTGTGGGCCGATGACATCACGGACATCGTTGATAATGGCGACCTGCTCTTCTGGCGTGAACCCGTGAAGCCCCCCGAGTGCAAGATGGGAGAACTGGTCGTAGAAGCCCTTGTGGGCCTTCAGGTGACGAGCGTGGTCCGGCTGGATCACCGGCACGACCTTCCCGTGCACATCGGTGTGTGACTCGTATTGGCTCAAGAAGTTCTCTAGCGACGCAAGCGTTTCCTCTGGCTTGCCGGCGTAGTCCTTCGGGAAGATGTAGTCAGCGTGGTATTTGGCGGCGTCGGCGAGGATGTCGTCGTTCGTCACACTGGGATCGCTCACGTCGCTGTCGATCATTAGTTCGTAGCACGACTCTCGCAGCTTCGGGAACACCTTTCCGACGTGGGCGAGGCGGTAGGGATACCCGTAGTGGCTCCATGAGGAGACACTGAAGATGGTGACGCGAGTGTTTTTCGCGATGACCTTCTGCTTCTCGAGGGCGTCGCGCTCGAACATCAGACGGTCACCTCCGTTGGTTCGGTAGTGGTGCGACGAAGGTCGTTGATCACCGTCGACTTGTCTAGTGCCCACATCTGATCGTGAGGGGTGAGTTGGCTGGTATCGGCCCCTGCGCTCGTCAGAACTCCAGCGTGCCACAGAATCGACTTCAGGTGTGAGACAGTCTGCGACTGATACACATCGACGTCCAGCAGGCGCGTGTCGGTCCCCGCGGCGTCGAGGTCGGTGGGAGCTACTGCGATCTCTGTGAGGTCGGTAGCGGCTGATCGGTCGTCAGCGAGGAGACAGGCATCGACGAGTGCAGGCGCGGTGGCTGCAAGCACCTGCGTCAGTCGGGGCAGAGAAAGAGGCGTGTCACAGTGTGGGAGGACTGTCAGGAGTTCACCGACGAGCGGATGCGTTGCGAGCGCTCGCTGGAGTGGAGCCGTCCACGGTTGTGCGACGTCGACGAACCGCTTGCGAGACCCCTGCAGGGTACTCAGTTCCTCAAGTGCTGCGTCGACGCTGCCGTAGGCTGCCTCCCCCGCAGCGGTCACTTGGACTGCCTCAGGAGTCAGGTCACGATCGGGGGTGAGGAGGCCGAGACTGATCGCAGAGAGCTTGGCTTTTCCGGCTGCTCGAACGAGATGTGCCTGGATCAGTGGACCTGTCGCCCCATCTGCGAGCATCGCGAGCGGCACTCCCACCATGTTCTTCGGGTGCGACAGCGTCGGCTGGAAGTTCGCCACCTCGGAGATTGGCCGTGTGTACTGGGTCGACGGTGGCTGGCGAGGCTGTGCTGCTTGCGTCTGTGTGTTCTGAACTGCTGCCATCTCAGTCCAAGCTGGATGTACAAACTCCTTGCGTGGACTGGCTACGCTGGGATCACGGAGTGTGAGAGGGCCTCCTCAACAGCGTCGTCCGCGACTAGCGACCCACTCAGGAAGGCCACATCGGCTGCGAGTTGTGTCGCAGGCGAGGAGTCGGTTGCGAGCGCACTGTCGTACTCCTCAGCCACGGTCTGCGCTGTCGCTGGAGCCCTCACGTCCGCCTGTGGGTTCGGTGGGAGGATGATCCCGTCAACGAGACTCGGCGGCTCTCGAAGCCGTCTGACGAGTTCTGTGGTGATTGTGGGGAACCGGAGGATGATGTTCGTCGCAACAGGGAGTTGTTCGGCGACCGTGAGTACATCGTCCCAGACTTCTGTCCCTGACTGGTGGGCGTCTGGATCGAACTGGATCGTGATGACCGCGGGACGGGACCGTTCACCGATCGGCTCTGCCTGCGTATTGGCGCCGAGTTGGTTCGCAGCCGTCGCCGCGACGTACTCCACTGGTTGTGGGATGGGAAGCGCGAGACGCGGCGCTGACGGCTGTGTGAAGGCGTCTACCATGTCGACCGGATAGGCCGCGGCGTCGCGACCGCCAGAGAATCTCCCGTTGGGGACTGTCAGTGACGGCTTGTAGGTTTGTGCTGTCTCCAAGAGTTCGTCAGGGAGACTATACCCTGGTGGGCGCGTGTCGACGAGGAACCACCGGAGCGATTGCTTGGCTGTCCGGGTAACCGTCTGTGGGTGATCGATGGCGGTGCGGAGCGACAACGCTCGGTACGGCCACCAGTCGCCGGTACGCTCGAACTGGTACGTGGTGTCTGGACCGCTCGACACGGCCACCGTGAGTTGCGACCGGGAGGCGATCATCCGCCGGTTCGCGACCGACTTCGTTGGAAGCGGGTTCGCACTCGCGGTGTCGCCTGGCGTATCCGGGGAAATCTCTGGTGAGAGGTTAGTTTGTGTGCTCATCTGTCTGCCCTCTCCTGCAGGCACAAACCACCTGATGTAGTGGTCAAAATGAACTGAGTTGCTCTGCTGATGGGTGGTCAGTCCCGTCGTCCGGCCTGGTGATTGCAGGCGGCGGCGATGTGGTGTCTGCTTCGCCGGTGATGGTGTGAGTGTCGTCGTCTGCTGTCGCGTTGATCGGCTCGTTCAGATTCCGGGGGTCAGTGAGCGACGGGGCGAGAGCCCGTGCGATCCCCACGAGTTCTGCCGTTCCAACTGCACCAATCTCGATTGAAGACGCGGTGTTCTGCGGTTGGCCAAAGTTGACTTGATCACGGACTGAGCCGGCGAATTTCCCGTTGCGAGCGTTCTGTTGTGGCGTTGAAATGTCGACAGAGTCGAGCAGCCGCGGCGTCGTTCGCAGCGCGTCGACCACTTCGCGTCCAGCGCCGAAGCCAAGCCCGTGGAGATACGCCTCGTAGCCGACCAGCTCACGCAGGCGCTGCACTGCCGTGATCTGCGCTTCGGGTGCAGCCCCCTTCAGCCCGCCGACACAGAAGTGCGTGTGCTGAGCCTGCCGCGGGAAGTGCGAACAGAGGTATCGGTAGTGGTGATCGTGGGGCGGCTGCAACGGGATCAGAATCGTCCCGTCAAAATCCCGGCGCGCGGCTTCATCGAGGAACCGAGCAGTCTCGTCAGCTGTCGTGTGGATCGCGTCTTTGTCAAGATCCTTCTCCCGGTCGGCAAGTTGGTCGTCCGGGATCACGTAGTCAGCGTCGCGGCGCTCCGCTTCGTCGAGAATCTCTGCCGGGGCAGTCCCGTGGCCCATGCCCGAGTCGAGGATATACTCTACTGCCGTCTGGCGAGTTGATTCTCGGGCCTCCTCGACGGTTTCGAGTCGGTAAGGCCACTCTATCCGGGCATTCGAGGCTGAGACGTAGACATCCACGACTGCCTTCTGAGCCACGTGGAATCGGTACTCGTCATGTCCAGGCATCTCGTGTCCTCCCTGGAAGTACAAACACCTGATCCCCGGTTGTGGGTTCTTCGCGAAACGCGGTGAGTGTGTCCTCAGACTGAGTACGGCGACATCTCATCGAATTCGTACGTCACTTCGACAGTCCGCTCGCACCACTGGCACTCGCCGACGATGGTGATCTGATCCTTCGGCTCGTGGTGAAGCACATCTTCAACTGCCGGTTCGCACACCCAGAATTCACTCGTGTCCATGTCTTCGACGGCCTCCCAGTGTTCGATTGCGAGGACCGGGCACGCAGGTGCCTCGTTCGGATCGTCAACCGGGGCGTACCGTGCGTAGGCGGTTGCCTCGCAGTAGTGGTGTTGGCGCCGTTCGTAGTCGCACCGCCAGACTTCGTGGAGGCGCTGTTCTTCGACCTCCACTTCTTCAGGAACAGGATGGCCGTAGTCGCTGTGATAGTGAGATGGTTCCGGCGGGTTGGTCGGCGGCGTCGGCGTTCCGCGTCTCACCGGACATCACTCCCAGCACAGGGCGGGATTGCGAACAGCGCGTAGCCGACGAGGAGCGCAGCCAGTGCGGCGCTCGCGATGGTTGCGGTCTCCAGTGATGCGCCTGCTAGTAGTGGGAGGCCTGCGATCCCACCGATCAGCGTTCCTGGGACTGCCGTCAAGACGGCGTCGTACTGATTAACCATGCTCACCCGCCTCTGGCAGTACAAACACTGCTGGAGGGCCCTAGGGGACCAGTGTGAGGAAGAGGTCGAACGTTCGATCCTTGACCACGATGGTGTCCGGGCCTGCCGCGACGGGGGCGAGGTCGTACTCGATGTTGACGTTCGCGAGCGCGTCGATGAGTTCTGCGGTTCCCTCGGACACTGTTTGGAGATACGGCGACTCCTTCACGAGTGTCTTCACGTTGTCAGCGGCGTGGAGATCCTGCTCACTCAGTTGCCAGTCTGCTTCGCTGAACAGCGCCAGCTTCCCATCAGCGGTCTCGACTGCGTCGACGACATCACAGATGTCGGCGTCGCGAAGCGTGACCAAGGGATCAAGGTACTGTTGGTCTGTTCCAACCGTCGGAGATGGGGTGTCGTCGTCCGTGCGTGCCTCGACGACTCGTGAATGGATGTCTGCGAGGACCTGTGGATCGTCTTTCGAGACAATCCAACTGATCTCGTCATCGTCTTCGGCGTTGTGCACGACGAGGCTCGCATCGTCGGTGTCCGGATTCGGCTCGAGGTACGCACCACGCGTGTAGCCGAGCGGCTCGGCGAACCGATTTCGGAGCGTGTCTCGGTGAACCGAGGCGTAGAAGCGGAGGCCCAAGTCCTGCATGTCGTCGACATCGCGCTTGCGGCGCAGTGCGCCCCGAAGCTGCCGGATGGCAGTTCGACGGTAGGAACTACTGACATCGCTGAAGTCGGCGAGGAAGGAGTCTGGGAGATCGCCGATGTTCAGCAACTCTTGGTCCTGTTGTCCGACAATTCTGTCAGGGGCGTCACTCGGGTCGTGAGCCTCAACGGCCTCTCGGTACTCGTCTGACCACTCTTCTCGTGGAACCTCTTCGACATCGATCACTTCGGACTCACGCATCTCGTCGAGCGAGAGCGTCGAGTTGTGGATCGGTCCCGCGTAGCCAGACATCGTGTGGGCAGTTGCCGTCCCGACACCAGTCAGTTCGGTCACGTCCTGCATCGGGTGTGGGGCGTCGACGACACCGAGCGTGTCCGGGCTGAAGTCATCGCCCGGAAGCAGATCCGTCGCTGCAGTTGGTGCTGACTTGTGAGGGAGCAGGCGGTCGTCGTCGGTGAGCGATTGGATGTCGTCAAGGTCGAAGCCAAGCCACTCCCACGGGACACGGAGCGAGGGAATCGCGTGCTGCGTTGGATACAGCCCATCATCGCCCACGACCCACTCGCCGTGTGAGATCCCGGTGTCGTCGGCGACAACGGTGTCGGGATTCGAGCCGACACCGCTTCCGAAGTACCGCGAATCAGCGACTGCTGACTTCGTAGGGTCCCAGTCAACTGGCAGAAAGCCGTTGGGGCGTGGATTTCGCCGCGTGGATACGTCTGTCGGCTCTAGGCGGGCGCCGTCGAGTTGATAGTCCGTCAAGAGCACCGTCCAGGCGGTTTGCGTGACGCCGACGGAATCGAAGTGATCAGACTTGAGGACGAGACTGTTGTGGGCGGCTGTGATTTGTCCCTCGTCAATTGGGGACGGGGCTGCCCCACGCTCGACATCGAAACTCGTGATTGTTACTCCTCGGCCACGATACCCGTCCTGGTCGACATCGTCGATGTACGAGCTGATGTCTGTGGGGTTGCGCTTGAGTTCTATGTGATCGGGGCCTGCAATCGGAGTGTCGACCTGAACCGGTGTGCCGTTAAGGACGCTGTCGTCGGTGTCGTCTGCGACAACGGTCCCACGGATGGTGCCGTTGATGACGACGGTGTCGCCCGGCAGCAAGTAGCCCGGTTGGTCGAAGTCCTGCTCTGCCGTCCCCAACGGCGTATCCGCATCGCCGACGAACCCGGTTGCTTCGGAGACAGCGTCCGAGGTCGTGTCTGGAGCGCTGGCCTCGCTGTGTGGTTGATCTGAGGCGGGACTCTGCGCTGTCGAATCTGTGTTCGTCGTTGACATGATTTCCGTGGACACCGAAGTCCACTGTCACCTGCCAGCACAAACGCTGTTCGCGCCTACTCCGTGTCGCCGATCTCAGTATGTCGGAACAGAAGTCCTCCACAGCGGAGACTGATGTCGACGGCGATCGCGACGAGGAGGAGTGGAGCGAGAACGAGAGCGATGAGATAGAACGGCTCTGTCGGGAGGTTGAGCCACACGGAGGTATACCACACGCCGATGAGGAGAGCAGTCCCACCGAACAGGAGTTTCACTGGAGTTGGAGTGCGGAGTGGCGAACTCGTTTTGAGATAGTAGTGCTCAGCAAGGTCAGGTGGGGATTCACCCGGGAGACCGCGTGCAACGCCAGTGAGGAGTGTCGATTGTGTTGCCACCTGCTGTTGATCAACGGTGTCGCTGCCGGTGTCTGTTCCACCGGCGGTGTCTTGCTTCCCCCCCGCTTCTGTGAGCTCTTCTGAAACGGCGGCCCTCATCTTCTCCACGACGGACTGGGAGCGGTCAGGCATACACCTGAATGGTCGTCTGTTCTCTGTCTAGTTTTGCCTGTCGTCCTGTGCTGGCCAGAAGCTTCCGGTACCAGTTCCGAACCGTCGTGGCGGAGCAATCCATGCTGGTGGCGACTTCCCTCTGAGTGAGTGTTTCTGTCGGTGATGCAAGACGGCTGGCGAGGTACACTGCTCCGGCCACGATAGATCGCGGGGAGCCTGTCATTTTTGCAGCGGGAAACTCTGCGATGAGCGACTCTGCGTACTGTCGAGTCTCGATCCCGAACCCGACCATCTCCTGCGCCTGGCCGAGTAGTTGCTGTGGGTTGACTGGGGGGATTCCGACTGAGAGCGTTTCTGAGAGATCCCGATACGCTCGCATCCAGCGTTGTTCTGAGATTCGGGCGACGCGGTTGAGCCGCGACTTCACAAGCGGTTCGTCGTGAATGCGTGTTGCGGCCCATACCGTTGCAGTTGCGAAGGCTTCGATGGATCGTCCTTTGAGGTTACTCTGGTCTCGAAATTGGCTGAAAAGCTTGGCTGCCGTCTCGGTGACGACATCAGACGACCCGACTGCCGTGCTGATACGAATGATCTCGCCGTTCCCAAACTTCTCTTCTGTCTCGTTCTCCTTGTTGAGCCGTTTGAACAACTGCTCGTGGCCGGATGGCCGGTCGCCGCCGATCTTTTCACTATCACCACCGATCTTCGTTGAGAATCCGTTGTCGTGGTACGTATGCGTGACTGGCGGGCCGGTTCGTGATCGGGACTGGCCTTTTTCGTAGGAAAACGCCCTCCATTCAGGACCGTGGTCGATCTGCGTGTCGGTTATAAGGAGGCCACACTCCTCACACAGGAGGTCGCCGTCCTGTTGCACGATGGTGCCGCCACACTCGTCGCACGTGTCTGCTTGGGCTGCGTCGAGCCCTGCGGCCGGTGAGTCCTGTCGGGAGAGACTGTGCATCGGGGGGAGTGGTCACTCAGAGATGTCGAGGGAGTTTCGATAGTCGTCTTCTTGCTTTGCGACTGGCCCACTGACGGCAATTACTTTGACGCCAGTCACGACGTACTCAGCTCCGGCTTCGGCGCCGACTTCCATCTGCGCGTCGAGTGCTTCGTGGACCCGATGAAGCGCTTGCGCCTGCGAGCGGGCGACAGTCTGTTTGGTCAGTTCTACCTGTGGAGTCGACGACTCGTCAACGTCGACTTCCCAGTTAGGCAATTCTTCGTGCATTGCTTCTAGGGCGGTTTCAGCGGCAGCCACGGCGAGCGTGACCCTGAAGATCGATTCTCGACAGTTCAGTGCGGTCGGGCGGGAGCCGGTTAGCGTACTCATGGGTGGTGGATCGGAGTGTTTGGATGGCTCAGTATGCTGCTAGCTGGACACTCTGTCCTACTGGGTCGGGTTGGTTGCTGTCACGATGTGTGAGTTGCCAGTTTCGACTTCGGCGTCAAGAACCGATACATCGATCCAGTCGAAGCCAGGTGCGTCCGCTAGGTGGTCCAGTACGCTTTCTGGATCACCTGCAGAGTGGGGAGCGTTGGCTGCGAGGTTTACGATGATGTGTGCCTGTTCACTTGGGGGATGGGATTCTTCTGGAAGTGAGACGGCAAGTCCCTCGTCGGTTTCTTCAGCCGTGAAGCCGAGTGCGTCTAGCGTCTGGCGCAGGGTGGCGGCTGTCTCACGTCCGTCGGGACTGTCGGTACACTCGATGGTTGCTACTGGATTGCCTTCAGTCATTCCACTCTCATCTGCAGATACAAACACTGAGAGAGTGTGTGGGAGTCAGAACTCACTGGGGTGGTCTCGGAGGTACCGGACGAGACCTCGGACCGTCTCTTGTGCCGGGATGTGGCAGTCGGCTGGGACTTCACTGAGCGGGCTGTCGGCAGACGCGGCGACGTCTTGGTTCACGATGACGAGGCGATCATGCTCTGCGGCAAGGATTGCGAAGACCTCCTCATCACGATACACCCCGCGATATGCGACCGTGACTGCTGGGTCCTCGGTGTTGTACCACTCCCATCCTTCGACTTCTTTTGGTGGGTCCTGTCTGAGGCGGTCTCGTTCGATGTCAGCTTTCGCTTCAGCAACTGCTTTCTCCCACCGGTCTCGCATCGCCTCAAACTGGTTTTGTTCGGTCTCTTTGAGGACAGTCTGTTCGATACTTTCGGCAGCCCATGCGAGGACCGTTTCGGCCTTCGCGATGATGTCGTCGAGATCTCCCTTCAACGTCGCTATCCGGATTTCAGCTGGCCGGAAAGCGGTTTCAGGAGATTCGAGCCAGGAGGGAGCCGATGGTAGGAACGTGCCGTTGTCGTCATGATACCAGTTACAGATTGAGCGGGTGACGCTGGTGTGGTGGCTGTAACCGGTTACAGCTCCGCCACGACCGAGGATTCGCTCTGCGAGATCAATGCGGCGCGCTTGGAGCGGATCGCACGGGAGCGTGGTGCCGATCGCATCGTCTGGCGGTGTCACCTCGATGCCGGTGGACAGTCCGACATCAGTCTTGAGCCTCTCGAGTTCGTTTGAAGCGAACGGGACTTCGTTGGCGTAAATAGGACTGATCTGTGTCGGCGCTGTAAAAAGCGGCCCTGTCTCCTCGTCGTTTTGAGTCGTCTCTTCTGGGCTGGGTGTGGTTGTGAGAGCGGTCTTGACCGCGTGGGGGTCGAGTTCCGTTGGCGGGCGGGTCACTCGATCAGTCGCTCCAGTGTGAATCCCGCAGACGCCGTTGAGGCCAGCGCCATTCGGGCATCGTTCACCGTCTGTCTGACGAGCGGCACACTGGACGGCACTAGTTCGCCGAAGGAGGAAGTTGACGAGCGAGAGCCCCTCGTCGTTGATCGTGTGCTCTGGGTTGTCGTGTTCGTGGCAGGTCTCAGTTCCCGTTGGTGCATCGTTCTTGCATCGCCTGAGCGACTGGCTATCGATGCGTACGGCGATACACCGAGTCTGGTCTGAGATGATTTCGTCGGCCTCGCTGGTTGAGTCGGTGAAGGCTGCGAGTGGTGCTTGTCCAGACATCTCACTCTCCACTGTGGGTACAAACGCTGCAGTTCATCAGCCCATCCCCGGGTACTTGATGGTGGACAGGGAACTCGGGTCCGTGACTGGGTGGGGGTCGTTGAACGAGACCGAGGCGACTTCCAGCTTGAACGGGTTTGTTGTTCGGATATTCAGTTCGGGGCGGCTTCCTCTGGTGGATACGTACCACGAGACGTGAGCGTACCGGACGGTTGCTTCGACCCACGTTGGCGGGTCTGTGTCCCGAGTCGTCTGGCGATCCACGTTGATTTTGTATCCGACGTTGAATCTCGGTTCCCCGTTGCGCGCATCGTGGTCAGGGATGTCGATGGGTCGCTCCAGCGTGTCAGGAGCGACCGAATAGGTTAGTTCTGGGCAGCCCCGGTGCTTTGGGATCGTCTGTTCACCGACAAGAGCCTCGGGGTCGGTCTCGGCTGCTTCGATGTCGCTGAGGTCATACGCCGTCACCACAAGTGGTTCCTCGTACCGGTCGGTGTGGAGCTGGAGATCGTTCTCTACTCGGGTGACCCTGTCAGTTTGGATACCGAACGCGTCTCGGAGCCCACCGATCACCTGTGCGAGCCCTGTAAGCGTGTCTTCGTGAGTTTCGTCCTCGACGGATGTGTCTTCGACCGTTGTCGTCGTCACCGGCGTGGTGTCTGCTGGTTCACTGAGTCCTTCTGGAGCACAGACGAGCGTTGTCCCGTGGTACGACGCGAACAGACCGAATTCGTCGTTATACCATAACGATAGATCGGCCGGTCGGTACTGCTTGTTGTCAGGGACGAGGGTTTTGACGAGTTCTCGCTGGAGTGTCGGGCTGTAGCCATAGGCGTACGGACCCCTCCGATTCCGCCCTGCCGACACTTCGTGGTAGACAGTGTTGAGTGAGCCTGCGTCTGTGAGCGACGAAGGGGGAAGGAGGCTGGTGTCACACGTGATCTCTTTGAGTTCGCGGGGAGTCGCGGTTGAAACCACGTAGCCGATTCCTGGCGGGTGGAGTGTGTCTCCTGAGAAGTCCTCGCTGTCGGTTGAGCAACCGTGTAGAACGCCGAAGGTGTCAGTAAGCTGGTCCGGGCCCCAGCGCCACGTCACCCCACGAATGTTGGGCGGTGTGATCTCGTCTTCCGGTGGGATTTGGGCCTCGTCACTCGGATCAGGCTCGTGTTTGTCATCGCTCTGTGCTGTATCCTCGCCGATGAAGTCGTCGAGTGTCGCGCTCATCCACTCTCCTCTGATGGCACAAATCCCTTCTCTGCTAGGTTGAGAGTTCGTCACCTGGCTCCACATCAGTTCCTCCGAGTCGGGACTCTGGGTGTCTCCGGTGGTGACCGAGGCCGTCTTCTGAGAACTCTGTGAGTGGGCGCTGTTTGAGCGGGGGGACCGGGAACGGAACGGAGGGACAATGGCCGAGGAGCCACCCGACAAACTCCTGAGGGACAGCTTCGCGGACGGATTGCTTTCCCCACGACTGCGGGACGCCTTTTGCTTCGGCGAGGTTACTGATCGATTGATCGTCTCGCGTGTCGATCGTGACGGAAGCAGAGCCGTCCACGTACGCATCGGGAACCTCAAACGTCGTCTCGAAGTGGCGCTCAAGGTCATAGGGTTCCCCGAAGAACAGGCCATTACAGCGGCAGTTCGCATCTAGGTCGCCGTGCCGTGTGGCACCGGGAACGTTCTCGATCACGTAGTGAGCGGCGTGGTCCAGCAACCACTCACGAAAAGCATCAGTGATCCGTGGGTTCTCTTCGAGTGCGGCTTCAGCACTCCCGTAGTGTGTCGCGGACAACGATGAGTAGGCCGTGCAGGGCCACGACACCCAGATCAGATCTGCGACGACTCCATCGAACGGTGGACTACCGTCTGCGAGCAAGTCAGCCTGGATGAACTGGCCTGGATATTCGTCGCCATACGGTTCGATGTCCACCCCGAAATACTGATTCCGTGGAAACCACTGGCTTAACGTCTGACCGACGCCGCCACGGCCACAGAAGAAGTCGGCAACCTGTGGTCGCCACTTCTCTGTCCACGTTTGTGGCCAGTGCGACCTGTCGAACCGGGGCGAGGTCCGAATCTGCGTCATGAAACCCCCGCTGAAGAATCGAACTTCAGACTAGCGCCAGCTTCGAGGGTCAACCGCCTGGGACCGCTGTTACTTTGTGTGGGCGTGATTGGGTACGTAGGAGATACCCGGTTTGGGGGAGTTACCGGTATCGGTCAGGCGGTAGCCGATGTGCTGGTTGCCGTCGCGAGGAGTGGGAGAACAGCCATTTGTGAGACGATGCCGGCTGGCCCTTGAGTGCGTGCGATCGTCGGGCCGTCCGGAGACCCGATAGCAGCGTCGGGGTTGAACGCCTCACTAGACAGGGCTGTCGGTAGGAGCTGTTCTTCGTGTTCCTCGAACCTGTCAAGAAGAATCCCCATCTGCGGGAGTGAGCCGGCTTCACCGGTACACCGGAGTGTTGGGTTGTCCGTGACAGGTGCATACTTCTCGTCACCCCGTCGATACTCGAGGATGTGCTGGTAGACGGCGTAGAAGTCATCAACAGCGACATCGTCTCTGAAAGCGAGTGTTCCGAGTTCGAGGATGGTTTCTTCGATCTCTCCGTCACTGGGGGCGACCGAACCGTGGACCGATAGGACCTCACCGTACCGGGTGGTGAGTTCAGCGTGGGCGTTGGTGAGGTACTGTGAGTCCCCTTCTCGTGCGTCCGCGAGTGCTTCGTAGCAGGTGACAGTCAGCACTTGAGTAGCGAGTCTGTCAGTGAGATCATCCAGCGATTGCGGTGCTGTGATCTCATCGAATTCGTGGAGATTGTACTTCCCCGGCGTGAAGTCGCTGAACACAGCCACAGCGAACAGCCGCTGGGCGTGGTTCCACTTGTTGATGGAGCGGTCGTCCACGACTCGGTGTGCTTTCTCGATCAGGTCAGGACTCTTGTTTGCCTGCTTGACGTCGTCCATCGCCTTTTTGGTGGTCGTGATGAACTGGTGGCACTCGCTGAGGAAGGCGTCGTCACTGATCTTGTCGGTAGTGGTCGTGTTGAGTGTCATCGTCGGAAGTAGGCCCCGGCTCGGCTGTCGGTCAGTACGTATCCGGTTGCGGATTCGAAGTAGCGGACGAGTTCTCGCTCCGCTTCTCGGGGAATGGGCCCGTCCTCGGCGTGGATGTCAACGCCTGTGATTCGGAGCGGTTGGTCCGCGGTGGTCGCGAAGCATCCACTGATCGTGACGGTGAGGTCTGCATCGTCGTAGTCCCGCTTGATGTCGAGCGCGAAGTTGCGGATGACCAGTGGTGAGAAGGTGTCCAGTGCTGGGGTCTCTCCAGGAATGATGCCTTGTTCGATTAGTGAGTCGAGTGCGACGGCGTTCGCGCCTTTGCTCTCTGGTTGGCCGAACTGGAGTTCGGGCCGTTCGAGGAGTTCGTTTTTCCAGTCGTCGCCAAGAAGGATCTGTGCGATTTCTCTGCCGTGCTCGCTGAGGAGGTCGGTTTCGTGTTGTGGCATGTGAGTGTGTGGCCGGTGAGTCACTGATTCAGGCGCTACTTTGATCGGAATCTTCCTCGGTTGCGGAGGTCTGAGGTGCCTGCAGTGCGTTGCCGAGTGGTAGCTCGTCCTGGTGGTGGGGGAACGTGAGCAGTTCCCCGCGACCGCCGTCGGCGTCACTGCCGACGAGCGTGCGGTCGAACTCTGAGTCGCTGAGGACCTCTGCAACGTGGACATCCTCCGTCACCCCGACCAGTGTTTCTCCGACGGTGGAGCGTCGATGGGAGGCGATACGCGATGCGGTGCCGGGCCGATGAGGCCCTGCGCGACTCCACATCGACAGGCCGTCGCTTGCACCGAGTTCGGTGTAGTCGATGTCGCCGGCCGGAGTGATCCTCACCTGCGTGGTGAGCATCGGGTTGTGGCCGTCCAGACCGGACACGGACTGGATCTTGATGTCGCTCTGGAGGTGTTCGGCCAGCGTTGTTGCGAAGTCTTCGAGCTGGGCATCGTCGTCTCTGTCTTCAGGCCCCTCGTCGGTTCGGATCGGATCGAACACGTCTGGGGCAGCGAAGTACAGTTCTGGCCGGTCACCGTCGGTGATGAGAACGGCTGCATCGGCCAAGTTGAAGCCAGATGCAGTCAGTTCCCAGGTTTTGAGCTTGTTGAACAGCGTGTCGTGAGTACCATCCGTGACCGTTGCGACACTGCTGCGAAATTGCTTGACGTCCTGTACATCGAACGGCAGGTCAGTCTTGTCGGGCATGTAGTGGTGGGGCTGTAGTGTGGGTGGGCGTTTGCCCACGTCGTCCAGTGGTTCTACTGTTCGAGAACAGCGGACATCGTGGGGTGTTGTGGTCTACTCAGTGAGTGCCGAGGCCCCGTGGAACGTGATGGTTCCATCGACTTCGTTGATGGTCACTCCATCAATGGGGGCGTCGTCGGTGAGCTCGTAGTACCGTCCGTTGTTGTCGTGACCGGTGAAGTCGATCGGGTGCGTGCTCATTTCTGTGTACCTCCACCCACCTCTGTGCGTACAAATACTGGTTTCAGAGGGTGTCTGCCGGTGGTGTGGTCACGAAGTGTTGTCCGGCTGTAAGTCTTGTTCGAACGTTACCTCAACCGTCTCGTACTCGTACTCTTCGCCGTCGAAGATGGAGGTTTTCGTTACTTGGGAGGCTCCGAGGACAGTCGTGGTGTCGTAGTGGGCGTCGGTACAGGCCATAGCAGCGAGGAGATGTCGCTTGACGAGCAGTTCTCTCGTAGGGGTTTGGTCAGCGATGTTGACGAGCGCGCCGCCTAGCGACTGTTGAAGTGCCATCGATGGATTGTCTTCGGGGGTCTCCTCAAGGACCTCGTCGGCGCTGTAGCGGTCTGCTAGCCGTTCGACCGTTGGAGCGATGAGATCGTTGAGCTCTCCAAGGGGGTTGTAGTTGCCGGGGGCTGGCTTCTCGATCCCGTGTTGTTCCAGTGAACGTGACTCGTCACCTTCGAGTTCCCGGTCAACTATCTGGAGGGCAGCGAGTAGATGCTTGTACAGATACCACTGCGCGTTATCGTCGAAAATGTCGGTGCCGGTGACCTTCAGGATCTGGAGGACGTGATGTTGCAGTTCGTGGAGGTCAGTCTCGAAGTCGTCAGGTCGTACTTGATCAGTGCTGTACTCGTGGGCCAGTACGTTGACGGTTTGTTTGTCGCCGGTCTTGAGGTTCTGGATGATGTCCATGTTGGGAAGTGGGTTAGGTATCGGAGTTCAGTTCGCCAGTGTGGAGACTGGGAATCGACTCTGGCAGGGCCTGTGGTGTCGGTTGAAGTGGAGCTGAGGGTACACCTCAATCGATTCTGCGGGTACAAACACCTCGCTCACGACGTTCCTGTCCAGGGGGAAAGAGCGGTATGGAACGGATCAGGAGGTTCTCCCGCAGATACTGCAGACGTAACACTGTGGGGCGTCTCCCCAGTGCTGGATGGAGTGGCTGCAGAGTGAGTGGACCGCTTGAGCGATCCGCTCCCCTCGGAAGTCACAGTCACGCGTTCGGCAGATGTGGGTGAGGCCTGCATCTTCACAGTCGCCTGTCGGGTACACACGGTCACATTGCTTTCCGCAGCTCGGACAGGAGATGGTCACGCGCTCGTCGGTTGCTGGATCGTTGATCTCTTCGAAGTCCGACGGGGCCGGCGATGTTGGCGTCGGTAGGGACTCTCTCGTCGGATCGTAGCCGTTTGAGATAGCACTGGGTGCAGCAACCTTGCAGTTCGCCCGATCGCGACGGACACGCGGACCGTCGCCGACGACGAAGTCTAGGTCATGCACAGCAACCTGCCGTTGTGATCCGGTGAGGTGGTCCCAGGCGTCGGCATCTGGACGGAAGGTGAACCACGCTGCCAGTGTGCCACTGAGCCGGTCTGAGCGGATGCTCGTACACTCAGCACGAAGACGTCGATCAACGTTCGTTGGCTTCACCCAGTAGGCCTCGCCGACGGTGACCTCAGTGCCGAGATCTGTTGTGTACGTTTCTCTGGGTTCAGGATCAACGCCGGGTGCGTACTCGGTCACTCGAGATCACCCGTCACTGGAGTTGGCAGGTCACAGTCTGCGAGTTCGGCAGCGGCTCTGACGAGTGCCTGTCGAACCCCTTCCGGCGTAACGGGATCGTCTGCGGTGAGGGAGTTGGAGCGATGGCACTTGGTACTGATCTGGCTGATGACATCGCTTCCGTCCAGTGGATGGCGGAACAGCGCGTGCATCACTTTGGGCGTCTGGAGGAAGTCGGGACGGACGAGTGGGGCCGTAGCGTTACCGGTGGACACCTCGTTATCGGTGAAGGTTGCCACTTCGTTGATGGCCTCGATCCAGTCACCGTAGTCAGTTCGGAGGCGAGGATTGGCCTCAGATGGGTCGTGGTCGTATGTCGTGAGAGCGTCTCGAAGCGCCCATACAGCAGCGTCGAGTCCGGCACATGGATTGCGGTCCTCGGTGATGGTGACGCTGTCTACGCCGACCACGGGGCTGTCGCGAGCCGCCTCTGGCGTCTGCCCCTGTGCGAGTGCGACGTACCTGTCTTCGTCGATCGCCCCATCATTCTGGGTGTAGTCGCTGTCGAGTTCGAGAAAGCCGCGGTACGCCGTCGTCTCGATGTCGTACAGATGGTGTGATGCGCGACCGTCTGTCGGGCTACCGAGGACGTACGGGCCTGTCCCGTTGATCGTGAGAACGGTCTCCCAACTGGAGCAGGTGGCCACCCGGTCTGCGAGAGGTTCCGACGTGGGAGCTGAGAGGTCGGTTGCGCGTGAGGGTTGGTACTCGTCGAGGGAGGTTGAGTTGCTACCCATGTCCACTGTACTCTGCAGGTACAAACCCGATGTCACACCGGCTAGAGTGCACTCTCGACTGCGAGTGCGACTTGAAGGAGTGTGAGCCCAAGCCCGAGCCCGACAGCGGTGAGTACAGATGCAGTCACGAAGATGACCACGACGGCACCGGGGATGAGATCGAACACAGTAGCGACACCAAGAGCGAGAGAGAGGACGGTGAGGACTCCGAGTGTTGATGAAATGATCGGATACTCCGGGAACGGAGAGGAATCGGCAAACGGGGGACTACCGATGGATGGCATGTATGGGTGAGTGTCCGGGCAGGCGAACTCAAGAGCGTTGTGTTTCGCCTAGGAGTGATCAGAGAGGCACGCGCCACGGAGATGATAGCTGATCCCGTCGACGAGTCGGGAAGTGTGGACGCGGGCCGGTGTGGTGAACCCACTGCACCGCGTGTCGTGGGCAGCGCCGCACGTACTGCAGGGGGCCGATAGCGCCGGATGGACTGGAACGCCGACACCACAGCGAGGACAGCGCCAGCCGGTGTGGAACGACTGTGAGCCAGCTTGCTCTCGTGAGTGCGTGTGGATTGGTCGCGACGCGAGGCCGGGCGCTGTCGGCCCGAGGTTGTAGCCCGCTGTCGAGATTCCCCGATGGTTTGTTTTGTCGGAGGTGATGAACTGCGCTTGGCGATCGGGAGCAGCGAGGAGAGAGACCTGCTGTCGGACGTAGGGGTACCGGTGAGAGTTCATGACGGTTGCTGTTTGGCTGATCTCCGTCACGCGGCCTCCCGGGCGGATGCTATCGGCGATGTGGTCTTTGATCAGCGCGTGAACGTGGGTCTTGGTCGAATCCGTCGGGGAGTCCACCGGGACTGTTCGCTGATGAGCGCTCGCTGGCAGGTCGAGGATTGCCTGATCGAACACGCTGTCGCCGAGATAGTCGCTGAGACGCCACACCGGAAGTGTCACGCGAGCAGCGACTCCGTCAGTCGGCTGGATCTGGACAGCCGCGTAGTCTTCAGCATTGACGGTTGCCACTGTGTCCGGCGGTGAGTTGGTGCTGACTGGTGCATCTTGAGACAGCCGAACATCGATTTCGAACATGTCCGCACTGAGAGCGGCGGGCCGGACGTGTTCGAACCCGTCGAGGGTGACGAGCGCTGCCGCGTTCGTCGTCTCAGTGGCTTGTGACGTGAGATGATCGTTGACGAGCTGTGTGACTGCGTGGTTCCACTTTTGACCTCCCTCGTCCGCAAGGAGCTGGTACGTGATGTCGATGGCAGTTCCGTTGTTTCCCCCGACAGAGGGGGAGCCTCCTGTACTGGGAGGAGCGAACGGATTTGGTTCACACGATCCCGACAGCCGGCGTCGGGTGGCCGTGTCTGTCGGTGCATCGTACGTTGCCGTGACTCCGAGGTAGTCGTTTTGCGCCCCCAGCTTGTTGAACACCGCTACATCTGTCGGGGTGTAGTTCGGATGGCCAGCAGTGTGCGGTTCGTAGCCAAACTGGATCAGACGGCCGCCACTAGTCAGAACGCGAGCGAACTCGTCGTAGATGTGTCGGTCGAAGTAGTCGAATTCTGCGTCGGTCAGATCAAGGTCGTACTTCTGACGGGCTTGGTGCGGTGTGTAGGGCGGATCATAGACGATCACGTCGTAGGTGTCTGCTGGGAGTGTAGGGACGATCTCGCGGAAGTCTCCCTGGTAGTCGATTGATGGGAGGTCTTTCACATCAATCCGGTCAACTGGTGCAGCCGTACGAAGCTCAGTCGGGCCGGCACACGGATTAAGGACGCGGTCGTCCGCATCGATCTGGAGCGTGACCCAGTGGTGGAGTTGCTCAGAGCCGAACGTGGTCGCTTCCTGATCGCCGGTCCAGTACGTGACTGTTGGTGTGTCCGAAGCGACTGCCGAAGCAAGTGGGCAGTCCTTATGTGGCAGTGATGACCGTGCGGAGGCAGTCTGGTGGAGTGTCTGTCGATTCTCTGGCATCTCGCTCAACTCTGCCAGAAGAAATCCCTGCCACACTCCGTTGTGGGTTCTTCACGCTGGAGATGTACCTCGTAGGATTCTCAAAAACTTGCTGCGACTGACCGCCTCTAGGGGTTTTCAAGACCTCTGTGAGGTGGGGGAATCCAGCCTCACGTAACAATCGCTGTAGAATTGAATGACTACTGGGCTACTCTCCCCAAGCGGCTCTCACTATCTCTCTGTTGGTGATGATCCTGTACTGATCGTACAGGAAGCCGATGATTTTCAGGATCTCAACGTACGTTTTCAGCAGAGTGTAGATCCACGTTATTAATGTGATCACAGTGATGAGTGCGAAATTGCCTGTGGAACTGCGGCCTGTGACTGGTTCTACTTCAGTGGCGTAGCCCAGTGTGTCCATCAGCCACAAGAACGGCGACGTGCGAACTGACTCAACTGTGAACGCTGGGCCTCCAAGGAAGAGAATTCCGATACCGACCATGAACGTGCCGAACACTGCGGCTCTCAACATTAGGATGCTCACCACTCTCGGTATACTGGTGGTTTCACCACTGCTGAGGTTTGGCATCATACAGACGCCAATGGGTGAGCGTTCAAAAGAAGATTACGGATGGTGAGGCGACTACGAGGGATGAAGAGAGAATCAGTTTGACTTGCTGGTGGTGTTTTCTTCGTCTGTGTCGTCGTCTTCACCGTCGTCGCCGTCAGTGTTGGATGGGAGCCAGCCGACTGCAGCAGCGCGATCAGCGCTATCCCAGGTTCCCGTTGGTGTGAAGGCCCGATCGGTGGTGTTTTCGCTACTCATGTGTCTCCTGAGAGCGTGTGCGATACCGGTAGATGTCGATGCCTCGTTGGATGTGCCCAGCTGCTCGGACCCAGTGATTGATGCCGCTGCCCGCTAGGTTGTCAGGAAGAGGTGAGGTATTGATTACTGCCTCTGGGGCGTAGCGGTCGAGAACGTACGGTTCCCCGTTATACCGAATGGCATCACCCGGGATGTTTTCCGCTGGTGCCTTAACAGCGATGCGAGCGATGTGCTTCGGGGGGGAGTCGTCACGTTCGCGGGCTGCTGCGGACAGGTGGGCGATGACCTGCCAAAACCCATCGTTGAACCGGGGCTCTTCGCCGAGCGGGGCAGGCTTGATGTCCCGTGCGTCTTCGGGGATGTCGAACTCAGTCATCCTTACTCAGGGGTCTCGACATTGGTGATGCCCACGCCGGGGCCTTCGAACGTCTGTGTGCTGTCGTCGAGATATGTTACAGTGACCGTGTTCTCCGACCCGTAGTCCGTATCAACGTCTTTCACGCCAGTTTCAGTGTGCTCTTCGTCCCTGGCCGGGTCAAGAATGGTCACTTTGAGTCCAGCGTTCATCTCGAACGAAGAGTCCCTGTCTGCTAGGTCTTGCGGGGCCCTTGGAACGCCGACAGTTGTTCCAGTGTGTTCGAGGTCTTCAGTGACGACTGTGCCATCAGGCATGATACGGACCTGTCCAGCGCTCGGTCGGTGTCGAAGCTTCTCGTATACGACGGTACGGACCACGAGCGGTTCAACGAGGTACGGAGCGATGGCCTCTGCGAACTGGGGGAGATCTGGGACACATGCCTCCCCAGAATCGGGTCCCGATGGTGTGGTCGGTCGAAAGTCTGCGTACCCGAAGATACGCAACTGAGGCGGTGATTCGAGAATCTCGAAAGATGTCGTGTCAGCCGGTCCAGTTCCGAGGTCCCACTCCGCTAGGAGTGAACGGAGTTCGTCAAGGTCTGCCGATTGATCGAGTTGTGCGTCGTTCGACACGGTGGCGAGGTTGACTGTAGCCATGCCACTCAGCCCTGCGAGTACAAACTGTCAGAGGAACCAAGTGGTCTTCGGCTCAGTCATGGAGAGACTCCGTTGCGAGGTTGTTGATCACCTCGATGTCGTCGCTGTCGTACTCGTCGAACTCTGCCACAGGCTTGCCTGTGAGTCCACGTGTGACAGTCGAAACAGGTGTGGACTGGAATTCGTCTGCGTCTGGGTCGTAGGTGACGGCGGTAGCACTGTTGTCAGTCTGGGTGGCGAAAATCAACTTGTCGGTGCCGGTGACCCTGAACAGCGTGACATCGGTGAGACGACTGGCAGGGAGGTGACTGAGTGCTCGTGTGATTGGGATCGACGGTGCTGTTGCGGGCGTCTTGTCTTCTGCGTGCGTGTCTGGCATAGTGGGTGGTGTGCGGTGGTTAGGCGTTCTGGTGGCGGTCATGCAGGTCGAACGTGATACGGCCGCGAGGGACTGTGATGGTTCGGGTGTCGTGTTCGTCGTGATCGAAGGTGATCTGTGTCTTCGTCGGGACGAACACGGTATCGAGTCCGGTTCTCGGCGTGGCGAGGCGCCGTGAGGTGACGCCATTCCCGATTACCACGAGGTGGTTGTCGATCTGGCGATACATCGTCCCCGCCTCCGCAAGCTCGGATTCGACTTGAGTCCGTGCCTGCTCTCTGAATGGGTCAGTATCGACGTCGTCAGTGTGTGATTTGACTTCCTGTTTCATCAGGCGTTTCAGGATACCCTCTCGCCGGTTTGCGGTGAGGCGGTCCCAGTCGTCTTTCATCGCATCTCGGACTTCCTCTTCGGTGAAGCCGAGTTCTTCCTGGAGGTTCTTCAGTGAGTCAGTGTCAGTCGGGCGGATGCGGAGCTTGAGACGGCTGAAGCCACGATTGACCTTGATGCCATCGACGTCGCCGTACAACGACTTTGCGACGTCTGCGCGCTGATTCCGTTGTGCCTCTCGCTTGTCCTGCGTGGTGGCCGAGGAGACGTAATCGGTGATGAGCGGGTCTAGCTCATCAACTTGGATGACGATGTCTCCGACGACGTGATATCGGATGCCGTACTCAACAGACTCATCAGGGGCGAGATACGCGTCGAAGCCGAGATGGGATTGGACTCGGTCACGTGTCCACGGCTCGTCGCTCTCGAAGGAGCTGTCCCATTCAAACCGATGGACCCAGAACCGCTGATCGGGGATGTCAGTGGCTTCGCCAACGACCCAGACGGCCGTGTACCAGCCGTCATCATCTTCGTCTCCGGTGTCAGCCTTCCGCGCGGAGTACATCTTAGACTCAACGACGATCAAGTCGCTTGGAGCGGAGCTGCCGTCGATGTAGGTCACCGTCGGGGGAGTCGTTTCTGAGTCACCGCCCGGTTTGAGGGCGCGGTACCACTTGTCGATGGTTTCCTCGATGTCCTCTCCCCCGCCGAACGCTGTGATGAGCGTCGCTTCGTGGCCACGGGTGATGGCCTTGTGGAGTTCTGAGAGCCCATCAGGGATGGCGTCGGGGTCGTGGGTGGTGACACGGACATCGTCTGACGGACCTGTCCGACCGAGTTGGCTATTGAGCGCGGCACGACTGTCGAGAACCGGGCTCGTCTTTTCGAGGAACGCAGTCACTAGATCCTCAGTCATCGTCTTCTCCGGCTATCTCAGTGATCTGATCAAGGAGGTCAAGATCAGATGCAGTCTCTTCTCGGTTCTTGATGACGCGGACGGCCTTCTGAATGAACGCGGCGATGTCCTTCTGGTTGGCAACGACGGTGTCTAGTCCTGGATCGTGATCCCCGTACAGGTAGGTTCCACCTCTCCCACCATACCGGAGGTAGCTGGGGGCCCCGTTCTCGATGGAGAGCTCCCAGAGTGTCTCATCATCCCCGATCTTCAGTTTGAGCGACGGGTAGCGATCGTCGCTAATCTGTTGCCATGCTTCAGCGATGGGGGTGAGTGCGCTCTCTAGGGTATCGACGTAGTCGTCGCGAGCAGCGAGTGCGCGCTCGGAGGCCTCTTCGAGACTGGTGGTGTCGATCTCGGCGAGAGTTTCGCGCGCCGTCTCAGCCGTCTCGGCTTTGGCGGTGAGGAGGTCTTCGACGGCCGTCAAGAACTCTTCCCAGTCATCGACGGCGCGGGCAACCTTTCGAGGGTCTTCCTCAGGTCCATCACGGGACGAGATCAGGTAAATGTCGTCCTCGTCACCGGGTTCGAACCGGAGCCACTGTGGGTCCCCGGACTCGGCTTTGATGGTGTATTTTCCAGTCGGGGTCTGGACTGTCCGCGTGAAGTACTTACCGCTGTGGACAGTGGCGAGTGCTGTCGCGAGTGGGTCGGCCTGGTCGGCTACTGCTTCAAGGACGGCCTCGCGGTGTGTTTCGAGGGGGTCTGATGGTTCGGATTCTGCCATTGTGGGCTCCTGTGTGGGGTGTGTGGGTGGGCTGTATTCAGAATGCTGGCCGTGACGGGCCTGTTCCAACTACGTCAGACTCAGGCGTCCGATGTTCGTGGGATCGAGAACGTGAAGGCGCTCCCGTCTCGATCCCGCAAGTCTTCGATTTCAGCGTCAGTGACCCATGTTTCATTGACAACGGCGTTGTCACTGTCGTACACACTTACGGAGATGCCCTCATCAACGATACGTCCGTCAACAGTGTACTCTTCGCCGTCGTACAGCGGACGGGATCTGCCTTCGCGCTCAGGGTGGAGTTCGACGACGGTGTGGAGTGAGTTGTCTCGGAGGTGGACATATTCAGCGTCTCTGGCATCGAGTGTCTGGATGACCACTTGAGTGAGCCCGACTTCGCGGACGTACTCGTTGATGTCCTCTTCAGTCAGATCAGCGATGGAATCCGGAGACCGGTCTGACAATTCGGTTGCCATCTTGAGTATCATTTCCTGATCGTCTTCGGGGGCAGCTGACGCGATCTCCTGATGATCGACATCGAGGTGGTTCATGAACTCATCGGTGCGTTCGAATCTGTAGCGGTCGCCAAGGCGGACTGTCATAGTGTGTGGGTGAGTGGTGTGTGATGGTCGTCAGCCGGTGCTGTCGGCGCGGGTGGTCTGTGCTACCTTGAGTCCACTGTCCCCTGTGGGGACAAACGTACTGACGTGAGGGATAGCGGCTATCTGAGCCTATTCAGGTTCGGGATCATGGTTGAGTGTTCCAGCGATCACTGATAGAGCGATTACGGTGACTCCTGTGGTTCGCAGTCCGGTGATGATCGTAGGTGGGATGCCTATGATGGCGCCGATAGGGTCACCGGTGAGAAAGTGTGGTGAGGGGATTGTTGGGGCGACTATCAACAGTCCGATGGCGAAGCCGGCAGTAGCGATGTTCTGGAGTCGGTTACTCATTCGTCTGTGCGTGTTAACTGTACAGAGATTGTTTAGCTTGTGGTTTGACGGGAGTAGGATTCTACTGGGCGGTTACAGTGGTAGCAAGGAGAAAGCCCACCCCTTTAGGGGTGGGAGGATGTCAAGGAGACTCCCTCCAGTGTACTACCAGTGCACTCTTGAGTGCCCAAGACACAGTAGGGTACCGAAGACCAACGTCGGGTCTTTTGTCGTCTACCATCGTCTTGATCTTCCGTTCCATGAACTTCGGAGGGGTATCGAATTCCAGTGGATCAACAGCTGCTATCAGTTCGTTCGAGGTGAGGTCTTCGTCATGGGCGTACTGGATCAGGGCTCTGTTTGTTTCTAGGGTGTTTGCCCAATCTCTCCAGTCGGTTGCTGTATAGCCTGCGAACTTCTCGACAGGGGGGCTATCTCCAGACAGACTGAATACAGTGGTACAGTCGGCACGAGAGAGGTCATCACGGGGGTCACCACTCAAATCAGGAAGATCGGTGAGTGGAGCTCGCTCTGCTTTGCGACTCTGGACCTCAGTGGCAAGCTGAAGTAGCGTAGTAATGAAGCTCTCTGATAGGGTCTGGCTAAACGGGACAGCGAACATCTCGTCGACCAGTGTATCGGCGACCATACTGGCGCGAGTCCCTACGGGGAGTGGACCGCTCGGTTCATTTATCGCCCTGTCTAACTGCGGGGTGACTATCTCTGCTGTACCTTCTTCTACAGAAGTGGGGTAGAAGAGAGTCGCTTTTGGTCCTTCTGACCTACACTGGAGAAGCCCAAGCTCAACGAGGTGATTCAGCGCCTTGTTGGCGTCCCGTCTGGGGACAGAAAGCCGGGTCTCCACATGTGGGGCAGTGAGAGCGTGGGGCTCTAGATGGGCCAGTTCTAGTATCTCACGGAGCTGCGCCTGGGTTGATAGGGAAGCAGAGAGAGATGAGCCGCTGATCTGTGGGATTTCAGGAATCTGGTATGGGAGGTCTTCCTTGTCCGGGAGTGGAGGTGTGTCTCCTGTCTCTCGATGCACTGTGTACTCACACGCTGATAGAGACCACCAGTACTGAAACTCAGATGGAATACGGGCTGTCCATGATGGATTCTCTGAGAAGAACCCGTGCTCTAGAGCAAACCTTCGATAGAACTCCATGAGAGCACTGGCGTAGGCATCGGTTGGTGAGGCTTCGTGTGGGTCAACGTCTTCTTCAGTCACGTAATTCTCTTCAGGTGGACGTTCGAACTTGTTTTCAACTCTAGATGATGTGGACACCGGTGAAGGGTCTGGAGTTGATCTCGGTTCGACCTCGTTGAGGATCTTGTCTGTTGCGACAGGGCCAGGGATAGAGGGCGATTCTCCGTTTTCCAAGAACAACTCTGTTATCTGGTCTTCGGAGAGACCGAGCCAGAGCCGGATCTGTTGAAGCTGAAGTCTTGTTACTGAGGATGAGGAAGAAGTTGATAGAGCACTGAGTGGTGTGTCTCGTTCTGATGCCTGTTGTTCTAGTTGACTGGCGAGCGTCCTCACTGACACGCTAAATGGGTCTTCTACACCTGCGCGAGCAGCCAAGAGTTCTAAATCAAGACGTGACGGAAGTTCGCTCACCTTCATCTCCCAGAAATCCTCCAGTAGTGGTATCTCGGTGATGTTGTTGAGAATTACCGATGGGGGGTTGTCCGCTTCTCCGGTCAACAGATACTGCCGCTCAGATTGTGAAAGGATAGAAGTCCCCCCAATGTACTCTTGGTCAGCGTACTTCCCCGCGGGATCGTAGTACAGAGTGACCATGTGACTTAGTTTCGTTTTCGCGATCACACCTTGACTCACTAGTCGATCGAGAGCGTCTCGTGCTGTACTCTTCGCTATGTCGAGTTGCTCAGCGAGTACTGTTGATCGGATACCTTCGGGATTCTGACGGACGTACCCCAGGATACGGTTATGATCGACACTGTATGATGACGGGTCTTCTATTGAGAGAGCTGGTCTGGCTGGGAGCGATGGGTTCTCGGATCTATTCTTCTTGGTGCTGTGTCGTCTGTCAGCGTTTTGGGACATAGTGTAGTGCTTCCACTCGGAGTGTTGGCCTCTGGGGTGGTAAAGGGGGTAGTAGATGGCCTTACGCGCCGAAACGAGTAAGCGCACTGAGGAGCAAGTTGCACTGCTCAAGTGCTGGCAGCGGTTTGTCAGATGCTAGGTTGTTCGTCATGTGCTTGCAGTATCTATTGGGTGGATCACGCAGAGATCCGGTTTTAAAACTGTGTCAGGTCAAGTTGCGGCGTATGTGTGGTGAGTGTGTCGCGCGCTGAGGCGGCCGTCTCTGCGTTCAGTTCAATGCCACTCCAGTCCACCTGTTGTTTGTTTGCGGCGAGCCCTGTGGTCCCACTGCCGATGAACGGGTCGAACACCAGGCCTGGCTGCGTTCTCCACGTCTGGCAGTCACATGTCCGAGAGGTGTGAGCATGGTTCTTCAGTGGGGCGGTGAATTCACGGGCATAGCTACCGAGTGTCTCCCGTGCCGTAGCGGCCCGTTGTTCTGTCTCGGTCGCGTTTTGTCCGGCACCATCTTGGACGCGACTGCCTTGCCCGGTTGCTGAGAGGCCGACCGCACGGAGAGCGCGGAGGTCGGCGTCGCTCAAGTCTTCCTCATCAGCGATCTCGAGTGCGCGACGGGCTTGTGGGCGTGACGTGTCGAGGTCGCGGATGTCGGTCACTGCGTACTCGGGCTGCAGTGGCGCTCCACACTCACCACACACGCGGTCGGGAACGGACCACTTGATCAGTCGTTCCGGGAGTTCGACTGGGAAGACCGCGTCGTGGTCGCGGCCGGACTGGCCAGGTGTCGCGTCAAACGTGTCGTCGGTGGTGTCGGCACACTCCTTCGTGAAGTACCGCTCGGCAGGTTGTATATCACTATCCGCGATACCGATGACGGTCTCGTGCGTGTGAGATGGCCGGTTTGGAGCGGGATCGGGCATTGTTGATTCTTTCACCCACGGGCCGCTGGCGAAGATGTCGTACCCCAGTCGTGTGAGTTCGACTTGGAGCCGCTGGGGGATCGTCTTCCGAGCCCCGTTGGTGAACGTGTCGTCGATGACGAGCCACCCCATCCCCGTCGGCTTGGTGACCCGCATCAACTGCTGGATCACGGAGAGGAGTTCGGTGAGATAGTCCTCTGCTGTGTCCTCTCGGCCCAGTTGATCTCGGTGGTCGTAGTCACGCTGGTCGTAGTACGGCGGCGACGTGACCCAGGCGTCGACGCTGTTCGTTGCGATCTGTGGAAGGACATCGCGGACGTCACCGGTGATGATCTCGTTGCGAAGGTCGTCGGCTTCGTACGCCGGGGTGTCAGGGACTGGTGGATCGGGCGTTAGATCACTGCGTGTCTGGCGGTCGGACTTGGTCGTGACCGAGTCTTTACCGTCCCGCTTGTACCGATACATCTCGTTGAACGACGGCCACGTGATCCCAGTTGTCGGCGTGACGGCCTCTTCGTGGACGATGAGGGTATGCTCGCCAGTCGTCAACAGGGGGGCGTTGATCTCGAGCGAGTGGGCGTCAGAGGCGTGACCCCGGTGTGCCGAAAGATCGAGGGTGCGAAAGTCGTTGAGCCGGTTGGAGAACGTGAGAAGGAGCCCGTCTGTCTCGGCGACAGTGCCGAGCCGAACCCCATCAGGGGCTGGAAGAACCGACTGGACGAGCAACAGTTCTTTGCGGTGGTCAGCGATGTACTCGAGAACATCACCAGGCCGGACAGTGATTTCCCCGGCGTCAGGGCCCGCTGAAACACTCACTGAGTGAAGATCGCGTTGGCGCTGCGAAACCGGAACCGGCCACACGGTTTCAGCAACGAGGTCCGGTGATGGATCGCGGACGAGCTCCTGTGGGACGCCACGGTCTGGTTTTGGCTCGTACGCTGGGTGATCTGTGTCGGCCGCGGACGTGGGCCGGGCAGGATTATCGGCGGATTGATCTGGCATTACGGGTCACCCCATCATGCGAGTATAAAGGCCCTGGGCGAGAACGAAGCGTGATCAGTCTGTCTTGATGATAGACTTTGGTGACGCCGACAGGAGGGTGCGGGCTGCTTCTGTGGCTGCTGCTGGTGTTGGGAATCGGTATTCCCCCTCGGATACGGTCGTGCAGATGTCATCCAGGGGATCAGGAAGAGCAGTGACCGACTGATATGAGCGGCTGATGACATCGGTTGCCGGTGAGTGGGTGAAGAGCGTCAGTGTGTCGTCTCTCAAAATCAGACGGAGCTGGTCCCCTGGAATGGACTCGGGAGCAGCAGCGCTCCACCAGCCCGTATTTGCTGTGAGTCTGGCGCAGGTCCAGTTGTCGGGATCTTGTGGGAGGCTCTGGCTGAGTGCGCCCGGATGGTGATGAAGATACAGGATGAATGCTGTCATCGGATTCGCGTCTTCTGGTTCGAAGGGTTCAGCGGCGTGAGTCACCGAGAAGTCGCCAGGATTCTCTTTGGGATCGTGACCGCGGACTGTTCCAGAGAGAGGGCCTGAGACGGTCTGGTTGCGAACAGTGTCTGGGTTTTCGAAGCCGACGATACAGGTGGTCCGTCGGTGGTACTCGTCACCCTGCCGGTACAATTTGATTGTGAGAATACTCCCTCCGTGGCCGTTGTCAGGTTCGTACGCCGGGCCGGTAGTCTGGTATTGGAGGTGGTCCTCACTGTGCGTCGCAAGGGTGAATGGGCCAACGGTGGATGGTGCGACTGAGACACAGTCTGGCACAGCGTTCGTTCGCCCTGTCTGAGTCGTGGGTGCTAGCGACGTCACGTCGGGGAGGTCAGCGAGACTACTCGGGAGCTGTGACTCAGCGAGCGAGGCGACATCGTTGTACAGTCCCGAGAGTTCGTCTGCGAGAGGACTGGAAGACGATGCCAGTGCATCCGTGGACGATGAGGTGGAACTGGTGGGCGTCGACGATGCTGGTTGTGCTGAGTCGAATCCCGAGAGATTCGTCTGGGAACTTGTGTCGTCTGTCATTCGTGAGTTCTTGGTGGACAGAGAATCAACTGCCGGTTCTTTGACCCGGGTTTCTGCTCTGTTGGCTTCTCAGGCGAGCGACCATTGCACTAGTCCTGTGAAGTGCTGTCACTGTCTTCGCGAGCTGCATCCCAGCCGTCTCGGAATGCGACTACATGTTCTGGCGGCCCTTCGAATTCACCTGGAGTGAACTGCCAGAACCCGGGCAACACGTCGCCATTGCGTCTGACTGCGAAGTTCACTCTCGAGTCTCCGGTGAACACTTCGGCTTTCGTCTCGTCAAGGGTTTCGTACCACCCTTCGCGTCTCTGCTTGAGGGCTTGAATTCGCTCGATAGCAGCATCGGACTTGACCCAGCCTTCTGCACTCTTGAAGAGCCACCCGTTTTCGAATACTAGGAGTCCGACATCTTCGACGTAGGCACCTTCTGCAAGTGTTCCATCTTCTATTTGCCAGCCGTGAGTGCCTGTTGTCTGATTGAACACGATCTTCCACTCCTCTCGTTTTGCGGTGTCGAATCGTCCCCCGTCGGGGGTGATCGGGTGGACCTCGTGAGTCTCGAAGGCGATATGGGCACGTTCGATCATCTGGCCGGTAATCTCGTTGATCGTGCGCTCGGCCATCCGTGTGTTCAATTCTGGCACACTAGGATCGCTGAGGGTGTCTCCAACTGGCTTTTCGGAGTTGCCTGCGTCGGGCATGGGCTTATCCGTCTCGTCTGTGTGTGAGCTATCGTCTGACATCCTTGTGAGTTCTTCTTTCTGGGAGAGGTGATTAAAGGTCGGGGCTGGTGATGGTTGCTGTCTCTGAGGGCTATCCACGTTTCCTGCAAAGGCTGTGCAGGGATGTCTGGCTCGTGTGTCCTACTCGTCTCCAAAGGTGGTGGCTTCGATCTCGAGGTCCTCCAAGAGACGGCCTTTCAGTTCTTCTGGTGGGATGTCTTCGATGGCGTTGGCCAGTACTTCAACCTCTTCTTCTCGTCCTGGGTACGCACTGGGATTATCCGTCTGTGGAGAACTTTCTTCGTCGACGGGAACGGTGGTCGTCGTGGACCGACTACAGACACAGAGCCCCATCCTGAGATTGTCACCTCCACCTCGGTCGTCTCTTTGTGTTGCTCGCTACTCATTGGAGTCCCCCCACACGACTTCGCCGTCTTCGATGAATACTTCGGCGCACTCGGCGCACTCTAGGGCGATGAAGCCGACGGTTTCACTGGTACCAGTTGTCTCGGCGTACTCTAGCCGATCCCCTGTTGCAGTGAAGTGGTCCTGAGCGAGGTTGCTGGTAGACGCTTTGAACGCGGTAGAGTCGCACTCTGGGCAGCCTTCGTTGAGCTCTGTTGGGGGAGCCGTACTGACGAGAGATTCCTGATCAGAACCGATGTGGAGGAATCGGCCGTCCTCGCTGACCTCGACTGTGGCGTCAGGGAATTGGTCTGCTAACTGGGCACGGACTGCGGATTCGGTGAGCCCCGATTCTGGGAGCTCAAGTCGTACTTCTGGCATGGATCAGTCTTCGGTGGCAGTTGGAATTCGATACTGGTGCGGGAAACACCGCAAGGTGTCCACTCTCACCTGCACGTACAAATGCTCTACCCGGTGTGAGCTAGACCGTTGCCGGGATGGGAGTAGTCTCCTCCGAAGGACTGTCGGCTGTGTCTGTTGTGTGGGGAATGCTCGCTTGCTTTGCTGCCTCGTGAGTGATCGATGACTGGGAGGTGAGTCGACGCGGTGAGTCGTCTGGATCGATCGCTGGGGCGCTGAGTGTCGGCTGTGCCTCTGGTGCGCCAAGGAGTTGCGCCCAGTCTCTGATCCGCGCGAAGAGCCACGAGCCGAGGTTTGCAGCGTGGTCAACACTCGGATGGGTGACGAGCCCGTCGATCGTCACACGACGGTCACAGCGCCAGAGTGGGCGAGTGACCGGCGCCAGTGCGATGGGCGTCCCGGTAGGCGCGTGGACAGCGCCGAAGAGAGCGTGATGGTCGGCGGGGTTCTCGGTGCCACTTGCTGACTCGACTGTCTTCTGGATCTCCTCTGTGTGGGATGTGTTCGGTGGTGTCTTGGCGGCGTCGATAGCTGTGTCTAGGAGATCTGAGACAGCGTCAGGTGCACGATCGTATCGTGCCAACGCCCACGTTGATGCCGGCGCTCCATCAGTGATGTCTGGGGTGAAATCGGCGAGTGTGGTCTCAGGGGAGTAGGTTTCTGTAGGACGTACTGGCTGACGGCCGTTGACAGTCGGCTCGTACGTCCACCGCTGGCGCTCGAAATTGTCGACGACGGTGCGTCCGTCTCGGTTTCCCCAGTCAGTTGAGCGCTCCGTGATTGGACCCGGTTCGAACTCGGCGGCCTTGTAGATCGTTCCGTCGTTCGCACCGACGCCGGAGTGTGTGACAAGCTTTCGAAAGCCTGCGAGCGCTGCCCACTGCTTGACCACCCCGAGGAGCCGTGATGCAGTGTTCTTCGGCGTCGTCGGAAGGACAGCGAGGCGACTCAACTGAGCGCTGGTGCCGTCGTCGGCAGCGGGATTCGTCCGGTTCTCGACGGTCGCGAGCGCGACGATGTCGCCGTTGATCCCACCATCGCGCAACACCAGATACGCGATCGCACAGTGCTGAGATCCCAGCGGGTGGCCGACATACGGCGATGCGAGGAACTCGTTGGCGACGGTCTGTGATCGAATTCGATCGGCGACGAAGTGATCGACTGGCCCGTAAGTGGACAGTGGCGGACGGTCTTCTGGAGCCGTTTCTGTTTCGTGCGCGACAGCAGCTGCCTGCTGTTCAGAGTTGATGTTACGGGCGACGATTGCTGCACGGCCCCGTTCGACGAGGACGTCGAGTGTTTGGATGTCAGGGCGGCGAGAACACTCTGGCGCCTGAACGATGATGACGCCGGCTGATGATTGCAGCCAGATGAAACGCGAGGTGTGGGGATTGGGCCTCCATCGAACGAGATCGCCGCCCCGGAGGTGTACTGGGTCAGCCGATGAGTCGCGCTGGTTGGTGGTTGCCGGATCAGAGACGGCGCGGCCTGCTCTCATCCCGGCGGCCGGAGAAATCGTTGGCAGGTGAGAAAGCTCGTCTCTGTCTGCGGACATGGTTACTGATCTGCGGTTTCCCACGTGTCTGGCCACCGGACATCATCAGCGTTCAAATCGTGCGCTCGCACTCTCTGAGTTCGAATGTCTTCGAGTGTGTCGTCGAAGTCACCGTCTGCGAGACGAGCGAAGACCTCGTCAACGAATTCATCGGTGATATCGTTCTTCACGAGCCGGCGGTGTTGCTCGTCGGTGAGGACGGCAACCTGCTCAGGTGTGAGGATGTGGATTGGTTCGTCAGAGACACGACGTGCGATGCCGACCGGCAGTAGGGACTCACACTGCTCGGTGAGCGATCTCCCTTGGATTGTCTGGGCTGGTGAGGGGACGCCATCTGGGAGCCGTTCCACGAACATCTGCACTTCCATGTCCACGTTGGCGGTTGCTGCTGCGTGAGTGATCGCTGAACACTCGGCGTCCCACATAACGTCATCGTAGTAGTTGCAGAGGGCCACATCGATCGCTTGGTCCACCAGATGGTCGGCCAACTCTCGTGTGTCAGACTGTGAGAGTGTGCTGTCAGTGAGTGCGTCCTCGTACCACTCGTCGAGATTGAGTCGCTGCTGTGGTGCGTTACTCATCGTTATCGTCCACTTTCCACTGCGAATAGAAACTGGTCCAGGATGGAGAGTGGCCAGTACTCTAGTTTATCTGGTGAGCTGACTAAGGTGGTATGGGCTCAACTGGATGATTAGAACTGTGACGGAAAGTACCGCCAGAACAGAAGCGTGGCAGCAAGGAGTAGTACGAAGACTCCTACGTCAGCACGCGCTGCTCCGACAGTAACGGCTGTAATCAGCAAGGTAGCGACATCTGTGAGCAAAGCTCCCATTGCAGCGAGGACCACGCCTCCTTTACCCAGGGTCTTCCACCCGATGGAGACCGATGCGACGAATCCCCCAACTGTGAGGACCTGCGATAGGGCTGTGGTCAGAGCCTCAAACAGTGCAAGGGCCGTGCCAGCATCCATCTCAACGCCACTGTCAGCACCTGCAGTTGAGTTACCCCACACCTCAGCGGCATCACCAAGGACCTCAACTGAGGGTGTGACCAAGAGGATAACCCCTAGTGCTAGCAAACTTGGTAGACCGACACCTTGAACGAACACGAAGACTTGTCGTTGCATTGCATTGGAAAGTAGGTGATAGTAGATAATAAAGGCTCTGATTATTCTTAGTGAGGTAATCAGTGCAGGTGGGATATTGTCTCTACTCTTCTTTTACAGGGGCAGGGATGTCCCCCGTGGCAACGGTGAACTCGTAGGTTGCGCCAACTGGAGTCGTGACCAGAAGTAGGTCTCGGTCGTTCCCACTGCGTGATATGCTCTCAACTTCTACTGGTTCCCACTCGTCTTCACCTACAGTGTAGCCAGCTCGGTCGTCAGTGAGTGTCGTCAGAAGCTGGTCTGCGGTTTGCTGGGGGGCCGGCGTGATCTTGAACTCCGTCCCATCAGGATCAGACTGCTGGCGGAGTCGGAATTTTAGCGTTTCCTCGCGGTACAGTACTTTTAGTTCCCACTCATCCGTGTGAGAGTCAGGTGCAGGAGGCTTCCCCGCTCGGAGGGCGTTCTTGACTGCCGCTTTACGATCTGGCTCTGGGCTGTCCCGTTCGTCTACGAGCGTATCGAGCACGTGGAGTGCCCGAAGGAGTGCACGACCGTGTCCGTTGACGATCTGCTCGTCGAAGACTTTCCCCTCGTCTCCTTCGTAGCTTCCGGCGACGATGTAGTCACCAGAGGCGTGTCCGTGTGCGTCAGCTGGCTCAACGGTGACCCTGTCACGACCGGATCTGAACTCCGTGATGTCGTTGCTTACTTCGACAGAGGCATTGTCGTACCCGTTGAGGGAGAGTTCTTCGGCTGATCCATCGAGAAGCAGGCTTACGACTCGAACGTCGGTGAACGTGGCGTCTTCCTCGAAGGCGATCTTCCCGATCTTGGGGGCGTACATCGCTTGGACGCCGCCGGTATCGGGAGTTTCAGCGGCAAAGACATCGTCAGCGGAAACCTCGGGTGAGCCGGTAATCGCGTCGTGAATGCGTTCAACTGAGGGAACGGTGCGAGTCGAGTCGGTGCTTACATCGTGTACCATCATGGTTTGTCGTAGTGGGACTGTAGGATGTCCACTGATCACTGCGAGCACAAACAACCGCGTGTGAAGCAGCGACGCTACCTCAGGCGAACAGAGCCAGTGACGATCTGTTCTTTCGGCTCAGCCTTTTCAAGCGCTGGGCGTGCCTTGAGGTCCGCCGGAGGACTTCTTCGCGTTTCACTGAGGCCGCAGTTGGTGAACTCTCTTCTGCCGTCGAATGCGTTTTCTTTTACAGTGTCCGATTTGATGCCGATCATGTGCCCCCAGGTCGGATAGTCGTGGGACACCTGGAGCCCGCGACGCGTTCGGGTCTTTCCCTTGGCGTTCATATGCGGTTTAGTAGCGGTGTAGTCGCGTGCTACGGGGCGCGAATCGAGTTGATCAGTGTACGCGTACTGGACGAGCCGGTAGAAGTAGGCAGTGATCTGTGGGAAGTCGGCCGGAGAGAACATGTCCACCTTGCCGACCTCGTGTTGAGTGTCTGTATGGACGAGGTCCGTATGGTCAACTAGAACCTCAGTGAACGAGCCTTCGGACACGTACAGCGCAGTCCCGATTGTCACCTCACCACCACAGTCCGCCCGGGCGCGAACAGCGTAGCTGTTGGATTCCTCCCGACGTGCGTCATCGATAACGGTAACGTCCCACCAGCCGGGAACGGCGTCGAGAATCCTCTTCAGTAACGTCCCTTTCACTGGGAAGATACCTTCTGCCTCTGAGTCATGCAGTTCGACGTCTCCGTTCCCAGGCTTGAATACTGGATGCTCTTTCACGTCGAAGGTTTCTGACACTGGTGTTGCACCTTTCGAGAACCCGTACAGGTCTGTGAGGTACCTTTGTAGTCCCTTGGTGGCCCGGTCGAAAACGACAGGGTCGAAGTTCAAGTCGTTGGTGTCTGCCGGTTCGCCGTATCCGGTTATGTGGTCGTAGACGAGTTTGTCGGTCATGGTGGAAGTGTCGGGGTGACTCGTGTTAAATCTACTCGGTCGGGTGATGCTGGTCAGCTACTCAGCCTCTGCTTCGGAAGACTCGAAGGACAGTTCGTAGTTCCAGACGAAGGGAAGCACTCGAGCAGCCTGGCGCGCAGCTTCGGTTTCCGCTGAAACGGTTCGGAACGATCCGCTTCGAGATGGAGATGTTCGGATGCGGTACCGCCACCCATCTGTCTCTGCATGTTCCGGAGTGAATCGAGTCCACTCAAGCTGGAGGGCGACCCGTGCCTCATCGCCAGTGGAGAAGCTCTCTCCGTTGGTGCTTGCTGGTGCCGCAGCTTCAGCGATCTGTTTTGCGGCTTCCTCGTCGACGAGAACACTCTTGGTGTCGGTATCGCCAACAGGGTCGATGTTTACCACCCACCCCTGGGTAGTATCCCACTCGACAGATACATCGGCTGAGACCGTTTCTGATCGAGCGACCACGAGATATGGAACGTCTCGTGGTCCGTTCTCTGGGAGTTTCTTTGCGTCAAGTTGATGTCTCTGTTGTTCGCGATTTGTGGCTTGAGACATGGGCCGTCTGTATCTGCCGGTACAAATTGTGGTGGTCAGTGGTCGGTGACGTGCGCGATTGATCGCTAGACTCAGAGCCCCCAGTTGAGGACAGTGATGTCGACGCCTGGTTCTGCATCGAACGTCCGCTGGAGAAGCGCGCGCTCTGCGTCGTCTGCACGAACACACAGTTCGTCGACGTCCTCGAGCGGGACGGAGAGCTGGGCCGCAAGACGACTCGCGAGCGTCGGCGCCGTGTCAGTTCGACCCGGGCCGGTCACGGAGACATCGTCGAAGAAGTCTCTGGGGAGCGTCGCTGCGACCGAATGTGCGTCGATGGACGGCTTCCGTGAGGCTGGCTGAGTGCTAGGCTGTGCTCCAGGCTCGGTGTGAGTTCTTCGAGAGCTCATGGGTGTTTGGGGCTCGGAACCCCTCACCTACTTCTGTGGATACAAACCGCTCTGAGGTGGTGGGTTAGTGTCTTCTCGCAGCCTGCGTTCGTGGTCAGTCTGAGACTTCTGCGAGGACTTCGTCGTACGCGGGGACAGCAACCTCATCGGGATCATGATCCGGTATCCCACCACCGTACGACCGGAGGTTGGGTGCCGACTCCGTGAGTGCGTGCCTGAGAAGTGCCTTCGCAAGAGGAACTGGAACCGCGTTCCCGATCTGCGTCGTCTGCTCAGACTTCGTGCCTTGAATTGGGTACTCGCTTGGGAAGCCCTGCGCTTGTTTCAGTTCAGCCGGTTGGAGCATCCGGTATTTGATGTCGAGGCCGTAGCGGTGGAGGCTTGGGACGACGAGTGAGTGTGTCTCTGTTGTCGTCTGCGTGTGCAGTGGCTCGCGGATGCCGCTCGGTGCAGCTTGTGCGTCGTCGATGAACGGAGTGAGGACGGGCGAGGCGAGCATCGACGGCGCCGGCTTCGAGGCCGTGACCGTCATCAGCGGGCGATCGATACTCCGCGTCCGTGGCGGCTGGTCCCCGGTGCTGTTGTAGAGGGGGCACAGGTACGTCGGCAGACGATCACCGTCGGACGTAGAGGGGCTGTCGTGCTCACGACTGGTGGCAGCGTCGGTCACAGAGGCGGGGAGCATCAGCGACAGCGAGGTGCTGTCGGAATCCTCTGAGTTGACGGAGGCAGTGTCGACGAGGAATGGCTCGTCTCGGCGGTGCACAGCGGCCGGGTTCTCGGAGAGGGGAACGATGTCTTCTCGTAGCGTTTTGATCCGGTCTCGATCAAGGCCGGCGAGCGCGTCAGCGAACGGCGTGAGTGCTGGTGGGCCGAACTCACGTAGCCCCTGAGCGATCCGATCCATCGTTGAGTCAGCCGGCGGCGAATGCACTCGGGATTCTGTGAGGTCTCGCGTCCAGATGGATGTGCCGAGGTCCGACCAGTCGATGATGTCAGCGGCCGTCCGATAGCTAGTATCGTCCGAACTGTCAGGACCGTGTGTCGGGCTGGGGAACGTTGGTCGGCCGTCGCGACGTGCGTGCAGGAAGAACCGACTCCGCCTCTGTGGAGCCCCGTAGTCGGCTGCGTTCAACTCCGCGACATCCAGCGCGTACCCGTAGGACGCGAACGCATCAGTCCAAATCTCGAAGAGGTCACCGTTACGGGTCGGTTCGCCGTCGACGACAGGCCCCCACGTCTGGATCTCTGGTGTGTTCTCGATCAAGATGGTGTCGGGCGCGAGTGCGCCGACCCACTCCAAGACGTGCCACGCCGGCATTCGCTTCTGTTCGCGAACAGGTTTGCCGCCGCGAGCACGTGAGAAGTGCGTGCACTCGGGCCCCGCGATGAGGAGATCCACCGACACGTCGGCCTGATGAACATCGTCGACGGGTTCCTCGACGAGGTCGTCAATCACATTCGGCGGATGCAGTTGTTGTGCCTTCGAGTGGTACTGGACTGCCTCGGGATGGGCCTGCTCGTGCGTTGCGATGGCGGTTTCATCGTGGTTGATCGCAGCGAGCTGGAGGTCGTAGCCGAGGTCGCTACAGACCTGCGTGAGCGCTTCGGAGAACCCGCCAGCCCCAGCAAAGAGGTCGACGGCTACCACGCGGTCAGAGTGATCGTCAGTCATGGTTGCGTCTCCGTGTCCGCGTTCGTGTTCTGGGGCGTGTGTGAGGTGATTGCGGCCGCCAAGTTCTCCACCCATTCAGGCCCACTGTACCGACACTCCTCCCAGCCAACGGTGTCGTCAATTTCCTCTACAAATTCGAGCGTGCGGTCCCGCTGGGAGTGTGGATCGGACTTGACCGCTTCCATATCGACAATCTCGCCGTCCGGGCCGGTGAGCTTCCAGATTACCGCGACGCCGTCTGGCCCGAGGTGCGGCGATAGGTGATAGACTGCGCCGTCAAGCGTGCGCCCGAGGTAGGTGTAGTCTGTTGTCTTCGCTCTGAGTTCGCTACGACTCAGTTCAATCCGTGTCTGGTTGTCCGAGTCGCCAGGCGCGTCGTGTGGCATCTCACCCTGCCCTGGACGTACAAACAGTCCGGGCGAATCGACAGACCCGCGTGAGGTCACTCGGCAGCTTGGTCACGGAGGTAGGCGAGCGCGCCGTCGATGCGTTGGCGGCCGCGCTCCGTGTACACCCGGTTGTTCCGGCACTGCTCAAGCACGTCGTCGACGACTGGCACGAGGTCTGCCGGGAGTTCAGGAGGATCAGAGTTTCCTGGGTCGAGAGCCGTCATCGCTTGCTGAATGGCTGTCTTTTCGCTCGTGAGGGCAGTCGTCTCACGAGCTTTCGCGAGGCATTGGACAACCACGCGCAGGTCTTCGCTGTCTGGCTGAAACGCTACACTGCCGAGGTCGGTGGGGGTGTCGTCTGACATAGTGAGGAGAACGGATTGGGGTAGTTAGTCTTCTGCGGTGACGCTCGTAGTAGCCTCAACGAGCGGAGTCGTCAGTTGGCGAGCGAGGGGGATGGGAACCGCATTCCCGATCAGGGTCTCTGTGTCCCCCTTCGTACTCGGGGTGAAGACGTACTCCTCAGGGAAGCCCTGGGCTGCGGCTGCTTCACGGGGTTGTAGAAGCCGGTAGCGGACTTCGAGGCCGACGTCGGTAGTCGGGGTGGTGAGAACGCCGGTCGTCTCGCCTGCTGGCGGGAGGTACGGGTCTGAATCGGGATTGGCCAGTGGGAAGAGCCGCGTTCCTGCGGGCGTCGACGCGATCTCGTAGAGGTTCATGAACGCGACGTGGACCGCTCCGGACGCGGTCACTGTCGGGACCGGGTCAGTCACCGGATGGGGGATTCCGCCGCTGCCACCGGCCATCGTGAGCGGTGGGAGGTCGCGGCCTGTGGCATCAGGAGCCTGTGTCGGTGCTACCGTTCCGTAGGCGACGCGGAGGTCGCCACCATCGGGGACGGCTTCACCACAGTCGAACGTGTCCAGTGAGCGGTGCGTGAGCTGTCTGTGCGTCCCTGGAGTGACGGCGTCGAGCGCGTCCGCGAGCGGACGGCAGGCTGCGTGGTCGCCATACTCACGCGGGTACCGTGCAAGTCGGGACGTCGTTCCGGCCGCGAGCGGATCGCGTTCCCACAGACAGGTGCCGATGTTGCTCTTGTCGAGGATCGTCGCCGCGGCCGGGTGGCTGGTCGGCGTCGACGGCTCGGGCCACCTGGGCTCGCCGTCGCGACGGCCTTGGAGGAAGAACCGTTTGCGAGTCTGGGGGACGCCGTACGTCTCCGCGTTGATCACTGCCGTATCGAGGTCATACCCGAGAAGTTCGAACGACCGTTCCCAGTGGCGGAACATCTCACCCGTGTCGGTGTCGTCGATCTCGGCGCCCCACCGCTGGATGCCCTCGACGTTTTCCAGTAGGAACGCATCAGGCTGGAGGTGCGACACCCAGTCAGTGACGGCACGTGGGGAGGCGCGGAGTTGATCGCTCGCGTTGCCGTCCTGTTGGTGCGACCACGGAACGCACGACGGGCCGCCAATGAGGATGTCGACATCAACATCGCCGACAGCACTCGGTGGATGTAGTGACTGGACACGCGAGTTGTGGATCGTCCCGTACTCGCCGTGGTTAGCACGAAGCGTCGCGACGGCGTCCGAGTCGTGGTTGACTGCGACGTAGCTCAGGTGTTCTGCGAGCCAGTCTTCGACTGCGGGATGCGTCCACTGAACAGTTGGCTCTGGGATGTCCTGAGCTGCCGCGATCTGTGACCGGTGTGTCTGGACGAGACTCTGGATCAGGCCGGTGGAGAACCCCCCGCCACCCGCGAACAGGTCCACGATTGCGATGTCTGGGGGGACGGAGTCCTCGCTGTGTGAGTTCTTCGCCATAGGTCTCGCCCCTCTCTGGAAGTACAAACGCTAGTGCCGGGTGAGAGGTCAGACCTTGGTCGTCATGATCGGGAGGATCGCTGTCTGGGTTTGAAGCTCCGGGGTAAGCACACAGATTTCGAGCCCAAAGCCGACTGCATATGTCGTATTCCGAGCGACTCTTTCAGATGACCGCCAGATGGTGTCGTAGCCGACGACGACCCCTCTAAGCGGAAATGGGTTTGCAGTGAACGGGGATGAGACGTTATCGAACTCGTCGGCTGTTCGATTGGGATCTAGAGCAACCCATTCCCCGATACGTGCTGGAGGTGCTGTAACTGGGACTCTCTCGAAGAACTTGTCAGAACTACCGTTGATATAGAAGGTCTCGCTGTAGCTTCCCGCAGTGACACGGTGTTTCGACTGCCAGTCGCCCCCGAGACGCGCGAGTGTGCCGCCGGTCACACTGAGCGTGTCATTTGTTCCTTCTGCCTCGAATCTGTGGGTGCCCTCCTGAACCCACGACGGGAGGGTTGAACAGTCAGTCGGCGATTCAGCCTCGCACCTAGTTAGCGTTGGGAGCCGGTCGCTCCGCCAACAGAGTGTCAGAAGGACCTGGACCCCATTGCGACGGGTGGGATCGATCTCGGGGACAGCGATCCCAGTTGGACCAGTTACCTCGGAGACAGGCGAGTGCTGGAGCTCTTCGTAGTGGCCGGTATCTGAGGTAAGCGGGTCTGCGTAGGGCGTCGAATAGATGGGGTCGATGAGCCACGCGCCACGCTCTCCAACTGCGACAACGTCGCCCTGATCGGTGAGTACGAGTGCCACTGTATCTGTGTCGATCCGACCACTGCCGTTTGCGAGTCGGACGATTCGCTCAAGGTAGTCCGGCGAAATCACCCCACCGCCAGTCGAGAGGTGAGCGACCCGCTGGTACTCGTCGAACCGAGAGTAGTAGCGCGGAAAATCGATGACGTGGATGCCGCGGTGTCGAACGAACTCTCGCGTTCCTTCAGTGATCAGCGACGCACTCCCAGGGATACGCTCAGGATCAGGGTCATCCCGAGTAGCTATGCGGGAGGGAGCTGTATTCTGCCATAGGTCGACAAGAGTCGCTTCTCCGCGTGTGTGGGGGTTGTGGTAGCTGAAGCCGTCGATGTCGGGATATTTGCTGTGAGTACCGGTCAGGGCGTTCGGGTACCTCAGGTCGGTGATGTCGAGTGTCGTGTGGTCGGAGATGTCGATCCAGTCCTTTTCGCAGGTTTCACCGCTGTGGTTGTGACTAAGCGTGCTTTGGTAGCTCATCGGTGTGCGAGGAACGGCTGGTAAATAACGAGTGACGGTTTTAGAAGTGATCTGCAGCTGACTCCGGGAGTTTTTCACGCCGTTCTTCGAGACGATCTTTGATGTCTGCCTCAACTAGTTCTCTGGTTGCTTCACCGACGATGACGGGCCACTCTGTCCGCCCCCCTACTTGCAGTTGGGGGACATCGTTTCGTGATGCCAGAAGGGCTACGTACTCCATGTCTCCGTATCCAGCATCGGCCCACCGTGCTGCCTCGAGGATCTCTTCGTCGATGTCTCGAGCAGGATTGTCACTCAGTTGCTCGATGATGCCGTCGACAGCTTTGTCGATTTTCTCTCTGTACTCTCGGACATCGTCTTCAGTCACCGTTTCCGTCTGCTGGACGGGGGCAGATGGATCAACCATAGGTCCAACCACATCTGTGGGTATAAATAACAGTTGTGGTCCTATTGACGTATTAAAATAGAGAAGGAGTGAGCTGATTAGTGGTGGTGTGACAGAGCTTCGTCTTCCTTGAGTTTGGACACAGCGGCCAGTCGGGAATGACCGCTCTTTACAGCCACTGTGTGCAGTGTCTTCGAAGAGTGATTCAACCCGAGGGTTTCGACTTTTTCCGGCGAACTCCCTTGGAACCGGGCGTCACAATCCTCACAGGCAGTGATAACGAAGTCAGAGTCGCCTTTTGACTTGTTAGGAGCGCTCATTTGTTTGTATTGTTCGGTTGATTCTAGAGCGTATTACTAGTTGTGGCTGCTACTCTGCAGGACAGCGGTCGGGCTCGAAGCCTGGTTGGCACATCCCTGCCCAACCGCAGATCGGGCAGTCGAGATACTTTTCCATCTGTCCATCTCCACAGCGAGGGCACCTATATACCGGATCATCGCTGTAGTCGCTTGTTCCAAGGCGGGTGAGTTCACTTTCCTCTACCACCTCGTCGTCTCTGATGTAGTTGTCGTCAACCCACTTCAGTTCGTCAGCGGGGACATCGCCTGGGGTGAGATCTTCGTAGTCTCCCTCAGACACGTATCCGACCCAGCCCCACTCGCGTGATCCGAATGTCGGATCGGCTGGAGTCTGTTTGTACACTGCTTCGACATACTTGTCCTTGTTCACGATCGCTGCGGCACGCAGAGTTCCGTTCCGAACGAAGACCATCTGAGTGTACCACTCTTGAGGGAGGTGGCCGTGTTCAGCATGGAGTACGTCGGAATCGAATGTTGCCGGTACGTCGATCCCTTCCGGCTGCTCAGGACTGGTGAATCGGCCGATACTACCTTCGCTTTCGAACGCGTGTACCGTCATTGGTGACGCCTACCCCTTGCGGGGATGCCCATCCACGGAATCGAACCGTGGTATACCATATGGGTGAATTTGTGATCTGACGTTCCTCTAAGGCGAACGTGGGATCGGCTTGCGCTCGTAGATTATGAAGTCCCCGCACTTCTCATCAGTGCACTGAAAACCGGAGCCTGAACAGCCCGATCCAGGTGTGTTCTGTGGGCCCTTCGCAGGTTGGACACGACGCTCCTCTGAGGGTGTGCTGACACTCAGAGTTGCTACACTGAAGCAC
Source organism: Halobaculum sp. MBLA0147 (assembly GCF_041361345.1). Lineage (NCBI taxonomy): Archaea > Methanobacteriati > Methanobacteriota > Halobacteria > Halobacteriales > Haloferacaceae > Halonovum > Halonovum rutilum. The sequence continues at coordinate 27,508 of NZ_JBGKAD010000004.1, read as the reverse complement.
GCTGATACTCCCTAGACTCTCCAGTAGATCCATGTCGGACCCACAGTGGGGGCAGCTGGTGTTGGTTCTGTCAGTTGGTGCACTCGTGGGGTTCATCTCCGACTTCCTCGTATGGGGTGAGTTCGTCGCCACAGTCGGGGCAGGTGGCGATGCAGTTAGTTCCATCTCTCCGAGGCGGTACGTCCTTGAAGTTCATCTGTCGCTGGGGTGGGGTTCGTCCGTACATAAGTGATCGGAGCCCCTGGAGGAAGCGGTTCCCCCTCCAGGGAAGACCTGCCGCCGGAGTCGAACCGGCGTCTGAACCAAAACAGGTACTGGTGACCGTAGAGTGTGCCTTACACCTCGATCACGGCCACCTTATAAGCCCCCGACGGCATCAGGTCCTCAGTGACGGTGATGACAGGGGCATCGTTCACTTCGTCTTGATAGGTCGCTTCTGCTTTCTCTTTTGCTTGTCCGGCACTCTCGACGTTGTCGACTCGGACTACGGCAGCGGCATCGGTCTGACGCTTGACTGACGATCGTGGGGAGGGAGACTCTGTGTCTGACATGGGTGAAATTCAGTAGTAGTCGGGTGTTCCAACTGCGATTCGTTTATGCTCGGTACCGTTCCAGTCGTAGGGAACATCGTGCTCCTCGCAGGCCTCCTGGAGCGCGTCAACAGCCGTTGAGTCGGTGTGCCCGACCAAGATCGGGACCGTGTTGGGGCTTTGACAGGTGAAGTACACTCCAGTGGTTTCCCCTAGTGACGACACGGCACAGCTACTACAGCAGGTTGCGACAACATCCACATCAGTGTGCTCCTGAATGTACTCCAGTACACTGGCGATGGGTGCGGGAATCTTGTAATCACTATGCTTGTCTGGCGTCTTCTCGGTCTGGAACGGGGTGCTGGTGACCCACCTGGATTCGGTGACTTCCAATTCGGTTAGCATCGTGCTATCACATTCCCTTGCGGGATACCCACCACTGGAGTCGAACCAGTGTCGTACCACTGTGGGTAGGCACAGCATAGAGAAGATGTCAGCCAGTTTCCTTCAGTCGTGACACTCTGGGGCGAGAGCGACCGGCTCAGTGTCGATCTCAGTGTAATGAGTCCGGGGGTGGAGAAGGTTTGTCCCGGCATTACAGTTCGGGCACGAAGGCTTGGCGTGCCTGCTTTTTCCTTCGAAGTGGGGTCCACGATGCCAGTCGCCGCAGCCGGTGCAGACGGTGACATTGTCGGTCCACGCACCCCCACACTCGGGGCACACTGGATCGTCCGAATCACCAAGCCAGTGATCGGCTGGTCCGGTGTACTGGCAGGAGGGTGCGATGCAGTTGAGCTGTACCGGGTAGTCTTCGCTTGTCCACGTATCTTGATGGACCTCCACCGTCGGGGCGATGTCTTCGATCCGTTCGTATTTCGGGAGGCGAGAAAGAGTGTCACTCCAATCCATGACGGTGTGGAAGTGGCGTCCAGTCCGACGGTGGAATCTGTCCAGCATCGTTGTGTCGTCTGGGACTGGATGCGAACCGTCACCGTCACCGGCATCACAGAGAGCGTGAAGATCGGTCAGATGGAGACGGTCCTGCTCGGTCAGAAGCCAGTCTGAGGTGTCGGAGAGGCCGACAAAGTAGTCGTCGAGCGGGGAGTCACTTGGACTGTCTGCCGCTTCCCAAGTGTCATCGCTGAATCCGTATGGCTCGGCGTAGTCACCGGAGTCCGTGTGGACGATGAATCCGTCTTCGTCGACGTCGAGACCGTTATCCAGGAGGTAGCTCCTCACTGCGGGGAGGTGAACCTTGGTCAGTGTCTCTTCGGAGTACACTGCACCGATCCCGAGTTTCAGAAGGAATCGTTCGATCAGCGGTTCGGCTGGGGGGATTGACGGAGTGTCGGGGATGAGTGATGTGTCGACCATGTGGAGTAGGTGTGTTCGTCAGTGTGAGGTGGCTGTGCGAAAACTCGGAGTGTGATGTGGTCTTACTTACCTTTCGTCGTCCGACTTACGATTTCTTCGGCGGTGTGGTCTACGTGGACCAGGGTGATGCGAGTGTCTTCTTGACCGAGTATGTTGTCCAGCACGAGTTTCGCTTCTTCATCAGTCTCCGTGGATCCCATAGATACCAATTCGAAGCCATTCCTTCCTGCGACTGCGTACATCGGGAAATCCCTGTGGTCGCGCTCGATCTGCGCTGCTACAGCGCCTCCCACCTCCATGATCCCCTTGGCCCACTCTTCGCCGTCTAGGTCGTCAGGGGTCCGCGAGCCGTTCGTTCCGATTGCGAGCGCGAGCGCCGACTTCGGGGCTTTCTGTAGGAGGTGAACGACTGCGTGTCGGTGCGCTGGGTCTTCCCGGTCGCCTTCTTTGAACATGATCCACTCTCACCTGTCGGCAAAAACTCGTGTGAGGTGTTTAGCTTCTACGGTGGGACGAACTGGTGACGGCCGTGTTGCTGTGACACCGTGGCGGGCAGCAGTGGATCTCTGGAAGTGGGTACTAGTCGAACCAAGCGGGAGGATCGTGAGCTACCGGATGCGAGTCACTGGAACAGCGTTGTTGACTGGATCAGCTGCTGTACGTATCGGTCCAGCTCGATGCTGTCCGTGTGGCCGTTGCAGTGAGGTGGCCAACACGTGTACCCATCGGGTGGGTGTTCCTCGTGTGGAACGTTCTTATGCTGGTAGTTCCCGTGGTGGGTCCGGGCCTCCTCGGAAAACTCGTGGGGAGACCGGACGTGATCCGTATGGGTAAGGGTCCGCTGGAGAACTTGTGATTCGATGGTTTCGTTGAACGGCGTCCCGCACTCTCTGGCCCCTTCACCGTCTTGCTTGAGCTCAGCCAGCCAGCGAATTTCGTTGACGTCCCACCCGTCTAGCACGTTGTCAGGGGCCTCGTCGAGGAAGTCGTTGAAGTTGAGCGGTGGATACTCGTGAGTCTCGAGGATGTACAGGCCGAGAAGGCACGCTCGAACGGTGTAGAGGTTCTTGTCTACTGTTGGTCGGTCGCTATCTGCTAGGTACTCGTAGTAGTGCGTCTTCGCGAAACTCCGATAGTGGTCGTACAGCGAGATTACCTCGAAGTGGTCATTAACGTACGCTCTGATGTCGTCGAGAATCGGGTGTGTTGAGTACGAGATCGGGGAATTGAGCGCTTCCATCGCAGTCGCGTTTGAGTCCGCGAGGAGTTCGAGGAACCGCTTGATGTCCCACCCTTCGAAGTCGATGTCTTCCTGTGCAACCCTGCGTGTTGAGTCGAATGAATCGAGCTCGGTGCCGTCCCCCTGGAGAGAAGCGGTGTAGTTGGACATCGTTTGGTAGTGGCTCAGCGGCTGTGCGTAGATGAAGGCGATATCATGGTCGCTGTCGGGGTGACTGAGGCCCCACGCTCGGCTCCCAGTGTTCCAGGCGCCGATGATCTGCAAGTCGTGTTCGTGTTCGATAGCACCGAGGGCTTGATTCATTTCGGAGTTGAAGATAGCCATCGGTGGTGATGTTACTCGTCGGACAGGTAGCTGGCGATCTGTTCTTGACCGGGGCCGGGTTCCGTGTCCAGAGAGGCGCTGGATGACACCTGTACTTCGACTGTCGATGCTTCCGGCGGAGCCTCCGTTACCGCATCAGGGACGCTTGAGGCGACAACAAGGTCAGCCTCGAGATACGCATCGGATAGCCGGAGTGTCCCAGCTGGCGTCGTCGAGATCTCGGTGGCTGCACGCGGTGGATCGTCGATCAGTGCCTTCAGCGCCGATGTTGCGTGGACCGTCTGAAGGAGTTCTGCCCCCCTGTACACATACGCGAGGGTTGTCCGATCGTCAGAGTAGGCCTCTCCACGGGGGCTGTCATCGTCGACGGTCTCACGAATCCGAACTGTGACGGTTCCTTGTTCACCGTCGGAGCCTGTGAGTGAACTCATCTCACTCTCCTCTGGCGGCACAAACACACAAGTGTCTGGTGACCACGTCCTCCTCCGAAGCGGTCTGTGTCAGCTATTATTACCGTATGTGGGTTCTTCGTGAAAAAAAGAGATTCTCTATTGAAGTGCGGCTTTGAGATCGTCGAGGTAGTCTTTGAAGTCGGCTTCGCTCGTGATCTCTGTTTCCTCGGGTGGGAGCAGACGCAGTCGTGGCCGCCCTACATCGGTTGGGACCTTCTCGGTGGTGATGAGTCCGTTGTCCTCAAGATCGCCCTTCGTCCGCGAGACTGTTGCACGTGAGCCTAGTTGCGTGTTTTCTGCGGCTTTTCCTACCGTGAACAGCTGCTCGTTGGCTGCCACCCCGGCAGCAATGAGCAAGACTATCTCGTTCATCTTGCTCCCCCTTCCTGATGGGACTGTATCGAGATACTTGAGGGCTGCATCAAAGTACTTTGCAGTCTCATCTGCAGCCTCGGACTGTAGGTCGTCGATGAGCTCAGCATGTCCAGCAGTTCGAAGGGAGAATTCTTCACTGTCTTGAGCGATTGTGTCTGTGATCTCTCTGACGTGGTCGGCAGTGGTTTCGTCGGCTCGCGTAACAACTGTGGTGCTGGCAGTGGGGATGAGTGTCCAGATGTGAGTGTCGTCCACGAGGTAGTTGCTGAGGTCTCCTTCTGCAGCACGGAGAGTCACACCACTATCAGCGAGTTTCCCTGCGATGATATAGTCATCTCTGACGTCTTTGAGGGCTGACGGGATACTGATGACGGTGAGGTTTTCTCCGTCGTGACGGGGACTCGCGAGTCCATCTGCAAGCCCTGCCAACACGTCTGTTGATGTGGTGACGAGCGTTGCTTCTGCTGAAGTTTCCTGAAGAATGCTGTCTAATGCGTCTGCTGGAGTGTCTGCTGTTGTCGTGTTTACCATATATTGGTCAATCGAGGCCGGGTGCGTTTAGGTAAAACGTTTCTCCGGTTGTCGGTGTCTGGCTTTTTCGGTGGGTCGGTACGGCTAGGTGGAGCCTCCAGTTATTGCTGGGAGTACAAATGACTCTCTGAACGGACCACCCGTCAGCCGACCATCGCCGAGGGATCTGGGTTTTCTGCGATGTACTCTCGTGCCTTCTCTTGGATTTCGGAAAGTGTATCCGCTGTTTGGACAACTGAGTTTCCGCCTGTGAGCACCCAGCGTGAGTGGCCGACGCGGCGCTGAACGTACAGAATCTTATCTGAGTCGTCGGTCTGGCGCCACGCGAACGGGCCATCATCTGGAGTCACGTGATCTGGGAACGACTCGGGTAGTTCGTCTGCGCTGAGTGGTTCCCAGGTGTTAGGGAGTGAACTGTCGGGCACTGGGTTGAGATTTCAAACGGTTGGAGGGTTCTGTTCGTGGTCGTTTCCACAGACAGGGCACGTGCCGGTTGTTGCCCAACCCGTTCTCACGTCATCATCATCGCTTCCAGGAAGAGAAGCGTCTCTCTTTTCGAGTTCGATCTCCTGTACGACACCGCACTCGTTGTGGGAGTTTCTCTTTTGACATGGATTGTGAGCTGTCGGAGCGTTTAGTCGGGTATTGGTTGAGAGGGAATGGGATGTGGCTACAGGGTGGCCCCTGCAGCCGATAGTTCCGCTCGGATTCGAACCGAGGTCTCGGGCTTACCTCGGGATGACCACTTGCTGGGTATCCAACAAGCGGTCAGCCCCACCAAAGGCCCGAAGGATTGGCCACTACCCCACGGAACTGTACAGTTGGGACTACGGGGAGACTGGGATTCGAACCCAGGAGGCCGAACGGCCACCTGCTCTCAAAGCAGGCGCAATAGTCCACTCTGCCATCTCCCCTTGAGCGTGTGTTTTTTGCCGTACCCCTCACTCATATCTGTGCGTACAAATATTGATCGGTCAATCGTGTGTGGGGGTGACTGTCGTGTGACTACTCTGCGGACGTAGAGGTGGTGTCTGCGTTTCCGCTAGGATCTCCGTTGATGAAGGCTACGTTGCGTTTTGGAGCTACGTATATCTCCCGGGTCACCTTGTGGCGCGGGGTGTCACTCTTGGCGAGGGCACTCTCAGTTGGCCACGGATCGTGCTCTGCTGCCGTCACGATCGTGATCTCGGTCGGGAGATCCAAGCCGAGAATGGTACTGTGAACAGCTTGCCGCTGGACGTACGGGACAGTGACCTTGAGGTAGGGACTGCCGGTTGGAATCCGAGCGATGTTGATCGCTTCTGCCGTGATCTCGGCTTCGACACCGATCTCTGCTAACCTGTCTCGGATTGTTGCGAGTGTTTGACGCACGGAGTTTGTGCTGTCTCGTGCGTCCGTCTCCTGACGAGCCATAGCCACTCATCTCTGCTGGCATAAATTGTGGATTGGTAAGAGAAACGTCCGCTGTACTCACAGTACTTGGTGTCGATCCGTTGCGAGAGTGCTTACTCCTCAGTGTCGGAAGAGTGCACTTTGAAATCGCCGGCCTCGTATGCTTCTTGGATCTCGCGGCCGTCGGCAACGAACATGTCGACATCCGCATCTGGATCGGTCTGCCGTTTGAAGATCGCCTCTCCGTCAAGAATACCGTACAAGCGCACAGTGCTAGGGTTGTTGAACTCTGGATGGCCATCCCAGGTGACGACTGGGTTCGACTCAACCTCTACGTCGAGTATCCATAGGTCATCGGGGTTCCCGATGAGTACCTCCAGGCGGCCCTGATCATACAGTCGCTCTGCTTTCTCTAGATCAACAGTAACAGTCGTATTGTAGGCTGAATTTGCGGCGAGTGTGCCGTCCTCGATCCCAGCGATGATGAGATACTCGGCGACGTTTGATGCGCCGTCAACGTGGATCCAGTCTCCTGGTTGAACGATGTCGGCTAGGTCTGGTGACGTGATTGACATAGCTGTGTTTGTGTCAACAGTCCGAACAGTTGGCGAGGTGGTAGTCATGCTGAGGTGGCTTCGTGCCTACACGTATATTATTTGTGACGGGACTTAGCTCTTACCATCTCCTTTCGATTCACCTGTGCTGGGTGAATAGGAGGAATGCTTAAGTTTCTTGACTTAGATTCAGCGAGATTGCTCTGTGGTTTTACGGTGTAGGTGTAAAACGTCAAAGATAGTATATGTTTGTCAGGTGACGGGTTGAGAAGGCGGTGGGAAGGAGCGGGTTCAGAAGTGTCCTAAGAGTGATAGTTAGGGGGTGACAGTGACATCATCGGCAGGTGAGATTGTGACTGTACGTGGGGTCCACCCTGGCGGTGCGCCGGTGAGGTTTGGCGTTGCCATCCACTGTGTCTGGTTGTTGATTCCAGCGATCCATTCCCATGCGATGTGGTCGGCCGGGGTTTGTACTAGTCCGGTTGCTTCCGGGGGATCACCGAGGACTGACTGAGCAGCGCCTTCGTGAATCCAGTTCCGGACCGTGAGGTCGTGGGCCGCGAACTCGAGAAGGGTGTCGAGAATGGACGCTAGTAGATCGTGCTCTGGGAGTGGGTCGTGATGGCCGTTGCCGGTTGCAGTTGGGAACACGGAGTGCGGCCACGGGAGGAGCCCAGCTTGGAGGAGTGCTGCAACATCACGAGCGGTTGTCGTGGTGATGAGCTCGGACCCGGACGCTGGAACTTCGGAGGTTGCCCGACTTGCCAAGTAGTCCCAGATCTCGCTGACCAACGCAACGCGGTCGGGAAGTGTTGTCGTCAGCCGATCAGTGGTGAAGAGCGTGGTCGGATCAGCTTCCTGTAATTCAGGGACGACAGCGTGGGCTGCCCAGCCTCCATCGGGGAGAAGGCGAGTGTCTGGACGGGTTGCGAGGTCAGCACTGAGCGCGATTGCGACGTCGTTGGAGACAGTCGCCGCGCCTGCATCATCCGTTTGTGTCGATCGCCAGATTAGAAGGTATTCTGTCGGTGCTGTCGACGGGTATTCTGCGACGGTGAGTTGGTACTCGCCGAGTTGGAATCGGTCGAGTGTGTCGTAGGCCGTTCGCTGTGGCAACGTGGGTTCGACGATTCCGTGTTCGCTGATGATTTCTTTGAGTTGGACGACAGGATCGCCGTCCGTGTCGGTTAGCTTGTCGGTGCCAGCGGGAATCGTGAGTCCGGTTGTTTCGTGGTCGGTCGTTTCACCGCGGTAGATGAGTCTGTGCGACTGTCGTGTCGGTGAGGAGGATCGAGTCAGAGTAGCCATGAGTTGTGAGAGCCGCTCACTGGAGACTGGCCGTACAAATCCTTGGAAAGGGCGAGCCCGTTGGGTTTGACACGGTGGGATCGCGGTGACTCGAGGTCAAGCCGAGCCACCCGTCTGGCGGTGGGATGCCTCAGCAGCTGTCGTCGCGAGACGATCGGCTGTGGTGTTGCGACATCTGGGGACTGGTCGGTGCGTGACTGTGGAGAACGTCTCTAGGAGAGGGAGGACTCGCTCGACGAGTGGCCCGTAGGTTCCATCCGTGTTGCTATCGTTGAGACGCTCAAATACTGCATGGCAGTCGCCAACGATGGTGACGGCGTCGGGATTGTATTGGGAAACAGCGTGGAGGCCGCAGATGAGCGCCTCGAATTCTGCTCGGAGCGCGGTCGTCTTGCCGAGTGGGCGGGTATCTTCGGTGAGTGTGACGCCTGACGGCTGATCGATGATCACCCAGCCTGCGCCTGACGGTCCTGGATTCCCGTGTGACGCTCCGTCGAAGGCAACGGTTAGATCCGTATACGTGTACTCTGGTGCTTTGACGACTAACTCTGGAATGGTGACGGGATCAGTGGCTGTATGTGCTGTGAGATCGCTAACGAGAGTTGCTACTGTGCTCGGAGTTACCGGGACAGTCAGACGTTGTCCAGATTGATCAGTGAGTGTGAGGAGTGATGGCTGTGCGACTGTTGCGGTGATCACGTGGTCAGTCGGCTGAATCGTGATCTCGATATCGGGGCTATCGGTCGGCGGCGGTGTGTTCTCGGGGGAGGTGGCGTTGCTGAATGCGACTTCGAGTGCCCGCCCGAGCGTGGTGCTGTCCTGATTCCTGACTGCAGCTGAGACTTGCGTCGTGAAAGACGAGTGCTCATCGTGGGGGTTCCGCAGCTGGCGGTGCGAGGAGTGTGAAGCAGTGGAGGACATGCCACTGCCCCCTGGAAGAACAAAGATGCCGTACGATGGGTGCTACTCTAGTCGATCCGCCAGCCACTCGTTCGTCGACATCACTGCTGCAGACTCGGTATCGAGTAGATGCGTGAAAATCGCGTGAGCGGTATCCGGTTCGATGATTGCGCCGGCTTTCTGATTGGGTGTTTTGACGCCGAAAAAGACACCATCAGCCGATTCGGTGCCGACGATGAACGTAGCGTTGTCGTAGGCTACTGTCCCTGTATCGACAGTCTCGACGGTGTAGGAGAAGACGGGTTCAGGGAGTGTACTCCGCTCTGAGTGGAGCCACCGGATCATTGCTGTTGCCCCTTCTGAACTGATGCGACTGTGGAGCGTGTGGTGAAGGAGGCCATCCGGAGTGGAGATCGAGTCTGGGGGTGTTGCATCTGTGGTCTCAAGATCATCACCGCTTAGCGGTGGAATGTCTGGACTGCGCGAGTCGGGGACGTCAGGGTGATCTGATGGTGGTCTAGTGTCGGCTGATGAGGTAGACTCGTCGCGATCAGGGTCAGTGGATTTGTCGTCTCCCATGTGGGTCATCGCTGGTCCCCCGGGTCACTATTGGTGAGTGGATCGAGCGTGGGTGTATCTATATACTCGGCATCCTGAGCCTCATCTCCAGGACTGTCGTAGTCAACTGCGCGGGGTGTGTGCGCTGGATCACTATCGTCTCCGCTGTGAGTCATAGCAGGGTCAGTGTCGGGTTCAACGTGGCCACCCGGACCGTGAGGCGGCTCTGTTGCCCAGTCTGGAATAGGCCGATCCTCTGCAGTGTCTTCTGGGTGGTCATGGTCGCGGCTAGGAGTATCAGATGGCATACGATGTACTCAGAGAAGCAGATACTAATGTTCTCCGGTAGCTGAGGGGTGGTGAATCAATTTTAAAGCTTGTCTCCGGCTACTACTCGCCCTCGCAGGGGATGTAGGAGAAGTTGTTCTTTGCCCACTCCACTGGCGGGGTCGATTTATTGGCTGGAGGTGTGACGACTTCACCGCACTTGAGACAGACGTACTCTTGGTCTGCTGCGTTTCCGGACACTGCGCTGGGTGTCGGACGGGCGGCGAGTTGGTGGTCGTTGACCTGAATCGGGAGCTTCGAGGAGTCTACGTGGGCAGTGGGTTTCGTTGACATAGGAATTTTCATCTCGCACACGGGGGCTACAGTTGGCGGGCGTTCGCGATCAGCTGGGAGACAGCCGTCACCAGCGGGAGTGTGTCGCCGACGAGTGAGAACGGGGTCGCACCTGGGGCGGTGGTGGCAGTGACTCGATAGGTAGCCCCGTCATCCACTGGTGTCAGTGTGAGTGTGTGAGTGGTCGCGGTCTCTGCGTCTTCGGTGGTCAGTCGGATTGTCTCTGGCCGATCGGGGCGGTCGCGAAGAACACGCAGTGTCCAGTCTGTGGTCGCGACCCAGTTCCGCAACCGCTTCAGCGCTGCTGATCGGTCGCGAGAGTCGGGTCGGTGTAGTGAAGTCGAGGTGGTCGCGGGGTGGGACTGACTCATCTCACCCCAATCTGGTCGTATAAACAACGCGACGCGCCAACGGGCTTACTACGGCGGCCTGAGTAGCGATCTCAAGCCACCGTAGGCCCGGCTGACAGACGGGACAGAGTGTGAGTCATCAGAGGTGTGTCGTGGATCGGAGTCGTGTTGCGGGTCTCCATCCCAGTCTATCAGCGTGCGTCCATGCCGCAGTTGGCGATGCCGCGCGCCTTTGTCCAGAGAGGGCTCTCCGTGACAGGCGAGTCACCCTCCAGCACTTTGCATGGGATGAGATCACTTAATCGTTCAGGAGACACCCCACTGCTTCATGTGTTCTGTTGAGCCGTTTGTGGCTTCTCGATGAAGTCAGCTAGTGATGGGACTGGATGGTCTGCGTCTGGTGAGTCGCCGGGACTGTCTGTGTCCGTAGTCCCAGGCTGGTCGTGTTCGCTCCAGCGAGTTGTTGGGACTGCGCTGTACTCTGGGACTACCGGGGTTGCTCCGGTGCCGAGCCGATACGCGCCGCAGGTGTTACACACTGCGAGGGAATCGGTGTCAGGGTGAATCCGTTCGTCGTCGGAGAGGGGGTTCCACTCGTGTTGGGTTTCGGTCGGACAGTAGGCAGCGGTTGTCGGGTCGGGCTCTGTGATCCAGATCCCTCGGTACTGCGATTCGAGGTGATCGATCTCGCGAATGTCCCGCCAGGTCCGAGCGTTGCCGTACAATCCTGCTGGCGGCGAGGGGCACTCGTCGCGGTGTTCTACCGGATCGTCGACGAGCGTCTGGCAGTGCGAACAGTAGGCCTGGAGGTGATCGCCACACTCGTTGGACGCATCACTTGTGAGTTCCTCGTGTAACCGGTCTTCAGCGTGGGTCAGGGTCGGGCCTTCAGTCGTGTGGGAGCTGTCCGCGCGGTTGGAACACGCTGAACAAAGGTTAAGACCTGCCTGCTGGTGGTCAACGCCAGTATCGTACCCGTCCTGGTCTTGACCGTGTGCCCAGAGTGCGAATCGTGGGTCGACGCGACCCTGAAGAGCGCTGTCGACGACATGCCCCTCAAGGGTCGATAGGTAGTCGTACACTGCTGGGTAAAACAGCTCAAGCTCGCGGAGTTCATCGCGTCTTCCAAATGCTCCACAAAGACAGTCACCACTTGTGTGAAGCTTCTCGGTGACGGGGTTGAACCCTCGGTCATCATCGTGCTCGCGGTACGCTGGGACTTCGAGGTCTGCTGCGTTCGCCTCGCGATAGTCAGCAATCTCGCTGTCGGTGAAGTCGATCAGCGGTGAGACGTAGACTGCTTGATTGGTCGTACTGATGCCGGAGTCCGGTGCAATCTCAGCTCGGCGGTCAGACTCATGCTTCCGGATGCCGGTGATTAGGACCGGTGGATCATCAGTTTCGGCTGCGATGAAGCCCCGCAGTGGTTTGTCTTTCAGATTAATCCACATCTTCTCGTGTGACGGCGGTCCTGGGAACCCGAAATTCGCGACGAGGTTGTGATACTCGTCGATCGGCCGGCGGTACTCCGCTCCGACAGATCTGAAGGGAACGTCGTGGGTCTGTGCCCACGCTCGGACCCAGCGTTTCGCTTCAGGGACACCGATGCCAGTGTCGATGTAGAGGATTGCGTCAACAGTAACGTGCGGCGAGTTGATCGCTGCGAGTGCAGCTGCCGTGGAGTCGTGACCGCCGCTCACGAGGGCGAACGTCTGCCGGTCTGGATACTTGTCCGCGACAGATTCCAGGATAGTGTCGGGATCTTTGGCTGTCGAGACCAACGCTGGCTCAGGAGTGTGTTCTGGCATGGTGGTGATCACTGACTGGTGTTCCAGTCGTCGACGAAGGCCTGTGCCGCATGGGATGGCACTGAGTTGGCTTCATCCAGGTCGGTATGCTGTGCGGAGTCGGCTTGTGGCTCTTCAGCGTCTTCGTGAGAACGAGACGGTACCATCAGCAGGCTGTCTTCCGGGTGGCTCGTAAGGATATAGCCCCCACACTGCTCGTCGTGATAGACGTTGAAGACACTCTGATACTCACAGGTAAGTGCATTCCCGTGGATGACCTGCCCGTCAAGATTCCACAGTGCGAGGTTGATCGCAGCGAGTTTCGCGCAGATGCGGTCCTTGTCGATGCCACAGAAGATCCCGGCCGGGGTTTCGAAGGCCTTCGGGAGGAGGAGCCGTCCAGAGCCACAGCCCCCGAGATCGCCGATCCACGGGCGTGACTCGATGGCGTCAGCAGACATGTCACCACGGTCGTAGTCAGTGCTTTCCGTGGGCTCAGTGCTGGACTCGTCAGTGAGCTCACTCATCAGATCGGTGACTCCTGAGGGTGTGAAGTACTGCCCGAGATGCTCTTGCTTCCCCCGGTGTTGCGCGGCGAGCTCGTACACTTCTCCGATCACATCACGTCCGGTCTCATGGCTTGCTGTGACGACATCAAGTGCGGCCTCGGTGAGCAGTTCGTCAACGGCCTCACGAGACCGGGAGTCTGTAGTGTACTTGTCGACAGTGTCTGCGTGTTCAACGATGACGTCGTCCAGCCGGAGGAGTGTGAATAGATACTCGATGAAATCGGTCGTTACCTCGTCGAGCCGGTAGGCGCCAGTCAGCGTGTTGAGGTTATCGACAACGTGTTTCGCTGTGTGCGTGACCATACCGACCGGAGAGTCGGTGAGGGCACCACTGTCCGCCTGGTTACTCAGTGGGGTATCTGGGATTGTACTTGGACGGAGCGTATCTGCGATTCCTCCCCGGAGTGTGACTGCACGTGGATCGACGATGTCAGTGGCAGTGCCGTCACTCGTAGGTGGTCGTACTGGGAACATCTCACCTCAATTCTGGATGCACAAACCTGCCTCGCGGATGGTGAGCCAGTGTCCTCCCTTTTGACGACCACAGCCGGTCCAACCGGACTCTCAGTTGTCAGAGTCCATCAGGTCCATGCCTCTCTCGGCAACGTCAGCCATCCCGTCAGGGGTCATTGAGTCTCTGGTGTGACGTCTGTGACGGTCGCTGTCTCGTGAACACTGAGGCCACTGACTGTTGGGACGGGAGGTGCGTCGTCTCCCTGGTAGGTATCGGCGGCAGCGCGCAGTGCAGCAACGTACTGCTCCGTGGAAGCAGTCTCCAACCACGAGACGAGGGCATGGAAGTCAGCGGCAGCAGCCGCGAGCTGGACGCCTCCTTGGTCATACATGTTCAATTCGGATGTGCGCCGGATGGCCTCAATCTGCTTGAGGGCGTCTTCTGGCGGGTCGTTGTCAGCGGCGTCTGAAGCGTGATCGGGTGTCATGTGGTGTGTCTGGGTTGGTGCGGTGGGGTTGTGAATTTACTGGGCGGTGGCCGGTGAGTGGTGGTGCGGAAAGTTGATATCACCAAGCATATACCGGTCGATACCACGTTTACGACTGCAAGCGTTCCCGCGCTTGCGGTGGATGCAGCTCGGGAGACGTACGACCGAGGCCCCTGATCACCACCCCTGCAGCTGGGTCGGCGTCTCTTGTCTCTGAGCGTGCGAGACGACGAGACGCTGCTCTTACTCTGGGACCTCAGTCTGGCGAATCTCGATCACTCTCCACGTATCTGTGTCAAGTCTGATGGTGGATCGCGTATCGCCGGGACCGGGGTCAGAGTAGTGGTCAATCACATGCTCGTTGGTTTCGTCGTCTCGCGTGAGGGTGACCACGTGTTCGATAGTCCGAGTCGGACCAGTGTTGGTACGGCCCAGTACGACAGTGATGTTGCCGTCGGCGGGTCCCTGCATTGGTCTGAGAGGGGATGTCGGTCCTAGGCTTTTGCGGATCTGTACGATGTTACGCCGCTGTCACGGCGATTGCGAGGATCGTCATGGCAACGACGAGTCCCGTGGCGATGAGTGCCCCTGCAAGCGTGCAGGTCGCGGTCTGGCGACTGGTGTGACGGGGGACTGGCCACTGACCTCCAGTCATCGGGCTCCCTCCGGGAGGAGTGAAGTGGTCGTCGTGACTGCTCTGGTCGGTCGCGGCGGCTGGCACCGGGTGGTGTCCAAGTCGAGCATCTCACTCCCCTCTGGAGATACAAACATAGGGTTTCGGAGTCCTACTCCTCCGTTGGAACACCCGGACAGACAGCCCGCGTGTGGTCGTAGAGTTCAGGCCAGCCGTTCCCGGTTTCCCCGCAGGCTGTACACTTGACTGCGGGACCTGTCTGGTAGCCCTCTGGATAGTATGTGAACCGTTCCTTCCAGTCAGCGGGCATCTTCTCGGGATACCGTGGGATGCCCTCGATGTGCGAGCCAGTGCGGTCCGCTGGACTAACACGGCCGTAGGTCTCCCAGGGGACGTCTGGACCCCCAGTGGAAGTCCGTGACCGCTGGTGGCGTATCGCACTAGCCACAGCGATCGTCACCCCGGCGAGAAGCCCGAGGACGAGGATCACAACGAGCGGGAGTAGCATCAGTTGCTCGAAGGTGGGCTGTCGGCTTCGTCGTTGCTGCACTTCTCACAGAGTTCTCGGTTGTCTTGGCAGGTCACAGCTGGCTCTCTGCCGCACTCGTCACACGGCGGTGCGACTCCTGTGAGTTCTTGGATCGACGCATCTGCTGGGTCACCAGTCTGTGCTGCTTCTCCTTGGTGGATACCGGTAAATGGCATTTCTCTGATCAGGGTGTGATGTCATTCGAGTTGACTGGTAAACCAGTCGCGATCAACCTCAACCTCTTGATGTGGTTCGTCACCTGAGTTCGCTTTCCCGCTGATGTGACCTGTAAGCCGGTGGTACTCCTCGAATGGGCCCGCGATACAGTCGGACACTGGGCACCGGACGCCGGGCGGTGGTGTGTGGACTTCGTCACCAGTCTGTGCCGGGTCGGGCACGCTCCCGAGTCCAGGAATTTCGATCGTGTCGATTCCGTCAGTCATGTCCATTCTCTCCTGCTGGAACAAATCACTGTGGAAGTGATGGGGTGACCAGCAGGACCCACACGGTGATCACCAAGAGTGCGGTGAGGTACAATCCGGCAAGCCACAGCTGCCACCTTGTTAGCCCGGGAGTGGAGTGGGCAGACGTACTATCAGACTGGTCTGCTGGTACTGGATGGATGTGTCGTGGCATAAAGGTCGCTTAGTGAGTTGAACACACTGCGTGTGTAGCGCCGCCAGAGACGGTATCGCCCACACGCAGCGTGAACCCCCGTGTGTGGGGTGGTTAGCTACTCTACAGGTTCGTGTCGGCTACGGCGAGGATGTCTTCTGTGATGCCCCAGGAAACGACGATCCCGAGTAGTGCCAGGGTGGCCCCCACCAGTGGTGAGCCTCCCTGTGCGAGGAGCCACTCGGACCCGCCGAGGAGCATCCACATACAGACGACCCCTGCGACCCACCAGTCCGCTTGCACCGCTGATCGAAGCGTGGTGAGCGGACTATCAGGTGGGCGTGACGTGTGGGTTGCCATACGGGTGTACCATATCATACCGGCTAGAGCGTGATAATAGTTGGTGACGATGCCTCTGAGAGGACTGTTACGCGAACAGCTCGATATACAGTGCGAGGAGAAACCCGCCTGCCGTCGCGAGCTTCGCGAGGAGGGTCGCCCATTCCTTTGCCCACTCCGGGGGCGGACGCGGCTTGAGGCTTGACAACATTTGAATCACCTCACCGCATCCTGGGGATACAAACGAGGTAGCGACGCTCCCGTACGGGCGGCGGTCACTACAGCGAGAGAGACGACAACTCGTCGACGGGAATACCGGCGTCGATGTCTACCCCGTTGCGGCTAGCCCGGGCGAGCCCTGTCAATGAAGACTTCCAGATCGGAAGGGGCTCAGACGGCAGATGCCGGAACAGGAGTTCGAGCGTGTCCGTTGTGAACTCATCAAGGTCCCAGATCGGGTCATGCCCGTACCTGGTCCGGGCGACCAAGCGATCCTGAATTAATGCGAGATCCCACTGTTCAGTTGGGTCTGGGTCTTTGAGAGGAAGCACCGACTCCCAGTCGGGAGTCTCCTCGGGATACCGAAGCGACTTCACCCGGAGTGTGACGTACCCGTCCATCCGCTGGAGGAAGCCAACGATTGCTTCTGCAGTCAGTGGGATCGCTGGCCACTCGGCGACGGTGTAGTCGTCAGTCACTTCTGTACCACATGAACAGGTCTCTTCGACGGTTTCCATGAACAGCTCGTGAGTGTCCACGGGATCAACGTTGATCATCACCTCCCGTTGGTGCGTGTGTTGACGGGCTCCTGCTGGGGCTCGCGTCGCAGTGGGGTGGTCTGCACAGTCGGCGGAGTGGTAAATGACGGTATCGGGGCGGCGTTCTGTGTCTTTTTGGCGGTGAATCAGGGGCATTGCTCCTAGTACATCTTTTCGCCGACGACAGTGAGTTCTGGGACTGCGCTGATCCCACCGGCGATGGTATCTTCGTTTGCTGCACGGGCGAGGTTGTTCGGGTGGTCAACGTCAGGGAAGTCGTTGGTTGGCTGTGACCGGTATGTCATATCGACGTCGACCCCGAGTGCGTAGTACGGATTCTGAGGCGCGGTGAAGACGGTCGCGACTTCGCCAGCAGCTTCCTCTGCGACCTCTGTGTCGATGTAGCGGTGAAGGCGAGAGAACCAGTCAGGATCGCGCCACTCCATGTTCGTGCTCGTGTTCAGTCCTGTTACCGGGTGTGGCCCGCTACCATCGAGATCTGGGTGCGACCAGTTACTGACGATGAGGTCGCCCTCCTTGTACTCGAGGGTGGCCGTTGTGTCTGGGAGGTCGATGATACCGATGAATGACTCTCCGAGGCGGTCCGTGTCAGGATGCACACGGTTCTCGTCCCCCGGTAGTTCGTAGTCACCCGCTATATCAACTACCTCGCCTTTGAGACGGACAGCAGTGTCGACGTCGACGGCGACGAAGCTGCCGTCGTCGATGGCCGCAACAGCCTGTTCGACTGAGCCACGTCCAGTGAACGTGCAGTCGAGTTGGTCGCGGTCGTATCTGATGGAGTGTGTCCTTGCGATGGCCGAGCCGACAGTGTACTCTCGCTCGATGATCCTGGCTTCGGATGGATGGTAGGGTGGTTTTGTCTTTTCGGCAGTGTTCTGGTAAATGTTGTCTCGGGTGCCCATCCCACGGTTAGTCGCCTCCCAGGTACCGCCATTTCGAGTCTGTCGCAGGTACTGCGTCACTGTGTCACCGAATTGCGGGAGCTTGAGGTTTGGGAACTGGCGGTGGCCCTCCTCAGTAGGGCTCAGGTCCCAGGACCGGTCCGTCAGATGGGAAACGAGAGTCATCGTGTAATCGTTCGTTTTGACGGCCTCGTCCCAGGTGTCGGCGTCATCACCGAGCGTGAGGTCTTCGATATAGCAGAAGTCTGCCGGTTCAACAGGGGTACCGCCAGTTTGGAACACTGCCGATTTGAGCTGCTCGCGGCTGTAGTCCTCTAACCGGAACATGAACCACCCTCCTCTGTTTGTACAAACAGTGTTGTGATAGGTCCTGTGTTCTCGCGAGTGTCGGTGGTGAGTTGGTATACCGTTAGAGATGGATCACAACGGGTGGTGCATCACTACGAGGGCGAATTACGTGAGCGGTGAACATCGGGCTTTCCTCAGTAGGGTCGGCAATCCGAACAGCCCGACCATCGAAGCTCGGACCGTATGCGATCTCTGTTACCGTCGGCTTCTCGTGGGGGACGTCATCATCAACTGGAATCTCGGTTCGCCACCGGCAGGTTTCCCACTGCTTCGTGTAGGTGAGGTCGTCTGGAATGTATGTCTTGAGATCAGCGTCAACACCCATCGGCGGATCGTGCCTCACGTATGATGTGTCTCCTTCGGGTGGATACCCGAGTTCCCAGACTTCGTAGTAGGTTCCCTGCCAGTCATCGTTGTCGACCGCCTCGGGTGGAGTTACAGGGCCAGTGGGCGGGTTCTTTGGGAATTCAGTAGGGGCAGACCCTGATCGGAAGATGCGGCCATCTACGCGGGTAGTTGCCAACAACGCTGCGTTCCACTGAATCCTGGCAGTGAGGACATCGGGGAGGATAGTGAGCGTGTCAGCGAGAAACCTGATGATCGCGAGGCGACGGCCGGGTGCCAGCCAGTTTCCTCGAAGGCTGCGCATCGTCATCCCAAGAAGAATCGCTTGTTCTTGGTGGGAAAGGGCGGCGAGATCCTCCTTCCACTCTGTGGGGAGTTCAGATGCTGGGTCGGACAGAACCGTTCTAACGGCTTCGGGGGTCCGTGGGACGACATCTTCGATCGAACCCAGCTCAGTCTCATCGGGGAGGGAATCCGAGTTGGTTACCAGTTCCACGACGTCTGGGTGGTCAGAAGAGGTGTGTGTCATAGTAAGTGGTTCATCACTCTGCGATAGCCACGATCTTTACGTTGCCGAGCATCGCATCTTCTTCGAGTTTTCGAGCGGTGATGTCAGCGACATCTACTCCGGTCTTGTCTGCGTGTTCGCGCTTTGCGGCAGCGATAGCCTGTTGGGGTGAATCTGCGCTTGTCACACGGTACACGTCTGCTGTCGCGCCTGTGTCCTCGACTTCTATCTCCATATGTGATCACGGCCTGAGGGCCGAAGTCCACCGTCGGAGTCGAACCGATGTACGCCACGTGGATGGTCTGATGTGGTCTACCTGATGCTGTGCGTGTATAATTTCTGGGTGTGTGGGGTTCCGTCTACTCTGCGTGAGTCGCCTGTGGTGTGAACTCAACGGGTGTCTCGGACGGGTCTTGATGGTGGTCTACTGGGGTATCAGCGTACGGAAGCTTGTTGTACGTAACTCTCACCTGGTCGGGGGTGTGGTGGAGATCCTGCACTAATGCGGTGCGTGCGTGGTCTACTGAGGTGGTGAGGTACGTCCGGCGATGATGGCTCCCAGGGGTGGCGACACTGATGACCCGGGCTGGTGTCACCGTCGCGGTCCCGATCGTGATCTGGTCGCCCGCGAGCGATGCTTCGTTGTTCCGATCATGTCCCCACCCGGTCCCATCTGACACGTGGTCGCTTGAGATGGCGACTGCTGCATCGCCAGCTGGGACGAAGGTCGCAGGGACATCGGGGAGACGAGTGGTGGCCAGTTTGTCGCGAGCGACGTCGACGATGGTTCGTGCCCGGCCGGCTGATCCGCCGTACTCGGGTTGCAGCGCCTCTACTTCGTCGGGAGTGTCGCCGAGCGAAACCGTGACAGTCACCTTCTCGTCGGTAGTTGTGTAGCCTTCCAGCGAGACGGTCGCGGTTTCGACGAGCGACTGGACACCGCCAAACCAGGAGTCCCCTCTGACAGTGCCTGAGGTGACAACTGCTTCGTACGTGAGAGACCGTTCCGGCGAGTGTGGAAGAGGAACCCCTGGTCGCGGTCCCGGGGGTGAGTTCTTCGGGTCTGCTGGTGAGTCCAACGACATCTCACTTCTCCCTGGGAGTACAAATTGCTCTAGAGGAACGGGTGCCTGCGTGGGAGTCACCGCTTCAGTGGTGAAGACTGTGGGTGTTGGGTTCTATTCCGTCGTTGGCCGGAACACCGACTGGACGGATTTGACTCCCATCTGCTGGTAGTTGGCGTCGGTTTTGAGCTTCCGAGCGGCGTGAAGGAGTGCCCGGGTCTGCCTGGTCGCGAGGGTGATCAGCGACTCGCCACTGTCCGGCGCCTGTATGTGCCAGGCTCGAGGATGTCGTACAGCTGCATCGCCGACAACTGGCAGCGTCTCGCCGGTCGCGTGTCGATACACCGTTTCCGTGGTACTGACTGCCTCCGAACTGGGCGTCAGGGCCGCGAACTGCACTTCGCCGCTTGGGACGAAGGTTGCAGGCGCCCCGAGGCTGCCGGTCGCGATCTGTTTGCGGACGACGTTGAACAGCGATTCAGCGCGGCCCTGCGGAGACAGCGTCTTCCACGGCTCTTTCGGCGTGTGATCGTCTGGGACAGTGATCACGCCTTTGATTGTATCTGCGTCGTCGTCACGAGTGTATCCCTCCACTGCGACGTAGAAGGAGTCCCCAACCGGATGGTCTGGCCTCCCCCAGAACGCGCCATCCTTGGCAGCGACGGTCCCGAGGATGTCCTGATACGCGAACTTGATGTCAGTATCGAAATCGGGCGTGAAGACGGCTTCACTCTCGGTAGGAGGCGCCTCGCGCGCACCTACCTCTGGTGGAGCCGTGGCTTGCCTCGACATACGCACCACACACACGGCGTAGGTCTTAAAACTCACTGTTGGTCAGTGGTGTGGCTGGATGAGTAGCCATAAACGGTATTGGTGACCGTGTGCTACATCCGGGTGCATCAGGGCCGACACACAGAGACGGACCTGATGTCACGCATCCCGCATCGGTGCCCGCTCGCAGAGACGGACCCTGATGCTGCGTGAGCCCGCATATGGCACGTAGTGGTTTCCGAGGGCCTGACCAGCCCGCCGGGGCCTCCGGCCTCGGTTTCCGACACAGAACGTGATCAGAGAGTGGTCGCGGGTTGATGCGTATCTTCAACTACACTCGTAGGGCTCTGTGTGCCGAGTCAGAAGATGGTCGCGTCAACAAGCACGATCAGCCCGAGATACACGAACCCGACAAGGTAGGTAAGCTAACCCACCCCTAAAGGGGTGGGCTTTCAGCGTGGACGCCCGTTCTGGCCGACACGTCGGCAGGTGATTCATACTCACCGTTCACGTTCAGCGTCCCGCTGTTCAAGCGCACGCCTACGGGTGCGCCTCCGTCGCTCTCAGTTTGAGTGCCACGGAGATACCGCAAACCGATGTTTTTTGCTGCGTTGTAGTCAGCGTCGTTCTGATACTCGCACTTCAGACACTCGAAGTCCGTACCGTTCCGGTTGTCGGGGTGGGTGAACCCACACTCAGAACAGCGCCGTGACGTGTTCTTCGGGTTCACTTGGTGGACATCTAGCCCGTACGCTTCGGCCTTGTACTCGACGTACTCGTACAGGCGGTCGAACGCCCACTTGTGGCCCCACGATGCACCAGTCCGTTCTCGAATATCGGCCAAGTCCTCGAAGGCAATCACCGTACACCCGTTCTCACGAGCCTCTGCGATCAGCTCGTTGCTGATACGATGGAGCGTCTGTTTGAATCGACCTTCTTCTTTCCGTCCGACTGACTGGATGTTCTCGTGTGCCCACCGCGTCCCGTGTTCTTGCAGGTCACCCCGGCGTTTCTCGTATTCTCGTCGCCAGTGGTCGAACTCGTCACCACTCCAGAACTGGCCCGTACTGGTGACGGCAAGCTGGTTCACGCCGAGGTCAACCCCGAGAACCGTTCCGTTCTCGGTGGCTGTCTGCGCCGACGTGTCGATCTCCACGTCTGCTGTGCAACAGATGTGAAGTTGCCACTCACCGTGCTTCCGGTGGAGTTCCGCGCTGGTAATCTCGTAGTCGTCGTTGAAGAGGTACTTCTGGTGGGGCGTGTTCTCCGGGTTCTCGGGAAGTACGTAGTCGGCTTTGATTCGCCCGTCGACGGTAGCGAGGCTCACGTAGTCGTCGTGGAACGTGGCTGTTCGAGACTCGTACACGAGGTGTGGGCTGGTGAACTGTGGCTTCGAGGCCTTCTTGCCCTGTTTCCAGCGTTCGACGACGCCTTTGCACGCTTCGGCAGCTTTGTTGCGGGCTGATTGAACGTGGTTCGAGTGGAGGTCGGTGGCCTCCCGAACATCGTCGTAGGTTTCGTCGTTGAGGGTAGTCTTGCTGGTGGTGACGTACTCACCTTGGAAGGCGTGGTCGGTGACGTACTGCGCTGCCCAGAGGAACTGGTCAATGGTCTCTTCGAGAAGTGCAGCGTCAGGACTGTCCACGTCAAGCGTGACTGGGACGGTCCGGCGCACTTCCATGTCTCATATGTATAGTTACTTACTCATATGTGTTGGGGAGTCAGCCTGTTGCCGGACGGTGGTTAGTCACCCGCTCGTGTCGGCTTCCTCCCACCCCTGAAGGGGTGGGTTTCCGCCTTGCTCTGCTATGAGAATCGTCCCGGTCGCGTCGCCGACGCTGCCGATGGCGGTCGCGGCTCTGTGCAGCACTGACTGGTGCTTCTCCATCGATACTACTGTTTCGTGGGTGGTCGCGGTTTGCTGTTGCGGTTTGCGCCGGTCGTCACTGGGCGAGTGCATCTCACCCGCCACTGGAGGGAGAAACCAGTGGTCGCAGTCGTTGTGGCCTCTTGGGCGGCGTCAGGAGTGTGGTCGCCCGTTGAGTCGGCTGGTCCTGATGTCCGGCATCTCTGACCCGATCTGTTGCTGCACCCCCCGTTGTCGAAGTGTAGTTGTGGTCGCGACTGTTGGGTGCCGGTTCGTTGTGGTCGCAGGTGTCAGTTGTCGCCGGTCAGTCGTGGCTGCCAGTCAGCGATCGCGATGCCGTTGTGGGGCTAGCCGCAGGTAGTTGCGGTTGGTCGTCGCTTCGATGGGCGTCGTGGCCTGATCAGGGGCGAGACCGCTGAGTGGTGCAGGTCCCATCTTGATCGGTACTGGTTCGTTCACGGACGCGTCCCGGGTCCTCTGAGCAGTGATCTGTAGGATGCTGACCTCTGAGGAGAGGCAGGTTTCGGCAGATCACTCCCGGTCACAGAGGAGCGATTAAGCTGAGACCGGATTCTCTGGACTGGAGATGTCCGAGTTCAAAAAGGACGCACCTCAGAGGGGTAGGTTGTCCAGCTTAGAACGAACAGCATCACCTGAGAGTTGAGTTCCAGCCGAGCACTGATGTGCCCGGAAAACGACTCAGGCCTGTTCGGGCAGCCGTCACCTCTCTCGGCTGGATAGAACACCCAGTTGATCCTGTCTGCGTGGCCATCAGTACCTGCACGAAGAAAGACACCGTGTGAGTGGATGACTCCACAGAGCTTGCTGAGAACGGGAGCTGGTTCAACCAGCGGGTCGCCATGCAGACCTACGAATCGGCAGTCGTCGGACGACCGCCCTCCGGCGCACGCCGAGGCAAGGGGAGGGGGATCGTTCCCCCGGACCGCCGCCGAGGAGGGGGGAGGGGCGGGTGGCGGTAGCCACCGCCCCTCCGGGCGCCGGGGGAGGGCGATCGATACGGGGGATGTCCCGCCGTGGCTTCGATGGGTCGCACCACGCCCACGTACCGCCTGCCTGCGAGGATTAGAGTGCGGTCAGACCATAGAAGAGAGCACTGCCCGCCAGCGACAGTAGGACGGGTATCGCTTTCATCGGTGGGAGTACCACCAGCGTCGTCACCACCAGACTCCCCACGCCTGTCCACAGCAGTGCCCGCAGGCAGAGTTCTCGACGAGAGTGCGACCCATTGCTCACGTGACTCGACATCAGAAACGCGGTAAGGTAGAGGAGACCGAACATCGACGAGTGGCCACGAGACGCAGGGGAGTGATGGTGCGCCCGAAGAGGAACGTGGTCTGAGGGCCGGCGCAAGCCGGGGGTGGCCGACCGCAGGGAGGCCACCCCGCGCCTTCACCCCCTGCGTCTCGTAACGAGGAGCCTGTTCGGTCTCCGGGTGAAGCGGCGAGCCCGTCGCCGGCCGCGGGCCGCGGCACCGCCCCGCTGTCGGTGCCGCCACCGCGGACGGCGGCTGGGTCGCCAGCGCCTCCAGGAAGTGGTTCGCACGATGGCCACAACCCTCCCCTCCGGCGCACGCCGAAGCGCGCAGCGCAGCGAGCACTGCAGGAGGGGGAGGCCGCGCCAGCGGCCTCCGGCTTCGGCGGGAGGCTCGGTACGATACACCGGACATCCGGGAGCGGTCCACCCGCTTGAGCGTCACGTCCGGATGCTGTCCGGTTCTTCGTGACGCATGTCTTCGGGCGTCGGGATGTCCCGTCGGCAGTACCGACAGGTGTACTCACCACCGACCGCGTCTGTGGCGGCCGCTGGCACCTCACGCACCCGGTCACACGACTGGCACGTCACGCTGGCTTGGTGTGGCTGTCTCATGTGTATCACCTCCGTTCGAGACGCTGATGTCGGTCATGTCACACTACTCTAGCTCCCTGCCTGACGACACTCACCCACACCGAGTCCCGTCACTCTGCCTGGGTGAGCGCGTCCCGCAGGGTGTCCGCCTCGAAGTGTCGCCGAACAGTCTGTTGTGCCCGCTTGACCGCTGCCACCACCGGCTCCTCAACCGGGCTGTGCGTACTGGTCACCGCGCGGTCCACCTTCGGGGTCGTCGCCGCATCCTTGCTGAGAGACATCTCAGTCTCCTCTGGATGGACCAATGGCGTCGCGAACGCTTACCGCCACAAAGAAGCTGATCCCTCCGGCGCACGCCGAGGAGCGCAGCCTCGCGAGCACCGCAGGAGGGGGAGGCCACGCCAGTGGCCTCCGGCCTCGGCGGGAGGCAGATCAGCGGAGCGGTGCGGTGCGGTGCGGTGCGGGACGGGACGGTGCGGGGAGGCGCTGCCTCCCCCACAAAGCACTCACTGTGGGGTCTTCGCTTCGAGCGACAGGTCAGCTCTCGCGAAGACGGGAATGCTCTCCGCTCGGAGTCGAACCGAGCGTCAGCCTCTGGAGAGTGAAGAAGCCCATCTGCAACTTGCACTTTCGTGGTGAACTGGGGTGAGCTCCCCGGTGCCACCGGGGCCCAGCGACTCACGGTCCCGGCAGATGGGTGGGTGCAACGGAGGTGTATCGGCCGTGGTTCGCCGCTTTCTCAGCGGGTGTGTGGCGGGGAGTGTCCGCCACGCTCCCTGCAGGAGTCGAACCTTGCTCGCACAGAGCCGTTTGGATACCGTTCTCCGATAAGTGATTAATGTGGAGATCCGTATCGTACTGAGCCTGCTCACCCTCGGAGGGAGCACGCCTGGCGCTGGAATCGAACCACTACACTGCCGTTTTCAGACACTCGCGAGGTCCTCAGGTGTAATTGGGCACGGACCGCGGAGCGAACTACTCACCAGCAGCGCGACCACAACCAGGCACAGAAGTCCGCGTCTGAGATCCGGGCGAGAAGCCGGTGTATCGCCGTAGTGAGAGCGTGCGAACAGCGCCACCATGAACCTTCGGGGTGAGAGGCGAGCGGCGCAGCGCAGCGCTCAGGCGGGTGGAGGGAGCAGTCAGCAGGAGACCGCAGCAACCCGAGCGATCTGTGCGCCGCGAGACGGCGCGCAATCGCGCGGTGAGCGGAGGGAGTGAGCGGTGAGGGGAAGACCACTCGTGCCCTGGAGGCGGCCCTAGTCTGCGGCCGCCTCCGCCGCCCCGCTCGCCTCGGGATCGGGGCCGCCGACATCGAACTCGTCTTCGAGCAGCTTCGCGATGGAGTCCCGGAAGTCGGGCATGGCCAGATCGCCAGCCTCCGCACCGACCATCAGGTCCATCTCCTCGCCATCCTTCTCAAGGATGAGCTGGGCACCCGCTTCGCGACGCTCGATCCGATCGAGCGTCTGCTCTGCCGTCCGCGCCACCCAACTCTTGTAGCGCTGCTGATCGACCTCGGCGAACGACTCGACATCGAGCGAGACATCGAACTCGTCAACATCGTCTTCCTCGGGGTTCCGCACGTTCAGGTTCCCGACCACGGACACCCACGAGGGCACGTCAGCGTTGGTGATCTGCGACCGCACGCCGTCGGCGCGCTGCCCGACGAGCAGCGTGACCTTCCCGCTGTGCTGGTCCGTGTTCACCTCCGCGATGATCGTGTTCGCGTCGTTGTCGAGTTCATCGACGCGGGTGAGCGCGCCGACGATGTGGACACGCCCGGCAGCAGCACCGCTCGGGAGCAGGTGGAACTTCCGATCGTACTCACCGTCCCCCGGCACTTCGACAGAGCCGCGAACGGCGTTGATCTCCTCGCCGAACGCCTTGCGAGCGACAGTGCGATTGGTCAGGTTCAACTCCTCCTCGGCGTCGATGACGTTGTTGTTGTCAGTCATTGGAATCACCAGTATCGGAACCGCAACCGCAACCGCAACCGCACCACGACCGTGAACCGCGAGTGGCTTCGTCTCGATGCCTCTCATCCACATCTGGACTCACAAATAGCCAGATGCGCGCCGGCCCCGGATGGCCGGGTCAGGCTTCGACTTCGACCTGGGCGCGGTCGTGCAGCGCCTCAGGGTCGGCCGGAAGCTCCTCGGGCGTGACGATTGCGTCGTCTGCGTCGTCAGGGAGGAACAGCGCGTTGGCAGGATCGTCGTCGTTGAGCCGGTCACCACTGACCTGGAGTCGCTCGCCGACGAGCTGATCAGCCACTTCGGCCTCAACCACCGACCGGTCGAGCGCGTCCTGCGCCATCTGCTTGGCGTCGTCGAGGTCGATCCCGGTGAGGTCGGTGACCATCTCGGCGTTGAGGATCACCGTCTCGACGCTCTCACCAGTGTCGAGGACGGCCTTCGCACGGAGGTCGAACTCGCCGGTGACCTCGCCGTGCTCGGTGCAGCGTCCGTCGTCGCCCACCGTGTAGGTGCAGTCGTCGTGCGAACAGCGCTTGATCAGGCCCGAGCCACTCTGGATGTCGTGGACCGTGCCATCGAGGGTGACCGTTCCCTCGACAGCGTCCTCGTCCAGCACTTCGACCTCGGTCGTGTTGACGATCTTGACCGACGTGGAGTGCTCACCGTTGTCCTTGACGTAGTCCTCGACGACCGCTCCGTCGATCTTGAAGCACATCCCCTCCTCGATGTCGATCTCGGAGAAGACGTTGTTGTCGTCGAAGTCCACGAACAACGCCGAATTCCCGTGCTCATCCCGGAACACGCCCTTGGCCGCGATTGCCGAGTGAAGCCCGTCGAACAACTGCGCGACTGTGACGATGCAGTCCAGCCACATCTCGTCGTTCTCCGGCGTGACGACCGAGAGCGGCTGCGGATCGAACTCCGAAGTGTCCATCCGCTGAGCGGTGACACCGTACTCGCTTTCCATCGCCGAGATCACCTCCGACTTCATCTGGTCTCCAGCGAACCCGAAGTTCTCGAACTCGGTGAACTTCGAGCCGATGTCGTCCACGAGTTGCTCGCGGCGCTCGTCGTCGTCCTCGATGTGCTCGAGGGCGTCGGTCGTTTCGAACATCTCAACAACTTCCTGAACGGACTCGATTGCGTCGGACAT
>NZ_JBGKAD010000002.1:300000-451027 GCF_041361345.1 Halobaculum sp. MBLA0147 | reverse complement strand
GCGTCCACGGTGTCGTGCCCACTACTGTAAACTTCCGCGTGTGTGCAGTGTCACTACCGATCCCCGTCGTCCGTGTCGTCCGCCGGGAGTCGAAGCGTGACGGTCGTCCCGTCTGGTCCCGTCTCGATGTCGACACTCCCGCATGATCGTCGAACAAGCCACGCGGTGATCCACAGGCCGAGACCACTGGCGTGTGCCACCGGCGTCGGCGGCGTCTCGCGTCGCGTGACGCGTCGTTCGGCCGCCGGAATTCCCGGGCCACGATCACCGACGACGACTTCGACACACTCGCCGTCGACGGCCGGTGGTGGCCGAACGACGATCCACACACGCGGAGCCGTGGCGTCGCTGTGGACCACTGCGTTCTCGACGACGTGTCGAACGGCGAGTTCGAGGAGGCCTGTGCCGACGACCTCGATCGACTCCGGGAGCCGGGTCTGGAGTCTCGCCTCCGAGTGCGCCGCCGACACGGTGTCGACCGCGCTCTCGACGAGTCGGACCACGTCGACGCCGTCGTCGTGCTCTGGGTTCGTCTGCAGGACCTCTCGGACTTCCCACGTGTTCGCCGTCGTGCCGAGGAGGTCTTCACAGGCCGCCAGTGCCGCTTCGGCGTGTCTCGTCGGCACGCTGTCACCCTCGTCGTCCGTCTCTCGTTCGATCGCCTCGAGGTGTCCGATCACCACGTTGAGGCGGTTCCGGACGTTGTGACGGAGAATCCGGAGGAGCCCGGCGATCTGCCGTGCGCGCCGCGACTCGTCTCGCTCGGTGTGAACGATCGCGACGGACGTGGTGTCGGGTGTCGTCGCCGTGTCCGCCCTCGCCGCACCGTCTCGCCCGACATCGAGGAGCGAGACGTCGGCCGTGATCTCTTCGCCGGTCTTCGTTCGACACGTCAGCCCGTCTCTCCGACAGACGACCTGCTTGCGAGCGCGGACCGCAGCCTCGTGGATGGTCTCCGTCTCGTCCGGGTGGACACGCGAGATCGGTCCGCCACGCAACTCGCTCCGTCTGTACCCGAGGAACCGAGCACCACGGTCGTTGCAGTTCAGAATCTCGTCGTTCCCGGTGTGCAGGAGGAACGACGGACCCTCGACGTGCTCGAGTAGACGGTTCGCCGCCGTGACCGACGACAGGGGACTCGACATACTGCCACTCATGGACGCCACCTCCTACAGTCGGAACCCACAGTAGTTGGGCTCGGACGCTACCCACCGGAGGCTCCCCGCGCTAAGCGTCCGTCCGGGATGGTGCGGTCACGCGAACAGCTCCGTTCCGACGACGAGGAGTCCGACACCGACGAACACGACGCCGAGCCCCTGCTCCATCAGGTCGCTGGGGAGGTACTTCCCGACGCGCGTCCCGACGGTCCCGCCGATCAACACACCCGGGATCGACCACGCGACGACGTACCAGACCGGCGTCGCCGCGAGTGCGTGGACCACCGCGCCGGCCAGTGCCGCGATCCCGAGGACGAAGACGCTCGTCGCGACCGCGACGCGTGGTGGGAGGCGACACCGGACGATCAACTGTGTCGTCGTCACCTCCGGCAGTCCCGCGCTGATCAGTCCGGTGACGAACCCTCCGGCCGTCGCCAGTCCGACACCGGGTGGTCGCCAGCAGGTGTCGTACTCGAACCGCTCGCCGTCCGCCGTCTCGACCGTCGTCGTCCCCCGTCCCTCGTTCTTCTGTCGGAGGTACGACCCCTCACACTCGCCGGGCTCACACTCCTCGGCGGGGTCGTAGTAGACGAGGAACGCACCCAGGAAGACGAGTCCACCCCCGAACAGGAGCTTCAGAATCGTCGTCGGGACGAGGTGGGTCGCGAACGCACCGACCACGACGGACGGCACCGCACCCAACAGGAGCCACTTCGCGGTCCGGTAGTCGACCACCTGTTGGCGGACGTAGTTCGCCAGTCCGTTTCCCATGCCGAACACCTCCGTCAGGAGGCCGGCACCGATCGCCTGTGCCGGACTCAGCCCGACGCCGAGCATGAAGAACGGGCTGAAGAACAGTGCACCCGAGACACCCGACGCCAGTGCGACCAGCGAGAAGAGGATCGACGCCGGAAACACCCACCAGTGTGCGAGAAACTGGTCGACCGGGAACCCCGGCGGGACGACCTGTGCGAGTCCGTACGCCACTCCGACGACCGCGTGGGAGCCACCGACACCGACGCTCCCGACCCCTGCGAGTCCTGTGACCATCGCTCGGAACACACCACACGGAGCCGACTCATGAACACTCCGCGGCACCGCGACTCCGTTGCATACCCGGATCCTCGACGCGAGACAGTGGCCGTCACGGCTGCCGAGCGGTTGGAGAAGTCGCCGTCACCGTCGGCGAGGGGTGTGGAGCGTCGCCAGGAGTCGCATGCCGGTGTCGCCGACGGTGACTGGCCGGGAGCCAGGACGCCCGGCCAGTAGCCGAGACAGTGTACCCGTACCCCCCACACGGGTCCGTTCGCGTCCCCCTCGGGAACAGGGGGAGAGGAGGTGGCGAGGAGCCGGGGGCACCGGGGCAGGGTGACCCGCAGCCGAACACGGTGGGGTGCTCCCGCCACCCACGGTCACCTCGTCCCGGCCAACACTTGACGGTAATTGACGACCCGCTCACCCGGTGACACGACTGTAACTCCACGACGGCACACTCACTGGACGGGTTCGACCGTCGAACACCAACGTCGGACGCCCGCGAGTGTCACTCCTCGAACGAGGTCGCCTGCCCGTCACCTGGGTCGGAGTTGGGGCCCGCACGTGGGTCGATTCGGAACCGTTCCAACACGTCGCGACCCAACAACACCGGGTGTCTGTTCGCCGACCGGTCCGCCAGCCCGGCCGTCACGTCGAACCAGTCACGCCCGATCCGAACCGAGATCGGGACGACCGGCCGTGTCGACGTGCCGTCGCCGGCTCGAACCGTCGTCGTCCCGGAGATCGGTCCCGCTCCGACCGCCTCCGCGACTTCGAAGTCGACCGTCGTCCGATCGGCCCCGGTGTCGACCTTCGCCGTCTCCTCCGTCGCACCCTCGACACCCGCGACGGCGACCGAGGCCGTGTACCCGACCGTGCCGGCGACACCGTCGTCCGACACCAACACGTCGTCGGGTGCACAGTCCGGAAGCGAGTCGTCCAGCTCGTCGGCGAGTCGATGGACGCGGTCCGTGTCGACAGTCCCACCGACACGCTCGACGGCTGCCGCCGCGAGGTACGGCGCGGCACTCACCCCCGTGGCGTCGAACAGCCCTTTGAACCCCGCCGTGGCGTTGACCTCGAGGACCGCCCAGTCGCTCGTCTCCTCTCGTGTGTCGGCTCCCGCTCGCGAACCAGACTCCGTCTCACTCGCACCACCCGACGGGGTGTCGCCCGACGACAGAGTCGACGTGTCCGACGCCACCGGCTCGCCAGCCGTCCGCGTCGTGTCCTCGTACGGTGCGACCGGTTGCCGGTCGCCGACGGGCACCTGCTGGACGAGGTCGACACCCGCAGTGTCGAGATCCAACACCTCCGTCGCTCGGACGGCGATCCGACGCGCACTCTCGGAGAGCGTGTCGGTCACGTCCTCCGTCTCCCCACCCAACGCCACGTTCGAACGCCACTCGTCCGCGGGAGCGACACGCCGCATCGCACCGACGACCGTACCGTCGACGACGTAGACGCGCACGTCGGAGTGGCGCGCTCCACGACTCGGGTGGAACCGCTGGATCAAGTACCCGGTCTCGTGGTGTGTCACCACGTCGTCGCGCTCCACGCGGTCGACGCCGGTCCCGTTCGTCCCGATCCCCGGCTTCCGGACGGCCGTGTCGCCGACCGTCGCCGCCCAGTCGTCCGGTGGGGTCCGTCGCGGTGACAACACGGTGTCTGGGACCGGGACACCGGCACGGGCGAGTCTCGCCGCTGCACGGTACTTGTGGAGCATCGCCGCCACGGTGTCCGGGTGGTTCAACGTCGGGACGGCGTCGGCGACGACACCCGCCAGTGACAACTGACAGAGTGGCCGTGTCGCCTTCGTCGTC
Source organism: Halobaculum sp. MBLA0147 (assembly GCF_041361345.1). NCBI lineage: Archaea > Methanobacteriati > Methanobacteriota > Halobacteria > Halobacteriales > Haloferacaceae > Halonovum > Halonovum rutilum. The sequence goes on along the minus strand of NZ_JBGKAD010000002.1, from coordinate 447,012 downwards.
AGTAGTCGGTTGATCGCCACGTCGACGGGTGGTTCGACCGACGCGGCACCGCCGGCGACACGACTCGCGAGGTTCGAGCGACCGAACCACACCGGGGTGTGTCCGAGGTCGGCGACCGCGTTACAGATCGCCTTCGTCTCCTTACTGTTGTGGAAACTCACGACGCCGACGCGAACGTCGTCCGTGTCGTGCTCGTGGCTGGCGGGGCGGCCCATGTGACTCTCTGCTCGGGCGACCGTGAAATCTCCCGCGTAACCTCCGACTCACCCGGTTTCGGACGGCTCACTCGACGTTTTAGTGTGGCGTCGGTGTCGGCGGGAGCATGGGGAGTGACGCCTTCGAGTACGACGGTGGCAGTGTCGACCCCGGAGAGACTGCGCGGTTCCGGTTCCCGGTGAGCGAGACGTACCTCGGGGACTCGGTCGACATCCCGGTGACGATCATCAACGGCGACGAAGACGGCCCGACGGTGTTCCTGTCGGCCGCGATCCACGGCGACGAACTCAACGGGATCGAGGTCGTCCGCGAAGTCGCCGAGGAGTGGGACCACACCGACGTCCACGGCACGCTGGTGTGTCTCCCCGTGTTGAACGTCCAAGGGTTCCTCACACAGGAGCGGTACCTCCCGATCTCCGGACGCGATCTCAACCGCTCGTTCCCCGGCAAGGAGGGGTCGACGAGTTCGAAACGGGTGGCCCACCGCATCTTCGAGAACTTCGTCCGCCCCTGTGACTTCGGCCTCGACTTCCACACCTCGACACGCGGTCGGACGAACATGTTCCACGTCCGTGCGGACGTGAGCGACGAGGCGGTGGCGCGTCTCGCCAGGGCGTTCGGGACGAACGTGACGATGGCGGGTGAGGGGAGCGAGGGGATGCTCCGCCGCGAGGCGACCGAGGCGGGTGTCCCGACGATCACCATCGAGATGGGCGAAGCACACCGGTTCGAGCGGCGTCTCATCGACCACGCGCTCGGCGGGGTGAGGAGTGTCTTCGCGGAGTACGGCGTCTACCCACAGGAGACGGTTCGGTGGCCCGGCTGGCGGACGACGATCGAGGGGTGGAGCGAGAAGACCTGGCTCCGCGCCGACGACGGCGGTATCGTCGAGATGGAGTACGAACGCGGCGACTACGTCGCCGAAGGCGCGGAGATCTGTCGCATCACGAGTCCGTTCATGACCGACGTGACGACCGTCACGGCACCGTTCGACGGCGTCTTGGTCGGTGTCCTCGAGAACCCGGTCGTCTACCCAGGGAACCCACTGTGCCACTTCGTGAAGGTGGGTGACGAAGTCACGTCGATCCTCACTGGCGACGAGTAGCCTCGACGTGTCTCGTCACGAGTCGTCGACCGTCCAGTCGAACGTGGCGACGCTCTCGACGGCGTCGCGCGCCCACCGTTCGATGGCGTCCGTCAGCACGCGCTCGACGCCCTCCGTCGACTCGGCGTAGTGTTCGTAGAAGTATCCGCCGTCCTCCATGATCCGTCTCCGTCTCGTCACGAGGCCGGTCTCTCTGAGGACCGTGACCGACCGCGTCACGTTGCTCCGGTCTCGATCGATCACGTCTGCGATGTCGGTCGTCGTGATCCCCGGCTTCGACTGGATGGCCGTCAGGGTCGCGAGATCCCGGTCGTTCAGTCCGAAGACGGTCTTGACGGCCTCGTCGAACGACGGTGACTCGACGGCCGCACGGGTCGCGTCTGGTGCGTCCGACGCCTCCGCGGCAGAGAGGTCCAACACGGTGTTGCGGTCGTGGTTGCGACTGCTCATCGGTCCACCTCCGTGCCGCCGTCGGCGAGCGGTCGCTCCGGGCCGTCCGGTGTCGCCGGCCGGTCGTCCGCTCGCTCTCCGTGCTCGCGCCCCCACGACACCATCGCGCCGAGGAGGTCCTCCATCGCACGACCGCGCTCCGTCAGGCTGTACTCGACGCGAACCGGTTTCTCCTCGACGATCTCGCGGCGCACGAGACCGCGCTCCTCCAGTGCCCCGAGGCTGTCCGAGAGCATCTTGTTCGAGATTCCGTTCACCCGCGAGCCGAGGTCGCTGAACCCGAGCGCGCCCGCGGTCAACAACTGGTGGAGGATCACCGTGTGCCACTTCCGACCGAGCACCTCCGCCACCTCGACGAGAGTCTCCTGGGTGCCCTCGTAGGAACTGTCCATCCGCCCGACTGGCGTGTGGTCCGTGCTCATGTGCTACCAGACACGAAGTGGACCACCCCAATCAGTTGGGCTGGTAGGTGTTTAGGTCGGTCGGAACCTACGTACGTCGGTACGAGAGTATCGACGGTGGGTAATACCTATGTGTCTCGGTGTGATTTGTAAGGTGGTCAGGGACTCGGCATCGTGTGTCACCCGTCTGAGTCCAACGACCGAGTCTGCCCGACACACCACCCACTCGACGATTGGGGCGCTGCTACGACGGCTCGACACCGTCGACGGCCCACGCCTCCGCCACGGACAGCGGGTCGGCCGTGTCGCTGGCGTCGACGATCCGATCGTCGATACCGGAGTTCTCGACGAGCCGGTCCAGTTGCATCTTCGTCGTCGCAGCGTCGACGACCGTCGCCGACCGTTCCATCCCGGCGTCGTCGCAGTACCGCATCAACTCCTCCAACTCGTCGGCCGCTTCCTGTGGGAACACAGTGAGGTCTCGGAAGTCTGCGACGACTCCGAACGACCCGGTCGTACTGTCGGCAGCCTCTCTCGCGCTCGCGATCAGACTGTCGATCTGGTCGGTGTCTGGTGTCCCGTCGACAGTGAGTTCGAACCCGTACTCCGTCTCGGTCACCTCGTACATCGGTCTGGTCGACTCGACTCCAGCGATTAACGGTTGCTGAGGACTCGGTAACTAGGGTCGACAGAGAGCGTCGGCTGCTCGTCTACTCGTCGACTGCGAGTCGCCCGTACAGTACGGGAATCGTCGCGTAGCTGACGACGTTGCGCCGCAGTGCCTCGGTCGTCGTGTACTCGTCGACCCCGTGGGCAGTCTGCGTTCCGAACCCGAACTCGACCGTCGGGATCCCCTCGTGGCGGAACACTTTGGCGTCGCCACCACCGGTCGCGCTCCGCCGGAACACCTCGCCGTCGACGACGTGTTCGGCCGCCTCCGCACTCGCCTCGACGATCGGACTCTCGAGGGGCTCGTACGACCCCTGGGTCCACGACAGGTCCGAGATCTCGATGCCCTCCGTACCGGACAGGCAGTTTCGAATGCCACTGAGGGCGTCCGTCGTGTCGACCCCCGCGGTCAGTCGGATATCGACCCGCGCACAGGCAGACGCCGGGACCGTGTTGATCGCCGTTCCACCTTCCACGACACCGAGGTTGATCGTCGGGTACCGGTACAGCTCCCGCGTCGACGCAGCGCCCGCCTCGGGCTCGTAGAACCTGACCGACTCCTCGACGATCGGGTCCATCGCGGGGTCGATCGACAGCTCGCGTCGACCGAACTCGGTTCGCAACTGCTCGACGGCGTCGACCAGCCTGTCGATGGCGTTCTCGCCGATCATCGGCCGTGAGCCGTGCGCGGCGGTCCCCGAGGCCTCGAGTGTGAGCCAGACGTTCCCGCGGTCGGCGACGGAGACCGAGTGCCGTCCGTCGCGCGCCGTCGTCTCGCCGACGACACAGGCGTCGGGATCGAACGCGTCCGTGTCCAACAGCGTCGTCAGCCCCGCGTCGCCACCCTTCTCCTCGTCGCTGACGAGCGCGAACTGGAGTGTCACCGGTGGCTCCGTGTCGGTCCGCGCGTACGCGAGTGCGACCTGTACCATCGCGGCGACTGCACCCTTCATATCTGTCGTCCCGCGCCCGTAGATTCGGTCGCCGTCTCGCTCGCCGAGCGGATCGACGGACCAGTCGTTCTCTGCGAAGGGGACCGTGTCGAGGTGGCCGTTGAAACACAGCGTGTGGTCGGTCGCGCCGGGGAGTGTCGCGACGAGGTTCGGCTTCTCCGGATCGACGGCGTACCGGTCGAGCGAGAGCGCCGGCCCGTCGAGTGTCGTTTCGAGCCACTCGACGATCTCGACCGTCCGGCCGGGCGGGTTCTGTGTGTCGAACCCGACCAGCCGTTCGAGCACGTCACACAGTTCGGCGTGGTTGTCGGTGATGTACTCCGCGACCGGTGTCGGAAGTGTCGACGTGTCCATAGTTGCGGCGGGTGTCTCGTGGTGTCGGACGCAGCGTTCGCCCGACCCACAGGGTGAGTGGCAACAGTAGTTGGGCCCGCGTGTACGACGCGTGCACGGCGGTCGGTCGAGTCGCCTCCGGTGACGACTCACCGGGACTCGTCGCCACAGATCTGGTCGATCAGCTTCCGTTCGGCCGCTCTGAGGTGCTGGTGGAGTGTCGACCCGGCGATGTCGAGTGTCTCGGCCACCTCTTCCGCTGTCCGTTCACGAGGCCAGGCGTAGTACCCCTCGCCGTGTGCCGTACACAGTACCTCGCGCTGTCGGTCCGTCAACCCCGTGTCCGTCGAGATCGCGTTCGACGGGTCGATCCGACGCTCGTGTCGCTTCGCGCGCAAGTACACGTCGTCGTACCACTCGGACAGGAGGTCGGTGACGGCACCCAGGTCGCGGTCCTCCGGCATCTCGACGGTCACGCGTCCGACACCGTCGTCGGCGACGAGCGACCGCACGCTACAGCCGACTTCCGCGAGCAGTGCCGGCAGTCCGTGATCGGCGTACACGTCGAGAACACACCCGTTCTCGTCGCCGTCGACGACGGTCGGCGACTGGTCGGGATCGGTCTCCGTCCTGTCGAAGAACCCACGCACCGCCTCGACACCGGCTCCGGAGACGTCGACTCTGTGGACGAACCCGCCGTCTTCGGCGGGCTCCGTGGCACGGAGGACACATCGACAGTCGTGTGCCGCAGAGAGGCGTGCGAGTCTGTTCTCGAGTTCGATCTCGACTTCGACGATCTCGTTGGCGACGAGCGCGAGTCGCGTCCGGTCGGCGACGAGTGCGAACCCGAGTGTCTCGGCGAGCAACTCGAGCCCGTCGCGGACCAGACTCCGCGACGCTTCGGTCCCACTCGTCGCGACGACCAGTGTACCGAACGACTGCGCGGTCGTCTCGACCTCGATGGCCGCCGCCGTGGTCGTGTCGGTCGTCGCTCCGGGCCCGTCGGTCCCACCGGAGTCGTCGTCTGACGGCGAGTCGGTCTCGCCGGGACCGAGTCGTCGTCGCCTGACGACGAGTCCGTCCGTCCGGTCGGCCTCCGAGAGCAACTGTGTCGCGAACGGGGTGTGGACGAGCGACGCCGGGTCGGACTCCGCCAACGAGGCGCCGTCGACGGCGGTCGCTCGCGTCGTCGGGTCGTCGGGCGCTCCGTCGACGAGCCACGCCGCGTCGAACAACTCGGACTCGACGAGACCGTCGACGACCGCCTGTTCCGTCTCCGACCGCGTCGCCGTCTCGAGGACGGAGCCGACGACACCCGTCACGAGGTCGCCGAACTCGTTGGCCGCAGTCAGCTCTTGCCCGCGGCGCTCCAACTCCCGCTTCTGCGAGCGGAGCTCCCGAACGCGCCGTGCACGGGCGAGTGCCGTCCGAACCGTCTCGGCGAACAACTCGAGGAGTTCCACGTCGGTCGGCGAGAACGCGCCGTCTTCGCGGAGCACCGTCACAACACCGTCGTCACCGATGGGGACGTGGAGGTGTGCCCGGTCGGGCGCGTAGGGGTCCTCTCCGGAGTTGTCGACGAGTGTCTCCCCGGTCCGGTAGGCACGACCGGCTCGTGACGCCTCGAGGTCGTACGCAACCTCCGAGTCGACGAGTGTCGCCGCCGCGTCGGTGACGCCGACGCGGTCGAGGCTGTTCGTCTCCTCGTCGTAGGTCCGCAAGCACGCGAGGTCGGACTCCAGCGTCTCGCGGATCACGTCGAGCGCCCGGTCGGCGACGGCGGACGGCGTCTCTGCGTCGACGAACGCTCGGCTGGCTTCGGTGAGCCCGCGGAGTCGTCGTCGGTTCTCGTGTTCCGCCGTCACGTCGCGCGAGACGACGAGTACGTCTCCCTCGAACCCCGAGACTGAGAGTCTGTGGACTCGCTCGCCGTCGTCTGTGGCGACGGTGACCGTGTCGCTCCACTCCCCGTCGCTCGCCACGGACGGCCGTACGTCGACGGCGAAGCGGTCCCCGTCGTCGTACAGTGCCGCCCACGACTCGCCGACCACGTCCGTCTCGTCGTCGTACCCGAGTGCCGTCGCGTACGCCTGGTTGGCGTACACGACGGTCCCGTCGTCGTCGAACAGTGCGACGCCGTCGGAGGTCGCACGGACCGCACGCGAGAGTCGACGGAGTTCGGTCCGTTGTTCGATGCGCGTCGAGATGTCGCGGACACTCGCGACGAGGCGGCGCTCCCCGTCGATCTCGACGAGCGTCCCCGAGATCTCCGCGGGGATCCGCTCGCCGTCACAGGTGTAACAGGAGAGTTCGTCCGTCCAACTCGCACCGGTCTCGTAGACCTCGTCTGCGAACGCGGCGAACGCCTCGTAGTCGTGTGGGTGGATGTCTGCGGGCTCGAGATCGAGGAGTTCCTCGCGGTCGTAGCCCAGCAACTCGGCTGCGCGTCGGTTCGTACGGGTGATCTCCTGGGTCTCCGGGTCGACGACGAAGATCGCGTCGTTCGCGTACTCGAAGATCCGTTCGAACACGTTCCCCTCGCCGACGGCCGGCGCGGCATCTCCGGACTGTGGCTCGGGTGCGCGGGGGCTCGACGACTCGCCTCCGGTGGACCGCGACGCGTCGGATCCGGCCGCGTCGGCACGGGAGAGGACTCCGCCGTCGTCGTCGGGATTCGTCGTGTCGAGGCGCTCGAACAGTACGGTCGTGGAGGCCGCTCCGTCGGTGGTCTCTCCCGTCTTGTTCGGTTCTGTAGTCGGACCGACGACGAGTCGGTAGTTCCGTTTCTCTCCACCGGCGTCGACGGACACCGTCTCCACTGCCGACAACGGGTCAGTCGCCGTCCACGTCGGCGGCGAGACGACGATCTCGTCCGTGTCCGCGAGCACGCTCTCGACGGACCGTCCGACCGGATCGGGCACTGGATGGTCGTCTCTCGTGTGCGTGTCGTCGGCTTCATGATCGTTCACCTCCGGCGCCCGTCCCGTCGACAGTGTCCGAAACGCGTCGTTGGCGTACTGGATCACGCCCTCGTCGTGGACCAGGAGTGGTCGCGGGACTGCGTCGAAGGCGTCGTACTCGGTGAACGCGTCGTCCGTCGGGTTACACTGAGTCATCGATGTCGATCTTCGAAGTCCGGGACGTGCGAGACACGTGCTGTGTGTCGGTCGATTCTCGATCTACTCTACGACGCCGCGAGCTAAAACCTCTCCCCCGTCGTCGGCCGTCGTCTCCGACGACAGGTACCGGCCAGTGACTGCGAGTGTGCTCTCGTCGGAGGTCGGCGGTGTCGACACACGATCGACTCAACTCACCGGGAGCAGGTCGTAGCCGTCGGCGACGAGTTCACCCACGTCGGGTGCGTGTTCTTCGCCGGCCGTCCCGTGGAGTGCCACGTCGGCGTCCTCACACCCCTCGGTCGCACCGAACACGTCCGCACAGTAGGCGCAGGCACCGGCGAGTGCTCCGTGCTCCTCCAGCCGATCCAGACTCTCACTGACCGGGTGATCGGCGCGCCGCTGTACCTCGCCGGGCCACTTCGTCGCGGCGCCGTCGAGGAACACCGCGACTTCGTTGTCCGCGTCGGCCAACGAGAGCGCGTACTCGAACCCGTTGACCGCACTCCCGGCGTCGTCCGGCCCCGCAGTCAGGACGACGGCGAACTTCCCCATACTGCTCCCCTGTACGGAGACCGTACATAAGCCTCGCTCACGGGTCGCTCACCGGGTTACACCGGTGTAACCGCGCGCCGGACGCACCACACCGACCGGCTCCGTAGCGCGGCCACACGACCGCGACGTGTCTTATGAGACCGGTCCGTGTCGAGACTGTATGGCGTACGATCAGCGACGCACCTGCGTCGACAGACGACGGAGGGGAGACGGGTGAGCGAGCGTCCCGCCGAACCGGACTGGGAACGGGTCGCGACGTGGAGCGAGCTTCCGGACAGGGAGCCGACCGGTGCCCGTGTCGCGGGTGTCGACCTCGTACTCGTCAGAGACGACCGAGACGTGTCGATCCTCCACGGGCGATGTAAACACCGTGGCGTCTTGCTCGCCGACGGTCGCGTGGAAGGGGACAACTTGATCTGCGGTGTCCACGGGTGGGACTACCGCTACGACACCGGGATCAGCGAGTACGACAACAGCGAGCGGTTGGAGAAGTTCACCGCGCGGGTCGATCGCGAGGCGGACGCGGTGTACGTCGACCGTGCGGAGGTCGCCGCTTGGAGCGACGACAACCCGACGGAGTACACCGACCCGGACACGTTCCCCGAGTTCTACGGCGATCCACACGGGACGGACGAGGAGCCGTACAACAGCTACATCCGGACACTGGCACAGGAGGGTCCCGAGGGGATCGGCGAACACGGCGACGTGTCGGCGATGGGTGTTCCGAGAACCGAACTCCCGACGTGGGAGGACCTCCAGATCCTGACTGCACAACTCGACCGAACGCCACTGCGCGAAGACGTACCGGTCGACACGACGCTGACGATCGGTCCACGAGCAGAGAATCCGCTCGAACTCGAGATCCCGGTCTTCGTCTCCGACATGAGCTACGGGGCGTTGAGCGAGGAGGCGAAGGTGGCACTGGCGAAGGGTGCCGACGCCGCCGGGACTGGGATCTGTTCTGGAGAGGGCGGGATGCTCCCCGAGGAACGGGCGAACAACACGCGGTACTTCTACGAGTACGCCACCGGCAAGTTCGGGTGGGACTTCGACGTCGTCGAGGAGGTGCAGGCGTTCCACTTCAAGGCCGGGCAGGGTGCGAAGACAGGGACCGGCGGGCACCTCCCGGGCGAGAAGGTCCAGGGGAAGATCGCCGAGGTACGCGACCTCGAACCCGGGACCGACGCCGTGAGTCCGGCGAACTTCGACGACCTCCGGACGCCAGCGGACTTCGCCGCCTTCGCCGATCGCGTCAGGGAGCGTGGTGACGGGATCCCGGTCGGATTCAAACTCTCCGCACAGCACGTCGAGCGGGACCTGGACTTCGCCCTGGAGGCGGGTGCCGACTACGTGATCTTGGACGGTCGCGGCGGCGGCACCGGTGCCGCGCCGGACGTGTTCAAAGACAACATCTCGGTGCCGACGATCCCCGCCATCGCTCGTGCCCGCGATCACCTCGACCGGACGGGGAACGGCGACGTGACGCTGATCGCGACGGGCGGCCTGCGGACGGAGTCGGACTTCGTGAAGGCGATGGCACTGGGCGCGGACGGCGTCGCCGTCGCGAACTCGGCGATGCAGGCGATCGGCTGTCTGGGGATGCGCGCCTGTGACTCGAACAACTGTCCGGTCGGGATCGCGACGTCGGACGAGGGCCTCCGGAACAGGCTCGTCGTCGACCAGGCCGCCACCGGGTTGGCGAACTTCTTCGCCGCCACGACGGAGTTGATGTCGGTGTTGGCCCGGGCGCTCGGGTACGACGATCTGGGGGCGTTCCGACGCGACGACCTCACGAGTTGGAAGCGTGACGTGGCCGATCTCGCCGGTGTGGAGTACGCCGGCGTGGGACGCCGCCCGGCGCCGCGCCACCGACCCGGGGCGGCTACCGACGGGACTCGCTCCGCCACCGACGGCGGTGACCGACGGCCACGAGGGCGGCGTTCGAACACGGACGGACGAGTGAACGAGAGTCGAGACGACGGAGACGGGCGGTAATCCGAGACCACACTACGATCCAGATGACCGACGACGTACACACCGAGACGGACGACGCAGAACTGCACTGGCACAAGGCCCTCGACCGAGACGAACTCCCGGAGGGACGGGTCGAAGCCGTCTCCTGCGGTGGAACGACGGTCGCCGTCACGCACTACGACGGCGAGTACGCCGCCATCGACAACAGCTGTCCGCACCAGGGCGGTCCACTCGGCGAGGGGTCCATCGAGAACGGTCTGCTCAGGTGCCCGTGGCACGGGTGGGACTTCGATCCACTCACCGGGGAGTCGCCCGGGAGTCACGACGACTGCCAGTTGGTGTACGAGACCGAGGTTCGTGAGGACGGCGTCTACGTCGGGTTCCCACCGGAGGACCCACGCGAGCGGACGGTCTCCGACGTCGTGATCGAGACGCTGACGAACTGGGGACTCCGACAGGTGTTCGGGATCGTCGGACACTCGAACCTCGGCGTCGCCGACGCGATGCGCGAGGCGAGCGAGCGCGACGAGCTGTCCTACTACGGTGTCCGCCACGAGGGGGCGGCCGCCTTCGCCGCGTCCGCGTACGGGAAACTCACCGGCCGTCCGGCGGCCTGTTTCGGCATCGCCGGCCCCGGCGCGACGAACCTGTTGACCGGCCTGTGGGACGCGAACGCGGATCGCTCGCCCACGATCGCACTGACCGGACAGGTGGAGAGTCAGGTACTCGGGACGAAGAACTTCCAAGAGATCGATCAAGAGGCCGCCTACGGCGACGTGGCCGCGTTCGAACAGACCGTCCTCGGGACGAGCGATCACGCCGAACTCGCGACACGTGCCGCGAAGACATCGATCCTCGAGCGCGGCGTCTCACACCTCATCTTCCCCGACGAGGTGCAGACGATGCCCGCCGACGGCGCGACGCCGGGCGATCCCGAGGGGAGACTCGCCTCTCGCGACATCGCACCACCAGAGCCAGAGTTGCAGGAGGCAACCGACCTGTTGGCGGACGCCGAACGACCGGTCGTCGTCGTCGGCCACGGGGCTCGGTTCGAGACGGACGCGATCACCGACCTCGCCGAGTCGCTCGGCTGTCCGATGGTGACGACGTTCAAAGCGAAGGGACAGATTCCGGACGACCACCCACTAGCCGGTGGCGTTCTCGGACGGAGTGGGACACCGATCGCGAGCCACTTCATGAACGAGGCGGACCTGCTGGCGGTGTTCGGCGCGAGTTTCTCGGACCACACCGGAATCTCGGAGTACAAACCGATCGTCCACGTCGACTTCGACGCGATGACGCTCGGGAAACACCACTCTGTCGACGTGCCAGTGTTGGGTGAGATCGGCGTCACGGTGGAGCGACTCCGCGAGCGGTTGGCGGACAGAGAGCCCGACTCGATCGACCACCGCGAGGAAGTCGCAGATCGGTGGGCGATCTGGCGCGACGAGAAGGCGACACGTCGGAGTGAGCCGGCCGAGCAGGGTCTGAACTACGCGGAGGCGTTCCACGTGCTGAGTGACGTGGTCCCCGACGACGCGATCCTGCCGGTCGACGTGGGGAACAACACCTACGCGTTCGGCCGCTACTTCGAGACGACGAACCAGGACGTGCTCATGTCCGGGTACATGGGGTCGATCGGATTCGCGCTCCCGGCGGCACTCGGTGCGTGGGCGGCGACTCAGGAGGGAGACGCCGAGTTCTACGACCGGCCCGTCGTGTCGATCTCCAGTGACGGCGGGTTCGGCCAGTACATGGCCGAGTTCACGACCGCAGTGAAGTACGACATGGATCTGACGCACGTCCTGTTCAACGACGACGAACTGGGGAAGATCAGCAAGGAGCAACGCACCGGTGGGTGGCCGGAGTGGCAGACGAGTCTCCAGAACCCCGACTTCGCGGCCTTCGCGGAGAACTGTGGTGGCTACGGTGTGCGGGTGACGGAGGTCGACACACTCGAGTCGGAACTGGACGCTGCCGTCGCCCACGACGGCCCGGCGCTAGTCGAGATCGTCACCGACTCCGACCCGGTGTGAGTTTCCCGACGAGAGTCGGCGGGGTGCTCCGGGGACTCGCTCGAGACTCGCTCACGCCTCGGTCGCCCACTCGATCGCGGCGTCGCGGTCGTCGAAGCCGCGAACCGCCAACCCTGGCCGGCGGAGCTGTGAGATCGTCGACATCCGCTTCAGTTGATCGCCGACGACGGCCCACCGCTCGACGCCGTGTTGGACCGCTACCTCGCCGGACCGTGCCCACACGTCGAACGTACTGGCGTCGAACGGCTCCGAGATGTCGACGACGGTGACCACGGCACAGACCGTGTCCTGCTCCAACGTCTCCGTGTACTCTCGCCACGCCTCGTCACCGAACGACTCCTGTTCCATCTCCTCGGTGAACCCGAAGACGAGCGTCTCGCCGATCTGGTCGACCTCCCACCCGTCCGTCCGGCGTAGGATAGACATACGAAGTCCTCACGAGGAACACGACTTCAACCCTCGACCGGTGGTGTACGCGCGGTACCGACCCCGTCGGTCCGTGGACGTGTTCATACTCGACAGAACCGCGAGGCGTTCACGTAGTGACCCGTCGTGGTGTACGTATCCGAGTGAGGAGAAGACAGATGGCAGATCACACAGACGACACGGAGTCGCCCCGCGAGCCGCCGTCGTCGGGTGGCGACAGCGTCGGCTACGAGTTCTCGCGTGGTGCTGGTCCAGATCTCACTGGATCCGTCGTCTCGGATCCAGACGTAGCCGTCGACCCAGAACGCGAGTACGGTGAGCCGGGTACCGAACTTCCGGAGGATGCGCTCCCAGACGCCTACCGGGCGACGTTCCGTCACACCAACGACGCCGTGTTCGTCGTCGACGTGGCCAACGATGCCGTCGTCGACTGTAACGCCGCGGCAACCGATCTCGTCGGGTTCTCCAGACGCGAGTTGCTCTCGATGCCCGCCTCCGATCTCCATCCACACAACTTCGAGGAGTTCCGCGAGTTCGCCGACACGGTGCAAGCGGAGGGATCGGCGACGACCGACGAGATCACCTGTTACTGTCGCGGCGGTACCATTCTCCCGGCGACGATGTCGGCGACGGTGATCGAGGTCGACGGACGACCTCACCTGTTGAACCACGTCCGTGACAGGGTCGACGACACGGCTCGTGCCTACCACGAGGCACTCACGGCCCACTCGCGCGATCTCGTCACCGTCCTCGCACGCGACGGAACCGTGCGGTACCAGGGCCCCTCCGTCGAGTCGGTGCTCGGTCTCGACCCGGAGACACTGCGGTCACAGCCGTACCTGGAACGAGTCCACCACGACGACCGGTCGCGCGTCGCAGAACTCCTCGAGGTAGCCGTCCACGCGGACAACCCCGCCACCGATCGCGTCGAGTACCGCTTCGGGACGGCCGACGGCTCGTGGGTGTGGCTGGAGTCGGCCGCCAGCCACCGCCCCGACTCCCCCGTCGAGGGGATCGTACTCAACTCCCGCGAGGTGACTGCACGCAAAGAGAACCAACAGCAGGCGGGCGTCCTTCACCGGGTGCTCAGACACAACCTCCGCAACGAGTTGACCAAGATCCTCGGGTTCGCAGAGACACTCCGCGACGCCGACGACGAGTCGACGGCGAGCGCTGCCGACCGAATCTACCAGAGTGCAGGACGACTCGAGAGTGTGACATCGTACGCTCGGCTTCTCAACGACATCTTCGAGTCACACCGCGTGGAGCAGCGCTGCCACGAACTCGACGCAATCGTCCGTGACACCGTCGCGGACCTCGAACCGGAGTTTCCGTCGGCGACTGTCGACGTCGACATCCGGACCGATCGGCCAGTGGATGCAGCGCCTCGAATCGATGTCGCCGTCGAACAGTTAGTCGAGAACGCACTCGAACACGCCGGCGACGAGCCTCGTGTCGCCGTCCGTCTACTGCCAGACGAGTACGACGACTCGCGGCTCAGACTCGTGGTCGTTGACGACGGCCCCGGTATCCCCGCACAGGAGCGTCAGACACTCCTCGAAGGCGAGGAGCAGCCACTCCAACACGGCAGTGGCCTCGGGCTGTGGCTGGTGAACTGGATCGTCACTCGCTCTGGCGGCCGGATCACATTTGGTGAGTCCGACCTCGGCGGAAGCCGTGTCGCGGTGTCACTCTCGGTCGCCGACGAGAACACCACCGTCTGATCGCTTGGAACGTCGTCGACGCTCGAATGGCCCACGGAGTCGCCAACACGGCAGCAGAGTACTCGGGTGGGATCTCAGGGTCACTCGTAGAGATCACCACGGATATCGGCGATGAACTCTGTGAGGTTCCGTGCGACGCTCGGATCGAGGAGGACGAGTGTCCCGCTGTCGTCGTCACGTGGTAGGTTCAATACGACGCGCCCCGCGAACACGTGGACGGTCGCGGCGAGCGGACCCTCGTACAGCCCCGACTCCGGCGACTCCCGCCGCGGGCGTCGTCGCGCCTCTGCGAGCAGTTCTCCTTCGAGGTCGGACCCGTGCATCTCCCGCAAGTCGTCGCGCCGGTAGAGATCTCGGTGGGTCTGATCGTCGTAGACCACCACGGCTTGGAGCGCCTCGCCGGCGTGCGAGCGGAGGTGTGCGACGACGTTCTCGGTGTCGAACGTCACGTGTGTCGGTACTGGGACCCGCCACTTCACTGTGGTGCCGGTCGTGATCCACGCCCGGACGAGCGGTGCGCTAACTGCGTGTTCCCGTTCGTCCCGTCGTCGACGGTCCCGTTCGTCTCGTCGCCGATCAGTCTCCACGTGCCCACCGGAGTGCCTCGCCACGGTCGTCGAATCCCTCGACTTCCAGTCCGGGCGTGTCCAACTTCGACCGTGTCGACATCCGCTTGAGTCGGTCACCGACGACGGCCCACCGCTCGACCCCAGCCTCGACGGCACGATCACCGGATCGGTCCCACACGTCGAAGGTAGCGGCGTCGAACGGATCTTCGGTCTCGACGACCGTCACGACCGCGTCGACGGCCTCCCGTTCCAACATGTCGGTGTACGTCGCCCACGCCTCCTCGCCGAACGCAGAGATGTCCATGTCGGCCCCGAACTCGAAGACGAGCACGTCGCCGGTCTGTTCGACGTCCCAGGCTGCTGCCGAATCGGACATGGTACAATACAGGGACCAGAACTATCTGAACCCCACTGCGGTCGTGTCACGGCGGTACAGGACCAGCGACAACGATGGAGGACTGGTCGAGACGCCACGATCGCCACTGGTGACGGTCGTCGAGGGACGTGTGATCGTCGTGAGACACGCAGTCGTCGTCGAGTGACGGTGTGTCTCCGGTCACTGCGATGCGGCGTCCACGAACGCGGATTCGACCACCTTGTTCAGCGTCGGGTGAGCGTGGATCGTGTCGGCGACCGCGTCGACACCGACGCCGTTCCGCATCGCGACGACGGCTTCGTGGAGAAGAGTCGACGCCTCGTACCCGATCACGTGACAACCGAGAATCTCGCCGTCGGGTGCGGCTAGTACCTTCGCGAACCCCTCACGGAGCCGCTTCGCCCGTCCCATCGCCGAGTCGGCGTAGTCGGCACGCCCGACACGGTAGTCGACTCCTCGGTCGGCGAGTTCGTCTTCGGTCGCACCGACGCCAGCGATCTGTGGCTCGGTGAAGATGGTGTGTGGCTCCGCGCTGAGGTCAATCTCGACACCCTCGTCGTGGACGACGTTCGCGACGGTGTGTTCGGTCTCGTAGTCGCCAGTGTGTTTGAACATCGACTTGTCGGCCACGTCTCCCTGTGCCCAGACGTTCTCGGCGGTCGTCCGCAAGTGACTGTCGGTGGTCACGAACCCGTTCTCGTCCGTCTCGACGGCGGTGTGTTCGAGCCCGATGTCGTCGCTGTTCGGCCGACGCCCCAACGCGACGAGGAGTTCGTCGCCGGTCAGTGTCCGCGTGTCGCCGTCGGGCCCCTCGGCGTGGACTCGTCGTTCTCCGTCGACGTCCTCGACCGCCGTGACGCGGTGACCGGTCACGACCTCGTGGCGCTCGGTGGCGATGTCGGTGAACGCCGCGGCCACGTCGTCGTCCTCCCGCGGCACGAGTCGGTCTTCCATCTCGACGATCGTCACGTCGGTGCCGACGGACTCGTAGTAGTACCCCAACTCGACGGCGATGTACCCGCCGCCGAGGATCACCAGTGAGTCGGGGCGATCCGTCCGCTCGAACACGTCACGACTCGTCATGTGTGGTGTCTCGTCGAGTCCGTCGATCGGTGGGACGAGGGGCCGACTCCCGGTGGCGATCACGACACGGTCTGCGGTGACGGTCTCGCCGCCGAGTTCGACCGCACGATCGTCGACGAACCGAGTGTACTCGTCGAACAGCGTGAGGTGCTCCTGTTCGCGGTACCGCCCCTCCATGTCGACCGCGATTCCGGAGAGTGTGTCCATCGTCTCGGCGACGACGGTGCCGTGGTCGATCCCGGTCAGTGTCGCACCGACGTGGAACTTCTCGGCGTCTCGAACGGCGTTGGCGGCGTTCGCGGTCTGTAACAGCATCTTCGACGGGTTGCACCCTCTGTTCAGACACGTCCCACCGAGTGGTCCAGGTTCGACCAGCGCGGTCTCGAGACCGGCCTCCGCCGCAGCCGCCGCCACGTTGTTCCCGGTCCCACCGCCGATCACGAGTACGTCGAAGTCTGCCATAAGTCCTCGTCCGACACGGAATGATCTATAACCCACACCGCTCGTGCGGTCTCGATACACGCCCTCTCGGGCGTGTCACGTGGATCAGGGCTCGTCGGTGGCGTTCCATCCTCGCGGCGCACACAGACGGCCAGTAGTGTGTCGCACTCTCGCCGCTCGTAGACGACCACTACGACGACCGTCGAACTGGTGTCGTCACTCGGGTGACGGTGACGTAACCGTGTGTGAGCGCCGTTACTGGGGAGTCAAGTGGGGAAACGACACAGTCGGGCGTATGGCCACCGAACAGGGGGCGAGTGACGACGACGGATCGTCACTCGTGCAGTCGATCCGGGGCAGTTTCACCGCGAAACTCGCAGTCGCGTTCGTCGTGATCGTGGTACTGGTCGTCGCGATCGGGGCGAACACCTACGTCACGACCAGAGGCGAGGTGCAGGCGTCGACGGAGGACACACTGCGTCGAACCGCACAGCTCCAGAGTGAGACACTGAGTCAGTGGATCGGATCGATGCGACAGGAGTCCGTGATGGTCTCGAGCCGCGAACCACTCGCCGCACGCGACCCCGGTGCGGTGAGTGAGTACCTCGCGACGGAACTCGACTCGCGTCGCATCTCCGACGAGGTGGCGGCGCTTCATCTTCTCGCACCGCGTGACGGAACACTGACCGTCACGTCGAGTAGTAGTGCCGACTTCGTCGGGCTCAAGCCACGGGAAGAAGGGGTCCCGTGGATCCAAGAGCTGACTTTCGACAGCTCAGACGGGACGCTCGTCACGGAGCCGTTCGAGAACCCGAAGGGTGCCTTCGTCTTCGCCGTCGTGAGTCCGGTCCCCGAGACGGACCGCTACCTCGTGATGATGGTCAGTCTCGGTGCACGTAGCGAGGGACTGACGAAGCCCGACGCAGACGGGTTCACACGTGTCGTCGACGACCGTGGCGTGACGGTTCTGTCGACACGACCAGACGAGATCGGTGGGCAGAACCGCGAGACGGACGAGAGCCTGTCCGTCGACTCACGAGCGGTCGAACGAGGCTTGGACGGAGAGTCGGGCGCGGCAGTCTTGGGAAGCGGGGCGAGCCGGACTGCAGTCGGGTACGCGCCGGTCGCCGGGACGGACTGGGTCGTGACGACACAGGTTCCGGCACGCGATGCGTTCGCGCTCCGGCGGACACTCTCGCGTGACCTCCTGTTGCTGCTCGGGGCGGTGATCGGCGGACTCACGATCGTCGGCGGTGTGACGGCGTACCGGACGATCCCACCGCTGACACGACTCGCCGACAAGGCGGCCGCACTCGAACGCGGCGAGTTGGACGTGACCATCGAGAGCGATCGTGGCGACGAGATCGGCGACCTCTACGACGGCTTCGCGGCGATGCGTGACTCGCTCCAACGGCAGATCGAGGCCGCAGAGAGTGCGAAAGAGGAGGCCCGGACGGAACGCGAGCGCGCAGAGGCACAGGCTGCGGAGTTACGAGAGCGTGTGACGGAGGCCTGTAGCGCGATGCGGGCGGCTGCCGACGGCGATCTCACGGCGCGGATCGAGTCCGACAGCGACATCGAGGCGGTCCAAGAACTGATCGACGAGTTCAACACGCTCATCGCGGAGATTGAGGCGACGGTCGGAGACGTACAGGTGTTCGCCGACGAGGTCGTCGCGGCCAGCGAGGACGTGTCCGTCGGTGCCGACGAGATCGAGACGGCCAGCCGCGAAGTGGCGACCTCGATCGAACAGATCTCGGCCGCCGCGTCGGATCAACGCGAGCAGTTGGGACAGGTTTCCGACGAGATGGGTGATCTCTCGGCGACCGTCGAGGAGGTCGCCGCCGAGGCAGACGAGGTCGCAGACTCCGCCCGGGCCGCCGCGGCAGAGGGTGAAGACGGTCGCGAAGCGGCCGAGGCGGCCGTCGCGGAGATGGACGCCATCGTCACCGACGCCGAGGCCACCATCGCGGAGGTGGAGGCGTTGGCCGACGAGATGGAACGGATCGAGGAGACGGTCGACCTGATCCGGACCATCGCCGAGGAGACGAACCTCCTCGCACTCAACGCCTCCATCGAGGCCGCCCGTGCCGGACAGGAGGGAGACGGCTTCGGAGTGGTCGCCGACGAGGTGAAGAACCTCGCGGAGGAAGCGAGCGAGGCGACCGACGAAGTCGAGGTGAGTATCGAAGAGGTGCAGACGGCGACGAGCGACGCCGTCACCGACATCCGCGAGATGGGCGAACGGCTGGAGTCCGGCTCTCAGACCGTCGAGAACGCCGCCGAGAGTCTCCAACAGATCGTCGACCGCGTCGAGACGGCGACGGACGGGATGACGGAGATCAGTCGCGTGACCGACGACCAGGCGGCGACCACGGAGGAGGTGGTCACCGTCGCCGAGGAAGTCGCAGAGACGAGTCGCGAGACTGCGTCGGAGGCGGACGAGGTCTCCGCCGCGGCCGAGGAACAGACGGCCTCTCTCGAGCAAGTCACCGACAACGTCCGGTCGTTGTCGGACCGCGCACGGGAACTACAGTCGCTCCTCGACCACTTCGAGACGGCTGCCGTCGATACGGAGATCGACGGGACGGACTTCGACGCCGACGCGGTGACGGCCGACGACGACTGAGGCGTGCCGTCGCTCCGGTCGGTGCAGGCCTCTCACGCCGGAGACTCTCACGGGTCGTCTACTGTTCTGGTGGGTGAACCGTCTCACCGTCCCGACGGACACGGTCGAACTCCGAGAGGTACGCGAGCCGCTCGCGAACGTCGGCGGCGTCGACTCCCAACTCGTCAGCCAGTTCGTCGACGGACATCTGTTCGCCGAGCAACTGGATAAACTCGGTAGAATCGTTCTCGTAGGACCGCTGAACCCACGACAGCTCTTCTGACCGATTGCCGAACGAGGGCGGCACACACGGGTGCCCACTCGCCGAATACATAAGTAGAATGATGACTGAACACGATATGTCTGAACGTGATATGCCTGAACACGATTTGTATATCCTGAGCTATCCTCGCGGTCCTGGCGGTCGTGTTTCGGGAGAGACATCACCAGACGCCGCGACCGCCTACGGCACAGTCGAGGTGAAACGCTAGACGTTCAATCCACTCTCGGCGACCGCCTCGGCGGCCTTCCCGTGGGCATCGTCCGCGAGTTGGGGATCAGTCGTCTTCGACTCGGACATACGCCGGGCAAACACCCCTCGACGTGATTGTATCTCCCCGTGTGGCGGAACCACCACTGATCCATTATTGCACGTGCGACCCACGTCTGTGTCGACAGTTGTCGTTGCGTTCGTCCGGCCTGGACGGTCACCACGATTTTAATCGGCGTCCTCACAGAGCGACTCCATCTTGGTGACGAACTGCTCTGTCCGTGTGACCAGATCACCGATGTCGTCTGTGATCGCTTCGTATCCGTAGTCGGCCTGCTGACGTAGTTCCGAGAGGTGGTTCAAGAATCGTCCCAGATCTCGTGACACATCGCCCGAGACGACTAGTTCTGATCCCACCAGCGAGAGAACGCCCCCGTGTGAGACTGGATTATGTCCGTCGTCGTACAGAGCACCTTTCGCCGCGTGAAACGCCGCGTAGTACAGCCGATTCACCACCGCAGCGTCCGACAATCCTGCGTCACGACCGGTTCGTGCATCGCGTAGCGCTTGGCGCGCCTGTGTGAGTTCCCGCTGAACCGACACCTCTTCGTCAGGCATACACTCGCCCCTCCGAGATCACCCGCTCCACGAACGGGTTCCCCTCGCGCTGGTACTGCTCAAACGTCGAGACTGACAGGACGTGGAGTTCGACCACTGGCCCGTACTCGATCATCACGTCGTACGCGAGGTCACGGAGCCTGTCGGCTGCCGTCTCTCGTTTCCCGTCTGCGAGGACGACCAACACGTCCACGTCACTCGACAGGTCGGCCGCCTCACCACTGATCGTCGAGCCGAACACGTACAGTCCCTCCAGTTCCTCGCCGCACGCTGCCCGAGCGCGCTCGGCGAACGCCTCGGCGGCCCTCCCGTGGGCATCGTCCACGAGCTGGGGATCAGTCGTCTTCGACTCAGGCATACGCCGGGTCTACACTCTTCGACGTAATGTGTATTTCCCCGTGTGTCGAGACCACCACTGATCCAGTGTCGCACGTGCGGCCCACATCTGTGTCGACAGTTGTCGTCGCGTTCGTCCGGTCTGGGCCGTCACCACACGTCTCGTCAACCCGTGGTGACCGACACCCTACGACCACACCGTCCGCTCTACTCGTGCGTCTTCGACTCGGTCTCCCTCACGCTGTGCACACAAATTCCGAGAAGTCGTGTAACGAAACACGAAGGTGGGGTATAAAACGTATTCGAGAAGTGTTACAGTCGGCCGGATCACCCGTTGTCGGTCGTCCGCCCGGAGAGAGGAGCGCTGGCGGTGTCGACTCCACCCCTGGCGACGTGACGGTCGGGTGAGACGAGGACAGTTCCGAGCGGTGTTTTTCAGCGTCGGGGGCGACGACACGTCTGTGAGAGGCTACAGGGCACTCCAGCGACGGACGCGAGGCCTGAGCGACGCCGTCGAGGAGTTACTCTCTCACGAGTTCGACTGGTCGGTCGGCCACCTGACGGCGTTGCTCAACGGGTGTGTGTTCGCGCCGTCGCTGTTGACCTTCTGGCTCGTCAACGGCGTCTTGGACTTCTCCACGGCGTTTCTGTTGGGGACCGTCTCCTCTCCCGGCGGACTCGTGGTGCGCGTCGTCGCGTACGTCCTGCTCGTACCGACGTTCCTGCTGTTGCGGATGGCCTACTACCTCGGTCACCCGACACACCGGCGGAGCGTCCTGTCCGGTGCCTGTCCGAGCAGTGACGCGCTGAGCCTCGACTGGTTCAGTGTCGGGATCCTCGCCACTGGACTCCCGCTCGCACTCCAGACGCTCGGCCCGTGGATCGGATCGAACCTGGTCTTCCTCGTCGGCCTGTTCGTCCTCCCTCGGTTCGTCGCGAGTGAGCGAATCCAGTTAGTCGTCAAGACCACGAGTCTCCTCGGCGGCTCCGCCGTGTTCCTGTACGCGAGTTACGGTGCGGTGGCGGCGGAGATGCTCCCACTGCTCCCGCCACCGGCGAACACACTCGGGTGGGTGGCGACACTGACGCTCGGCGATGCCACGGTCGGACGGCTCCTCGCTGTGACGAACAGTCTCCTCACCGGACCGGTTGTCGTCGCCGCAGTCGCACTCCTCTCGAACCGAGTACTGACACGCCCGGAGCTCACGTCGATCCCGCTCGTTCGCTACTCACTCCCTGCCCGCGACCCGGCGCGGCGGGTCCTGACCAGTGCCGCGTTGGGGACGCTGTTCTACCTCGGCGTCGTCGCCGTCTGGACCGGTCGGGTCGCGGTCCTCCCGTGATCGAACCCAGCGGTGCCGCATCTCCACCCGGACCAGGTGTGGACGACTCGTCGCTCGTGCTCGGTCGTTGGCACCACCACGACGCTTTTGTTCGCGAGTCCAGTCGACCCGGAGTAGTGATCGGACGACGTGTCGTCGCGTCGGAGCTAGACGAGACACTGGCACTGGCGATCGTGTTCGGCGTGGCGTCGGTCCCGTGGACGTACGTGTTCGTCGCCGTCCTCGAGATCCCGCTCTGGCCGTCGTTCGTCGCGTCGGCGAGCTTCTACGCGGTCGACGCCGACGGACTCACACGACTGCAACGTGGGCTCTTGAGCAACCTCGCCGGCATCTGCTACGCAGCACTGACGCTGGTGATCGTCGACGGTTTGTTCGGCGGTGGGCACGTCGCGTTGAGTCTCGTGGTCGGCGCGTTCATGCTCCTCGCGAGTCTCCACGCGGCGGTGCCGGTCCTCTCGTTCACCCCCGGTGGGTTCTTCGGGTACGCCACGCTGTTCAGCGTCCACGCCGCCGGAGCGTCGGTCGGCGGCCTCGGAGGGCTCCCCGGTGAGACTGTGGCGACGGTCCTGTCGATGTCACTCGGGGCGACGATCGGGTTCGTGACGCGTGTCGGGAGTACTCGACTAGATCACACGCACACAGGGAGGAGCGAGTGAGACCCGTCTGCGCCGCTGCAGATCCGACGGGAGTGTCCGGACGACGCGCGAACACGGAGGGAATAAATCTCGTCCAGTGAAAGAAGTAGATCAGATGGATACGAGAGACCACCGGCGACCACGGCGCGGACGATCGCTCACTCGTGCTCTCGGCCTCGTCGCTGTGACGGTTAGCCTCTTTTCTAGATCGACCGTCGCCCACTCTGGAACGACACACGCCGGGATACCGCATTGGGTTCTGTTCGGAAGTGTCGTCGTCGGCGTCGTACTACTCGCGGGGTCGGTCGCCGCCGTTCGGAGAGTCGGTGTCACTCCGACTCAAGCCGCAGTTCCGGCACTCGGTGGTGGTATCGCGGCAATAACCGGACTAATCGGGGTCGTCGAAGTACAAGTCGTCGGAACGAACCCACCAGAACTCGTCGCAGTCTACCCCGTCTTAGCACTGGTAGTCGCTGGGTCGCTGGCCGTCGGAGCCGTCGTCTTCACCGCCACTCGGTACCCACGACGACCACGGTACGCGTTGTTGGGACTCGATCTCGCCGCTTGGATCGCGTACCCCGCCGTCATGCCGAACGGCGGCTACCTCCACCCACTCGGGTACCTCGTTGCACTGGCTCTCCCGGTGCTCGTCGGGTACGTCGTCTGGACCGACGCCCGAGGAATCGTACAGGGAGTCGTGCGTGATCGAACACCACGACTCGTCGGTGGGATGACAGGGATTCTCATCGCCGTGTTGTACGCGTTTTCGGCAGGTACGATGACGTTCAATCCCGACGACGGTGTGAACGCACCGACCGACGCGTTCCTGATCTCGTACGACGTTGCGAGCCCGCTAGTCGTCTGGCCTGCGGTCCAGTGGAACGTCCCGTCGATCCCGTTCGCCGGCTACCTCTCGGTCGGATCACTGTTGACGATGCTGCTGTTCGGTGGACTCGTCGGATTCAACGCTGCGGTCGTCACACAGCAGCTGTCCGGTAGTCGGTCGATCGAGAGCGGTCGACTGTTCGCCGGGACGACCGCGATGACCGGAGCAACTGCCTGCTGCTGTTGTGCTCCCGCCTTCTACGGTCTCCTCAGCGTGCTCATCGGCACCACGGCGACACCCATCTACTGGTCGTTCATGATCCCGGCGTCTCCGGTGAGCGGAACGTTTCTTTCCGGAAGCGTCCTTCTGCTGCTGTGGAGTCTCATCCGGTCGTCGGGTGGGCGACGGGACACGTCGGGTAATCTCTCGTTTGTCGACGTCGACTCTACCGTCACCAGCCGGCTCACAGAGGAGTAGTACTCACTCCACACAGCAACTCATCGCCGAAGTATCCCGCCGAAACGCCTGGCAGGCGTGTTTGAACGCCTCGCTGAACGTCGGGAACGGGTGGACCGTGTCGACGATGTCGTCCACGGTCAGTCCGAACTTCACGGCCAGTGTCGCTTCCACAATCGTATCTGCAGCGCGGGGACCGACCATGTGGACGCCGACGATCTCGTCGGTCTCGTGGTGTTTGACGACCTGGACGAGCCCGTCCGTGTTCTCGACCGTCTTCGCCCGCGGTACGTCTTCCATCCGGATGGTCCGGCAGGAACAGGTCCCGTGCTCATCCATATACTCGCGTTCGGTCGTGCCGACCGTGGCGACCTCGGGGCTGGTGAAGACGACAGCCGGGACCGCGTCGTAGTCGATACTGACACCCTCGCCCCCGAACGCGTTCTTAACGGCGTGGTTGCCCTCCTTGGCTGCGACCGTCTCTAGCTCCGGTTCGCCGATCACGTCGCCGGCTGCGTACACGTCGGGATTGGTCGTCTGGAAGTGCTCGTCGACGCGGATCGTGCCGTCGTCGTCCGTTTCGACTCCCACCGTATCGAGGCCGACGCCCTCGCTGTTGGGCTGGACACCGGTCGCGACGAACAGCGCGTCACCAGTGACCGTCCGCTCGGTGCCGTCGACAATCGTCTCGACGGCGACACCCGACTGAACCGTGTCGGCTCCTCCGTCGGCTGCTGCTGCGTAGACACACTGGAAGTCGTTTCTGGTTACCAGCTCGATGCCATCCTCTTCGAATGCCCGCTGTATCTCGCGTCCGAGTTGCCCCTCTGTGTCCGAGAGCACCCGGTCGGAACGCTGGAGGACAGTCACGTCGACGCCGACGCGGTGTAGGATCTGGCCCCACTCCAACGCGATGTACCCGCCGCCGAGCATCACGATACGCTCGGGAAGCTCACGCTCCTCGAGGATAGTCTCGCTCGTGTAGTAGTCGACCTCACCGAGGCCGTCGATGGGTGGTTCCCGCGGTGAACTCCCGGTCGCGACGAGCAGCTTCTCACCGGTGATGCGTGCCCCCTCGTCGGCCCCGTCGACGACTTCGATCGTCGTGTCGTCGACCAACTGACCGTACCCCTCGTAGGTATCCGTCTCGAAGTGCTCGGCGACATCCACGTAGTTCTCCCGTCGGAACTGCTCGACGAGGTCGGTCGTGCCGTCCAGTGCAGTCGGCCAGTCGACCGTCGGTTCGTCGTCACTGTATTGTACGGCCTCGAACGGATTCTCACTCGACGCAGCAGCGGTCTCCCCGACTGCCAACAGATGTTTGCTCGGGATACACCCGACGTTCACACACGTCCCACCGATTGGGAGTCCAGTGTTCACCAGTGCCGTAGACAGTCCACGCCGACTCGCCTCGGTGAGTGCCGCGAACGCTGCCGCACCACCCCCGAGGATCACGAGGTCGTACGATCGAGTCGTGACCATGTCTAAGCTCTCGTTCCCGAAGCCATTATACTGTGGAGTCCGAAGCCACGGAGTAAGTTCGAGGCCTCGAAGTCATGGCAGACTCGACTCCGACACCGACTCGCGCGTGTGACGTTGACGGCACCTGCTACTGCCCGTTGACGGGTGTGATCGACGTGCTCGGTCGCAAGTACGCGATGCAGTTGATCAGTATCATCGGGGCACACGAGACACTCCGGTTCGCCGAGATCGAGTCACACCTCCCAGGTGCGAGTAGTTCCACGGTCTCGAGGCGACTCGACGAGTTCGAAGAGGCCGGGCTCCTCTCGCGAACCCAGTACGACGAGATCCCGCCTCGTGTCGAGTATTCACTGACGGCAGACGGACGGGAAGTGAGCGACAGGCTCGAACCACTACTCGAGTGGGCAGAAGCGAACGAGACGGAGTCGTAAGCTCTGTACGCACCGATATCGTACGAGAACGCCGCTACACCGCGGAACCCACAGTACCGCACAATCGTCAAGTAGCCAGTCTGTGTGACAAATTACGTGTCGTCCGATCAGTTCCAGACAGCCACCGGACGCCAGATTCCGGCGGTGACGGCCGCGGAGATGCGCGAGGTGGATCGTGTCGCTGTCGAGGAAGTCGGCCTCCAAGTGCTCCAGATGATGGAGAACGCCGGACGAGCTCTCGCCTGGCACGTCCGCGACATCGGTGACAGCCCGGTCGTAGTCGTCGCTGGTAATGGTGGGAACGGTGGTGGTGGACTGGTCTGCGCACGCCACTTGGCGAACCGTGGCGTGACCGTCGAGGTGATTCTCGACCGACCTGCGGCCGACCTCACCGGCGCGGCTGCCCACCAGTTCGAGACTCTCTCGGCGATGGATGTCCCCACTCACGAGACGGTCAACGACGTCCTCCAGTCGCGCGAACCGTCGGTGATCGTGGACGCACTCGTCGGGTACGGTCTCGAGGGGGCGCTGCGGACGCCGGCGAGTACACTCGTCGACGCGATCACCATGGCCGGCCGCGGGGAGACGAGCGTCGTGTCGCTGGACGTTCCCTCCGGACGGAACGCGACGACCGGGAACGCGTTCGTGCCCGTCGTCGAGCCCGATCGAACGGTGACACTCGCTCTCCCGAAGACGGGGCTCGACTGTGGTGTCGGACGACTGTTCCTCGCCGACATCGGGATGCCGGCGGTCGTGTACGAACGGGCTGGTATCACGTACGACTCGCCGTTCGAGGATGGTGACTGGATCGAACTCACACCGTCCGAGTCAGTCTGACTCCTGCCCCCGAGCGAAACTGGACCGAGACCGAAGTGGATACTTGCTGGATCGGCCGGACTGTCAGCACAGTTTTTGCGGGTGCACGGCCTACCAGTCGTCGTGAGCCGAACAGCAGTCGTCGCCGGCGTCGGACCGGGACTGGGCGAGTCGCTCGCACGAAAGTTCGCCGCCGAGGGGTGTCGCGTCGCACTGTTCGCCCGATCGGCGGACTACATCACGGACTTAGCGGACGACCTCCCCGATCCGGGTGAGGGGCTCGCCGTCCCGACGGATCTCGCCGACGTGGCGCAGATTCGGGACGGGTTCGAGACGGTCCGCGACGCGTTCGGCCCGATCGACGTGCTGGTGAACCACGCGAGTGCCGCCTCGTGGACGGGACTGTTGGACACGAGTGTCGAGTCGTTCGAGGAATCGTGGGCGGTCAACGGGCGTGGGGCGTTCGTCTGTTCCCAGGAGGCCGTCGAGGACATGCTCGAGACGGGCGGCGGAACGGTGATCTTCACCGGCGCGACCTCCGCGGTCCGGGGTCGCGGTGGTGCGATCGGGTTCACGGCCGCGAAGTTCGCCGCCCGCGGGATGGCGATGGACATCGCCCAAGAGTACGGCCCCGACGGCGTCCACGTCGCCCACGTCGTCCTCGACGGACAGATCGACAGTCCGGGCGTCCGCGAGCGGAACCCGGATCGCGATCCGGAGACGTTCCTCGACCCAGACGAACTCGCCGAGACGTACTGGCACCTCGTCGAACGAGACGACCCGAGTACGCAACCGTTCGAAGTCCACCTCACGAACGGCCCGCAGCCGTCCGAGTTCGTCTGACTCGCCGAGCGAGCGTGTCCGGCCCTCACGCGGATCGAGAGCCAGAGGGGACTGGTCTCTCCTGTCTGCTGTCGAGTCGGCGTCAGAAGGTGAGCAGTTCGTAGTCGTCGGCGACGAGCGAGCGGATGCTCGGGTGACCGTCGTAGTCGGCGAGTCGGGCGAGTCCCGCCTCGTCGACGGCCTCGCTCACGTCGAACGCGTCCGCACAGTAGTCACACACCGAGACGTGCCCGCGGACGGCGGCGTAGAGGTCGTGGTAGTCGTGTGTCTCGTCTTCGAGTTCGGGAATCCACTGGGTCCCCGCCCCGTCGAAGATGACCTCCACCTCGTCGCCGTCCGTCTCGACGAACTCCTTGGCGCCTTCGAGCGCGTTCACTACGTTGCCGATACTCGTCGCACTGCCGTCTGCACCACTCGTGATCACGAAGGCTGCTTTCGCCATTGCGTGTCCACGTACCGGCTGCACAGACGACAACCCCGCGCGGCCGTGTGGGAGTGTCGGCGTCACGGCACAGGTTCTTGTGTGTCGGCGAACCGATCGTCTCCGTCTCTCTCGGCCGGGAGGCGGTCGCTCGGTTCAAGCCTCTGGAGTCCGGACTCGTGAGAGACGACCAGCTACCAAATCTGAGCGAGGCGGTAGGGCTGTCAGCGTGAGTATCCAGCCCTCACGAGGGTGAGATATTCTGACACGTATCGCCGCACGTGAGCGAGACCACACGGATCTCCGAGAAGGACCAGGCGACGATCACGCACGGGCTCCGCGAGAAGTACGACTTGGAGCCAGGCGACGGTGACGCCGCTACGCAGACACGACCGCAACCTGTGTGATCTCGAACCGGGCACCACCGTCGGCACTGTCGACAACTCGGACGGTCCACCCGTGTGCGTCGGCGATCACATCGACGATCGCGAGTCCGAACCCCGTTCCACCGTCCGACGTCGAGTACCCGCGGTCGAAGACGTCCGCGCGCTCCTCTTCCGGAATCCCAGGACCGTCGTCACACACGTAGAACCCGCCGTCGACGGGACCGACGGTGACCGTCACATCCGGCCCGGCGTGTTCGATCGCGTTCCGGAAGAGATTCGCCAGCAGTTGTCGCGTCCGGTCCCGATCGGCTCTGATGACCCGATCGGTCTCGATCTCGAGTGTCGCCTCCGACGTCTCGACTGTCTGCCACCCTGTCCGTGCGACGGTCGACAGCTCGACGGCAGTCGTCTCCTCGACCGCGGTACCCGAGCGAGCGAAGGTCAGCAAGTCGTCGATCAGAGTCGCCATCCGTTCGTGTGCGTCTTCTGCAGCCTCGAGGTGGTCGTTGTCGACCTCCGCTCGAGCGAGCGTGACCCGGCCCTGTGCAACGTTCAGTGGGTTCCGCAGGTCGTGTGAGACTGTGCTGGCGAACTGATCGAGGCGTTCGTTCTGGCGTTCGAGTTCCTGCTCCCGCTGTTTTTGTGCAGTGATCTCTCGGAGGACGATCAGTCGACCCTGGACAACTCCCTCCCCGTTGTCAATGGGTGCGATGTCGGGTGTGAAGTACCGCTCTGTCTCGCCATCTGCGATGCTGATCGTGCGGGGGTCGGCTTCACCGGTGACGACGCGACGTGTATCCTCGCAGAGTGGGGCGAAGAACGCCTCTGCAGCGGTTCCGTGCCAGTCGGGCGGGGCACCGACGATCGCTCGTGCGGCGGGGTTGCAGTCGACGACCGCCTCGTCGTCGTCGAGCATGACGACTGGGTCGGGCATCTCTCTGACGAGTTGCTGCCGTCCAACGGGTGCGACGTCGAAGAGTCGGTACCGGAACGTCGCCACCGCGAACGCCACGGCTGTGACGCCGTACGAGACACCCGTCAGGCTCAGCTCTGGCGGAACGATCCCGGTGATCAGTGATGCGCCTGCTACCAGCGGGGCTCCTACTCCGACTACGATCGCGACAGCGTGACCCAACTCGACGTCCCCGCGACGTCGGAGGAGGTAGCGACCGAGCACACCACCGGCGAGAAGCCCCACTACGTAGACGTAGAGGTGGAGCAGTAGAAACGGCGGCTTGAGCGTTCGATCGAGCGTGTACCACCGTCGAAACGTCACCCCCAGAACCGTCACGGGACCGTGACTGACGAGCCCGTGGACCTCGTACAGGAACTCCGGGGCGACAGTTCCGATCACACCGAACGTGATCGGCGTCGCGACCGCGACTCCGATCGTCCACCGGTTGATCCACCGAGTGTTGTTCGAATACGCCAAGGCGAACCAGAGGAGCGCGTAGCTCGACACCCAGATACAGACTGTGTTGAGGAAATTGAATCCGAGGAGCTTCAGCGCCGGCGATGTCGCGATTCGAAGGAAAGTCTCTGCGAGCAGTGACAGACTCAGTGCTCCCATCAGCGCGACGAACGCGAGCAGGTCGTTCCGCCGAGCGCGCTGCAGATACTGGCGCCGGCCGTAGCCCGCTAGTGAGACCGTGATGAACAGGGAGACCACGAGAGGTGGCACTCGCGGTGGGACCTGAACTATCACATAGTTGCCAGGTACGATCCAACATTATGTTTGTGGTGTGTCTCTTTCATATCTGATTGTAATTCAGCCACACTTCAGCGCGTGCTCGACGGTAGCCGGCGTTCGTGAGCGACGTGACGACCGGGAAGCCTGCTCCTACTAGCGAGAGTGTCCCGGGTAGGGAGTGTCGCTGCCCGGCACGAGGCACTACTCGGTGAAATCGCCAAGTCGTGGTGTCAGGTGTGCCCCGCCTGTCACCGTGTCGTGTGCCTGCACACCGTGGCCGAGATGACCCCCTTTCCGCACCTGACTCTCTGTACGATCAGTGGAAAAGTCCTCGTCTTTCTGCAGGAAGGATAGTCCCTACCACTGCAGTTCTCTGTTGCCAAAGCAAATACCGAACAAATATTTGTGAACAATGCTATCTAGGGGAAGGGAGACAGAGGATGTAAGGAGATTGGTGAACACGATGAGTCTACATGAACTACATTCGGGTTGTCTGTGTCTGTCTGTTCGTCGTTCCACTCGTGATAACAGTCGCTACGAATCCGGTGTTCGGTACCGACGATCCCGGCTACTCACCCGAGACTACTGTGTCCGGTCCGACGGTCGTCACTGGCACAGCACTCGTCGTGGTCGAGGGGGACGGGACCGTATCGTACCGTGAGACGGTCCGCGACGAGTACTGGGACGTCGATCCGATCACTGGTAGCGACGACGTGATCGTCTCGACGGTGGTGAATAGCCCTGAGAGTCTCGACTGTACGAACTGTGTGCGACAGCGTATCGAGCAGATAGACCCCGAAACCGGTGCCAGAACCGTCCTCTACAGTGAGGTCACACCCGGACGACGCAATACGGAGTGGCACGATGTCGACCGTATCAACGAGACACACTATCTCGTCGCCGACATCGTCCAGCAGGAGGTGGAGATCGTCGACACCAGCACCGACACCACCACGTGGGAGTGGAGCGCGTACACCACACTGGCACCGGACAGTGGCGGCTCGTTCACCGGTGACTGGACGCACCTGAACGACGTAGAGCTCGTTCGTGACGGACGGTACGTGACCGCGAGTCTACGTAACCACGACCGAGTGATATTCGTCAACCGCTCCTCCGGACGAGTGAACGAGTCACTCTCACTGGGTGCCGACGATGCCCACTCGACGCTGTACGAGCAACACAACGCCGACTACGTCCCCGAAGAGCGGGGTGGCCCGGCGCTGATCGTGGCCGACTCGAACAACGACAGGATCGTCGAGTTCCAGCGTGTGGACGGTACCTGGACCGAGTCGTGGGTGTGGCGAGACGAGCGGCTCAAGTGGCCACGCGACGCCGACCGCCTGCCCAACGGACACACGCTCGTCACGGACACGAACGGCAACCGTGTTCTCCAGATCGATACGCGTGGGACTGTCGTCTGGTCGATCTCGACGGCGATCGACGTGTACGAGGCGGAGCGCCTCTCTACCCCCGACGAGAGTGCGAACGGCGAAGCGGCCGTCGAACTGGGTCTCCGGTCTCGGACTGCCGACCCCGAGACGCCGGTCGAACACGCCCAATCGCGAGTCGAGTCGGTGCTCGGTCCCCGCATCGTGAACGGTCTCGTCTGGGTCACACCACGGTGGATGCGTATCCCCGAGTCGTTCACACTCCTCGTGAGCGTCCTCTCGGCGCTCGTGCTCGCCGGATACGAACTCGCCGGTCGTTGTTCTGCCGCCCGACGGCGGCTATCGTCGCTTCGAGACGACGACTGACTCGGGCCCCGACCTCGACCGTGCCGGCAGCGTCTCCGTAACTCGATTCTCCGCGAGTCCTTCCACTGCAGTCATAGGTCACGGGCTGTCGAGGCGAGTTTCTCGGCCTGCTCCGCCTGTAGAGGTGGCTGATCGGGGTACCGTCGACGTTCACCGACGCGTGCCGCGTCAGACGGACAAATCCCAGAGAGGATCCCATAGACCGGAGTACCCCCCGCGAGGTGGAGAAGTTGCCTCCGGGGAACCGGCATAGTCGAAATCCCCACCGGGGGAATCCCACCTCTTCAGGGGTGGAGGGATTGCAAAGCGACGAGGACGGCACTCGCTGTCAGTCACACCCGGCGCACGTACTGATTCGAATCGTCGTCGTCACGCACCAGCGTCACGAGTCGTAACAGATTGCGGAACGGACTCGGAGGTCTTAGTGGTGACGACAGATCAGAACCTGAGACGGTCGAGTTGACCGTGACGTACGCCGTTCGTGATCTCGTCGTGTCACGGTTGGACGGGGAGTTAGAAGACTCACCAATCGGCGAGAACTCGACGACGACCGGTGTCGCGGTGAGAGTCGGAACTCGAAGAAGCCACAGACTCCCCAGTCGCGTCGGGTCGTAGCCGCGCACGACTCCACGTTCCCTTCGGCCACCGGGCTCGCTCCCGTACTCCGATTTAAGCACTACTCAAGTGTAGTGGACTCTCTGATCTTCAGTCTCAAGTTCTGTCGTACTGTAGGACGCTTGAGCGAACGAGCCTCCGGTTGTACCGCAACTGTTAATTGAGAGTCTTCTCAAGTCACGGTCGATGGCACAAACCACAGAACGGCTTCGTCGCTACCTCGACGACGAACTCGAGGAGTGTCGCAACGAGGACGTCGAGCGCCGCCTCGACGAGCTCGGCACCCTCGAAGCGACACTCGGGACGGCGCAGTTGAACGCCGAAGTGGGTGTACTTTCGGCACTCTCCAACGAGACACGATACACGCTGGTCCGTGTCCTCGTCGCGGCTGGCGAGGAACTCTGTGTCTGTGAATTGAACGCGGTCGTCGACGTGACCGAGAGCGGGCTCAGCCACGCGCTCTCGAAACTCGTCGACGCGGGACTCGTCGATGATCGCAAAGATGGCCGTTGGAAGAAGTACCGTGCGACGAACCGAGCCGTGGCACTCGTCACCGTTCTCGATGGGAGTGTAGATGAGTAACGTCGATGCCCACGACCACGGGTCGAACTGCGACTGTGAGAGTTGTGGCGACCCGCGGTCGATGGACTTCCTCGACAAGTATCTCACCGTCTGGATCTTCGGGGCGATGGCGGTCGGTGTCGGTCTGGGGTTCCTCGCACCGTCGGTCACTCGACCGATCCAGGACCTCTACTTGGTCGAGATCGGTCTCGTCGTGATGATGTACCCACCGTTGGCGAAGGCCGACTACTCACAACTCCGCACCGTGTTCAGTAACTGGCGCGTGCTGGGCCTGAGTCTCGTCCAGAACTGGCTCATCGGCCCGACGCTGATGTTCGGGCTGGCCGTGATCTTCTTCAGTGGGCTCGTCCCGGGACTGCCGGCGCGCCCCGAGTTCTTCCTCGGACTGGTGTTCATCGGGATGGCGCGGTGTATCGCGATGGTGCTCGTCTGGAACGAACTCGCAGAGGGGTCGACCGAGTACGTCACCGGACTGGTCGCGTTCAACAGCCTGTTCCAGATCGTCACCTACGGTGTGTACGTCTGGTTCTTCGGGGTGTTCCTGCCGCCACTGCTCGGGATGGAGTCGCTCGTCGCAGGGATCACTACGTTCGACATCACGCCGATGCAGGTGTTCGAGGCGATCGTAGTCTTCCTCGGGATTCCGTTCGCGGGCGGACTCCTGAGCCGCTACGTCGGGACGCGGATCAACGGCGAGACGTGGTACGACGAGGAGTTCGTCCCGAAGATCGACCCGTTGACGCTCGTCGCGCTGCTGTTCACGGTGATCGTGATGTTCGCCACGCAGGGGGAGAACATCGTCGCCTCGCCGGGTGACGTACTCTTGATCGCGGTGCCGCTGACGATCTACTTCGTCGTCATGTTCTTCGTGAGCTTCGGGATGGGTCGCGGAATCGGTGCTGACTACTCGACCACGACGGCGATCGGATTCACGGCAGCGTCGAACAACTTCGAGTTGGCAATCGCGGTGGCCGTGGCAGTGTTCGGTGTCGGCTCGGGTGTCGCATTCACGACGGTCGTCGGCCCGCTAATCGAGGTGCCGGTTCTGCTCGCGTTGGTCAACGTCGCGTTGTACTTCCAGCGGACGTTCGAGTGGGGGAGTGGAACGAGTGACCAGCCTCCGTCACCGAACTCGGAACCGGCACTGGACGACGATTGAGAGGAGAGAGATGTCAGGCCACTCCGACAGTCGTGACCCGCTTCGTGTCGCATTCGTCTGTGAGGAGAACGCCGGACGGAGTCAGATCGCGGCGGCGGCGGTCGCCGAAGTGCAGGTCCGAGTCCAAGACCGGCCAGAGATCGAGATCGTCAGTGGCGGGACGAACCCTGCGGAGGCGATCCACCCTCCAGTCGAGCGTGTGATGGAGGGGAAAGGGTACGATCTGTCGGCACGATCACCGACCCGGCTCACCGACACGGCGCTCGAGACGTGTGATGTAGTCGTCCTGATGGGACATTCGTCGATGGTGGAAGACCTGCCAGCTGGCGTCGTCGTACGCGACTGGGGATTCATCGACCCAGCTGACAGCGACATCGAGACAGTGGGGGCGATCAGTACAGAAATCGAACAGCGGGTGATCGAATTGATCGACGACCTACCGACCAATCCAACCTCGAAGCAGGAACTTCACCGATCCAATGACTGACAACGACGATTCCGACCCGACTCGTATCGCTTTCATGTGCGTCCAGAACGCTGGTCGCTCCCAGATGTCCACAGCCTTCGCGGAACAGGAGCGAGAGCGACGTGGTCTCGACGATCGTATCGAGATTCTGACCGGCGGCACCGATCCGGCAGACCACGTTCACGAGGAGGTAGTGACTGTGATGGAGGAGGAGGGGCTCGACCTGTCCGACCGGACTCCGCGAGAGATCACGATCGCGGAACTCCGATCCTGTGACTACGTCGCGACGATGGGCTGTTCGACGCTCGATGTCGGTGACGTGGGTGGGGCTGTCGACGTGCGTGACTGGGGACTGGACGACCCCGACGGTCGAGACCTCGACGATGTCCGTGCAATTCGTGACGAGATCGAACGGCGGGTTGCCGACCTGTTCGACGAGATCACCGAATCCTGAACACCCGACCGTCGCGCGTCGGATCTGAGTACGGGGCTTTGGGATGCATCGTCGAATTAACGTGAGACTGGTCGCAGGTCGCCTCGAGAGAACCGTTCTGACGTGTTGTCGGCGGGTGTAGACTGTCAGAGTCCCGAGTAGGGTCGGTCAAGTTTGCTATCGCAAAATAGAGTTTACGCGTGGTGGAAACACCGATCCAGCCGCGCTATCCCGAATATCTGCCCACCGAAGACGCACGCACCCTACCGTGTGTTAGAACACAAAGACACAGTGTAGTTCACCGGGGCCCACGTCGGGAGGGGCGGCGCGTCGGTCCCGATCGGATCACACCCACCTCACGCGGGCGGGCCGGGGTCGACGGCCGGGCGCACAACGGTGTCGGGCGGGCAGTCTCGTCGGGTTCGTGTCGGCACCTGTGTTCCGTCACCTGACGACCGTCACGGGGACTGGCGACCGACGGACGACGGTCTCGGCTGTGTTCCCGACGATCAGTCGGTCCGCGAGCGAGCCACCGTGGCTCCCGATCACGAGTGCGTCGAACGCCCCCGCTCGGTCGAGGATCACCCGTGCCGGGTGTCCAACGTCCACCGCCGTCTGGATCTCGGCGCCGCGTTCGGCGGCGACCTCTCTGGCACGCTCGAACACCGGCCGGGCGTACTTTTCGGTCGACTCTTCGACGTCGTCCGCGAGCGCGATCGCAGTTGCCTGCCCGAACATCGCCGACGGCTCACCGACGACGGTCAGGACGGTCACCGTCGCGTCCGGGTGTGCCGCTAGTGCGTGCCGGAGTGCCCGCTCGCCCATCTCCGACCCGTCGACGGCGACGAGAACACGTTCGATCATACCACCCCCACGCGCGGTGTGGAGATGACGCTTCCGGCGAGCAGAACACGGTATCGTGCTCTCGTTCGACTCCGTGGGCAGACTGGGATACCGTTCGAGTCGGAGTTGATCGCCCACCGTAGTCGACCCGCCGATCGGAGAGACGGGCCCACTCTCGGTGTCGGGTCGTACCGGGGGTCGAGATCCCTCGACGTCCCACAGTGGGGTGGTCAGAGCCAGAACCCGTCGTCGAGAAACTCGAGGTCGTCCTGCGCGGTCGTGAAGGGCGATCCGACACTCCGATCGACGACCGGCGGTGACGATTCCTACGAGATCTTTCGGGGAGAGCGGACCACGGGTTCCGGTCACCCCGGCGACGCCGATCGCGCCTCGTCCACCACACCGGAATTGAAGTACGGCTGCCGTCGAGACGCTGGTATGACCGAGCAGACCGATGACGTCGACGAGGCGATTCTGTACGCGCTCCAGGACGACGCTCGGAACACGTCGTCCAGCGACATCGCCGACCTGGCGGGGACGTCGGGGAGTACCGTCCGCAAGCGGATCCAGCGACTCGAGCGAGACGGCGTGATCAAAGGGTACAGTGCAGACGTCGACTATCAGGAGTCCGGGTACCCTCTCCGGATGTTGCTCTACTGCACCGCGTCGATTCCGGATCGAGGCGACCTCGTCCCGGAGATTCTCGCCATCGACGGGGTCGTGTCGGTCCAAGAGTTGGTCACCGGCGAGCAGAATCTCCTCGTGACCGCCGTCGGCGAGTCGGACAGCGACATC
The DNA here is from genome assembly GCF_041361345.1 of Halobaculum sp. MBLA0147. NCBI lineage: Archaea > Methanobacteriati > Methanobacteriota > Halobacteria > Halobacteriales > Haloferacaceae > Halonovum > Halonovum rutilum. The sequence goes on along the minus strand of NZ_JBGKAD010000002.1, from coordinate 410,557 downwards.
ACGCCGGTCGCACAGGAACTGTTGGACTTGGGGCTCACCGTCGCCGACGAGGTGCTCGTCCGGAGTCACGAGACGACACCCTTCGGAGAGTTCGCTCCAGAGAGTGAGGAGGGAGACGACGGTGAGGTGTGAGAGGAGGGTGGAGGGAGGCGTCTCGGAGTAGAGTGAGAGACCCGAATCCCGTACTGCCGGACCGAGCGAACGGGCGGGCCGTTGAGTCCCCATCGATGCTAACGGAGTGGTCGGATAGGCCCGCTCCGGAGAACGATCCGGTAACTTCTTCCCCGCCGCTGGGGGACACACCGGTGACGAACGACACGAGTCGGTCGGATCGGCTGACCACGATCCCACGGGGCCGACACGAACGCCAGCGAGACGACAGCGAGAGCCACCCGAGCGAGTCCGGAGAGCGAGAGTCCGTAGACGGGTTGACCATCTCGTTCGTTCGATCTCTGTTTGCGAACGATACGGTAGTACAGTCAGATTTAATATACAGAACGTCCGTGTTCCCGGTGTAGTCGATCGACGACCACGTTCCCGGTGATCGTCGGCGGTCGGTCGTCGACGGAGTTCGGTCGGGGAGACGACGTGGGTGTGGTCGGTCGGCAATTCGAAACGATGACTGGGAAACGACAGAGAGCGACGGTAGGGGAACTCCCGACACCGACGGACGACGCGTCGGTCGTACCGACCGTCCTGACGTGGCTCGTGTGGACGCTGTGGGTCGTGGCGGTCGGGGTTCTCGCGGCCGGTGTCTGGACTGGGGAGACGGTGGCACGGATCGACGTGTCGGCGGGCACACCGTTCCTCGCCGTCGACGGACTGACACTCGTGATGTGGGTGGCGGTCACCTTCTTCAGTGGGGTCGTCCACAGCTACGCTCGGCGGTACGTCGCCGGGAGCCGAACCGACGACCGGTTCTTCGGGCTGGTGTTCGCGTTCACGCTCGTGGTGGCGGTGCTCGTCGCCGCCGACCACTTCCTCCCGTTCGTCGGTGCGTGGTTGCTGATGGGGCTCGTGATGAGTCGGCTGATCGCCGCCGTCGACGGGTGGCCGCAGGCGTCTGCAGCGGGCTCGTTCGCACGGCGGTACTTCCTGGCGAGTAGCGCACTGGTCGGGGTCGCCGTGGGGACGGTGTGGTGGGCCACCGGCGCGGTGGCGGTCTCGGAGCTCCCGTCGACGCTCGGCGCCGCTCCCTCGCCGGTCGTCTCGGTCGTCGCCGCGACACTCCTCCTCGCGGCGGCGATCCAGTCGGCGCTGCTCCCGTTCCACGGGTGGCTCCTCTCCTCGATGACGGCACCGACACCGGCGTCGGCGCTGATGCACGCCGGGTTCGTCAACGCGGGCGGCGTCCTGCTCGTCCGGTTCGCGCCGGTGGTCACCGCCGAGGCGTGGGTGATGCTCGCGGTCGTGGTCGTCGGAACTGTGAGTGCGCTCGGCGGCAAGTTCCTCAAGACGGTACAGACGGACGTGAAGGGGCGACTCGGCTGCTCGACGGTCGGGCAGATGGGGTTCATGATCCTGCAGGCCGGACTGGGGTTCTTCGGTGCCGCCATCACGCACCTCGTCTTGCACGGGTTCTACAAGGCGTACCAGTTCCTCGCCTCGGGGAGCCGGGTCACACACGAACACCCGAGCGAGCCGGCGGACCGGGACCGGTCGACCGGAGCCCTCGGCGTCGTGGTCGCCCTCGGCACGGCACTCGCCGGTGGGGCACTGTTCGCCGCGCTCACCGGCAAGGGGACCGAGGTCGACGCCGGACTCTTGTTGACCGGACTGGTCGTCTTGACGGTGCTCCACGCCGTGCGCGAGGCCGTCCGGTCGGCGTCGCTTCCGGCCGCCGTCCGGTACGGAGCGGTCCCGCTGGTCGCACTCCCGGCGATCGCCGTCTACGCGGCGACGTACCGCGTGGTCGAGGGGCTGCTCGACGGCCTCCCGGCGGTCGGACAACCGGCCGAACTGACTGCCGCCCACGCGATCGTCGCGGGGGCGTTCCTGGCGACGTACCTCGCGGTGGAGACCGAGGTCTACCAGCGCAGCGAGCGACTGTACGTGCTGTTGTCGAACGCGACGCGACCGGCGTCCGACACCGTACTGACGAACACGGAGGAGTACGATGAGTACTGATCGGCGTGTCCACGACAGTGTCGACGTTCAAGACAGTATCGAGGCGGCAGCAGACGCGGTCGGGTCCGTCTGGCCGCTCCACTCGTTCGTGACGGCCAACCCGCTCGCCGGGTTCGAGGACCGGCCGTTCCACGAGGCCGTCGCGGACGCCGAGCGCCTGCTGGGCGGCGACGGCTACCCGAGTGTCGACGTGTTCCGCCGTGCGTGGGAGTCCGGTAGGATCGACACGGACGTGTTGGAGACCGAGTTGGCGGCCGCGGGGTACGATCTCGACCCGGAGACGGCCCTGGACCGGATGGCGAGCGACGAGTCGGACGACACGGAGCGGAAGACCGAGCGGTCCGGCGCCGACTCGGAGACGGCGGAGGCGGACGTGACGAACCGGGAGCCAGAGCGGTCCGACGCAGACGACCGGGTCGACACGGTCCTGACCAAGTGGCTGTCGTCGTTCCTCGACCAGGACCAGGCGGAGTGGCCGATGCCGAACCGCGAGCAGGGGTTCTACCACGCGTTCCGCAGCGTCGCACGTCACGACCGAGCGATCCCGAACAGAGAGCGGCTCGCCGAGCTGCCCGACTCCCCCGTCGCCGCGATCCGCACCCTCCTCGACGACTACCCGACTGAGGAGTGGGAGGCGATCTTCGCGTCGCAGTTCGCCGCACTCCCGGGCTGGACGGGGCTACTCAAGCGGCGGGCAGCCGACGACGGCGCGTGGCAGTCGACGTACCCGATCACCCTCGCCGGCTACCTCGCCGTCCGACTCACGCTCGCGAACCTGTTCGACGCGCCGCTGGCACCCGACGAGGGGGCCGAGACGGCAGTCGAGGGCGAGGCTGCGGACGGAGGCGAGGAGGCCGACGACACCGAGCCCGGCGCGGTGCCGCTCCCCGAAGTCTGGCTCTCCGCGTGGGAGGCCACGTACCGCGAGGAGCTGGTCGGCGAACTCACGGACGCCAGCGAGGCGCTCGTGGAGAGCGACTCCTCGGGTTCCGGGGTCGCGTCTGGGGGTGCGGAGGCCGGATCGGCCGACACGGACCGCCCGGACGCACAGTTGGTCTTCTGTATCGACACGCGGTCCGAGATCATCAGACGGCACGTCGAGCGCGTCGGGGACTACGAGACCCACGGGTACGCCGGGTTCTTCGGGGTGCCGATGCGGTACTCCGGCTACGACTCGGACGTGACTGTCGACGCCTGCCCGCCGATCGTCGACGCCGGACACCGGATCGACGATCGGCCACGGGAGGGCACCGACGACGAGCGTGACGCCTACGACCGGTGGCACGGGGTCCGCGGGACGGCGGAGACAGTGATCGAGAGTCTCGAGACGAACGCCGCCACCGCGTTCAGTTTCGTCGAGAGCGCCGGCGTCGGGTACGGTGCCGCACTGGCCGCGCGGACACTCCTCCCGTCGCGCGTCTACGACCTCCTCGACGGCGTCGACGAGCGGATCCCCGACGACCACGAGTTCTGCGAGCCTGGCCTCGATCCGGACGACAGTGGCGACGGGTGCGACGGGGGCGCCGGCGAGGACCACGACGGCGCGGCCGGCGATCTCCCCAGAGGGCTGTCGGTGGACGAGAAGGTGGAGTACGCCGCGGCCGCATTCGAACTCACCGGGTGGGAGGAGTTCGCCCGCGTCGTCGTCTTCGCGGGTCACGCCAGCCAGACGACGAACAACCCCTTCGACGCGAGTCTCGACTGTGGAGCCTGCGCCGGCAACCCCGGCGGGCCGAGTGCTCGCGTCCTCGCCGCGATCTGTAACGAGGAGGCGGTGCGTGCGAGACTCCGCGAACGGGGGATCGAGATTCCCGAGGACACCGTCTTCGTCGCCGGCGAACACGACACGACCACCGACGAGATCGAGTTGTTCGCCGACGACGTGCCCGAGACACACGAGCGAGACGTCGAACGGCTCCGTCGCGATCTGGCAGACGCCCGCGCCGGAGCGGCCGCCGAGCGAGCCGAGGACATGGGCGTGACGGTCGGGGACGCCGAAGCGGGCCTCCGCGAGACGCAGCGGCGCGCAGCCGACTGGGCGGAGACACGTCCGGAGTGGGGACTGGCCGGGAACGCCGGCTTCGTCGTCGGGCCACGGGCACTCACCGCGGATCTCGACCTCGACGGGCGCTCGTTCCTCCACTCGTACGACTGGCGGACGGACCCCGACGGTGACGCCCTGGAGGCGATTCTCACCGGCCCGATGGTCGTCACCCAGTGGATCAACACCCAGTACTACTTCGCCACCGTCGACAACGCCGTCTACGGCAGCGGGTCGAAGGTGACCCAGAATCCGGTCGGGAACGTCGGCGTCTACCAGGGGAACGGCGGCGACCTGATGACCGGGCTCCCGCTCCAGTCGCTCACGAGTGGCGTCGACGAGCCGTACCACCAACCGATCCGACTCTCCACGGTGATCCACGCCCCGGTCGATCGCGTGACCGAGACTCTGTCGGCCAACGAGGCGGTGGCAGAACTCCTCGACAACGACTGGCACTCGCTCACGGTCGTCGATCCCGAGCGGGATCACCGGGCGTTCCACTACGAGGGTGGGCTAGAGTGGGAGCCGCTCCGCGAGTCGGAGCCGAGCGAGGCGGTGACGCCGACGCCTCTCTCGGTCGGGGACGACTGATCCAGGGATCACGCAGGGAGCCGGCCCTCGAGTTCACTCGCGGAACACCACGAGGAAGCTGTCGTCGGCACACGACTACACGCGTCGTATTTGTACCCCCGCACAGATCCGGCACCAGACTCCACACGACACGTCCCGAACCGAGGGCCGATGGCGACAGGAGACGAGACGGCTGGCGGAGGAGACGCCCCCGACGAGACCGACCGGCGCGCTCGGGACGCGGGGACGACTGGAAACTCGGCGGCGACCGAGAGAACGGCCGGATCGGCCACGTCGGCGACGACGGCGGCCGACGGAGCGCCGCGACTCGCCGGACGCACGCGGCGGGTGACGTTCGACGACGGGGGACGCGCCCACGGCGACGAGAGCCGTGCACACGGTGGATCGTTCGCGTACGCCGAGTACGGCCGCGCGGACGGGACGCCGGTCGTGTTCCTCCACGGAACCCCCGGATCGCGGAGGTTGGCGTCGCTGTTCGGTGACGCGGCTGCCGCCGCCGGTGTCCGACTCCTGGCGCCCGAGCGTCCCGGGTACGGTGACTCGCCGCCGGCACCCGACCGGACGGTCGCCGACGGCGCGAGACTCGTCGCGGCGGTGCTGGACGACGCCGGTGTCGACTCCGCACCGGTGGTGGCGTTCTCCGGGGGCGCAGCGTACGGGCTCGCGGCAGCCGGGACCGTCCCCGACCGCGTGTCGTCGCTGCACCTCGTGGCCGGTGCCGTCCCACCGCGGCTCCGGGAGGCGACCCCGGTCGTCCAGCGAGTGCTCGGTACCCTGGCGGTCCACACACCCCGACTGGCCGGCGCGCTCGTCGGCCTCCAGGGAGCCGTCGCGGGGAGCGCCCGCCCCGAGGCGGTCGTGGGACAGTACGTCGACGGCCGGGAGCCGACGGACGTGCCGGATCGGGTCGCGGAGACGGTTGCGAGCGACTTCCAGACGGCCGTCGGTGGGGCGGGGCGCGGGACGGTGACGGAGTTCCGACACGCGACGACGGCGTGGGACCTCTCGCTCGACGCCGTCGAGACGCAGACGACGCTCTACCACGGCGACCGCGACGAGAACGTCCCGCTGTCGGGCGTTCGGGAGTTGGCCGACGAGCTCCCCGACGCGACGCTCGACCGCCTCCCCGACACGGACCACCTCGGGAGCCTGACGACGGCGGTGCCGGAGATCATCGCCGAGTTGGGCGAAGATGGACGGTCCGAGACGGAGTCGGAGCGGTAAGCGGTCGCGGTGAGTCCCCGCTGGCGCACTGATCCTCCACCGACGCCGACGCAGCGGCCCTCCACCTCCGCTGGCGCACTGCCCCTCCACATCCACCTCCACCGACGAAACACCGCTCCGCGCCGACGCAACACCTCTCCACTCGCGTGGGGTTCCCGAGGCCGGTCGGATCGGCGCGATTCAAGTACCGGTGCCACGAACCGCCGAGCCAGAGCCGCATGAAGCGTGTCGCCTTCGCGACGTGGTACACCGACGAGGCGGTCCACCCGTTCACCACGGGGTTGCGAGCCGCGGGACTCGACCGCGCCGAGTTGCTCACGTGGAGTCCGACCGCCGAGCCGACCACGCTCTCGTGGGTCGACGGAGACCCGGCGGCCGCCCAGCGGGTCGTGGACGCCGTCGACTCCGTCACCGTGAGCGAGACCGTCGCGGGCGACTGGGGGACGTACCTCTTCCTCCGCCAGCGGGCCTACGAGTTCCCGGCGGCCGCGATGGACGTGGTCGCGGCCGCCCGCGTCGGCTTCCCGCCGCCCGTCGTGTTCCACACCGACGGGCGCGTGACGTTCGAGGCAGTCGGCGAGTCCGACGCGGTGAGTCGGCTCCACGACGACCTCCGCGACCTCGCGGCCGTCGAACGGGTCCGGATCGAGCGCGTCCAGCCGTTCGCGCGCACCGAGCGTCCCGAGCGGCTCACACCGCGGCAGGAAGCCGCGCTGGAGACGGCCGTCGACGTCGGTTACTACGCGGTGCCACGCGAGGGGCGTGTCGCCGACGTGGCCGCGGAACTCGACTGTGCGACCAGCACCGCGGGCGAACTGCTCCGAAAGGCCGAGACTGCCGTCGTCCGGGCGTACGTGGAGAACGATCGCGCCTCGGGCGGCCCGTGAGTGGCACCCGAACGACCACCGCCGTCTTCGTCGCGGCGAGAGGAACCCCCAGACGGACCGAGATGCTCGGCACCGCACCGCTCCGAGTGGTCGAGTCGGTGGGGGCCGACCCCGACCTCGTGGGTGGCGGTTCGACGAGTAGCGGCGTGAGAGTCGGCAGAACGCGAGCGATGTCGAGGACGGTGTCGGACCGAGTACCCCCGTCGTCGGATCGTCCGAGGTTTTTTCGAAGCCCACCCGTTCCACTCGGTATGGTCGCGTTAACGACGGTCGGGGTCCTTGGGCTCGTCACGGTGGTCGGAGGCGCGCTGGCCGCCTTCGGGAGAGATCTGACGGACACACTCGTCGCTTGGACTGGACTGTTGGCCGGTGGGGCACTCGGCGGTGCCGGTGGGTGGCTCGGCGCACCGGTGGTCGCGAGCGGGTCGATCGAGGCGCAGATCGGGCTCGGTGTCGCCGGGGTGCTCGTCGGCGCGATCCTGGGTCGGCTGTTGTTCCCGACGGCCACGCGACTCGCGACGCTGTTGACGGGGTTCGTCGCGACCGCCGGGTCGACGCTGGTCGTGTTGGTCGGTGGCGACGTGACGCGCGTGTTGGCGACCGTCGAGTTCGAGGGCGTCGGGACGCTCGCGACGACCGTCGAGCGGTTGGTGAACTCCCCCGCGTTCCAGTCGGTGACGTTCCAGCGGTCGCTGGCGATCGGCCTCGTCGTCGGGATTCTCGGCGCGGCGGTGGCGGTGCGGTACCACGAACTCGTCCTGGCGGCGGCCGTGACGGCGGTCGGCGCGGGGCTGCTCGCGGTCGTCGTCCCCCTGTGGCAGCGGGCGCTGACCGGCGACCTCGTCGTCGGCGGCGGCCTCACGAACGCCTCGCCGGTGTGGTTCGCCGTCGCGTTCCTGGCCGGCGTCGGCGTCCAGTACGCACGGGCCCGCTCCGAGGAGTCGCTCGAACGCAACCCGTTGGATCTGTGAGGGGCCGACGAGCCACTACCTCACGCGGCGACTGTCCGAACGGGTGGGACACACCGAGTGGGACAAGTAGGTGGATCACCGAGTCGCCTCCATGCAACGACGGTCGTACCTCCGAGCAGTCGGCGCGACTGGTGCGAGCCTCGGACTCGCCGGCTGTGTCGGTGGGCTCGCGAGTCTCGGCGACCCGAACCCGAACGTGACGCTGTCGGAACCCGACCGGCAGTACGAGAGCGCCGACGTGCCGTACCCGGCGTGGGGACAACGGGTGCCGGACGTCACGCTCCCCGCGGCGACGACCGACGCGAGCGTCTCGTTCCCGGACCTGTCGCGGCCGACGTTCGTGACGTTCTTCTACAGCACCTGCATGACGGTGTGTCCGCTCGTGGTCTCGGAGCTGGCCGCGATCCAAGACCGCGCGATCGAGACCGACTACGCGGACCGTGTCACCTTCGCGCCGATCACCTTCGACCCCCAGCGTGACACCCCCGAGACGCTCGCGACGTACGCCGAGGAGATGAACGTCGATCTGACGGCCGGGAACTGGCGGTTCCTCCGGCCAGAGTCCCGGGAGCGTGCCCAGGCCGTCGTCGGCGAGGAGTTCGGACTGACCTTCGAGCGGACCCAACCCGACGACATGGACCAGTACATGTTCACCCACGGGGCACTCGTCCTGCTCGTCAACGCCGACGGCTACGTGGAGCGTGCCTACCGCGACCGCCGGCCACCGCGCGAGCAGATGGCGAGCGACCTCGAGACCGTCCTCGGCGTCGCCTGATCCCGGCCCACCACGTGGGTGTCGGCCACTCGGAGGGCAGGCTCGCTCGCGACGGAGTCACATCTCGTCGGATCCACCGCTCTGTCGGCCCCTCACTCTCGCATCTCGTCAGATCCACCACTCTCCGCCATCTCCTCGCTGGCCGGCTCCCGGGAGCGGTCGAGGACCGTCGCGTCGTAGAGGCTCCGCCAGCGGTAGCGGCGGCCGTTCCACTCGAACGTGCTCCGCGAGAGCCCGTAGACGACCAGTGGGAGGGAGAGCCAGTAGGCCGGGACGGCGAGGAGGAAACTCGGCCGCCGGAGACCACAGTAGGCGAACGCTACCCCCGCCACTGCGGTGATGAACGGGACGACGACGAGGGGCGCGAACAGCGAGCCGAGGACGACCGCGAGCGAGAGGGCGACGCCGAACACGAGCCCGCCGGGGTCGAGGTAACGGGCCGTCAGTGTCCACCGCACCTGTCGTGCGAGCGTCTCGTCGACGGTTTCCGAAACCGGCATCGGACAGATCAACTCCGGGACCGACTCGACGTTCGCCACTCGGTCCGTCAGCAGTGCGTCGTCGCTCACCGTCCGACGCAGGTCCGCGACGTACTCGTCAAGCGCGAGGGCGTCGTGAGCGAACGCCATCGTCCCACCCCAGGCGGTGGTGTTCAGCGTGACGGTCAGGAGGGCTCCGATCGCACCCGGCCCCTCGAGGAGTCGCAGGAGTGGGCGTTCGCTCACCGGCACGGGAGCCGACGAGACGACGGTGTCCCGCGGTGCAGCGGCGAGGTGTTCGCAGACCGTCTCCAGCCAGTCGGCTCCGTGTGGGAAGTCGGCGTCGGTACAGACGAGTTACTCCCCGCTGGCGCGGTCGAGACCCGCGGCGAGCGCGTTACACTTCGCGGAACAGCCGTCCGGTGGACCGGCGACGACGACGGTCACCGGACGGTCCGCCGCCCGCTCGACAACCGGATCGTCGGGGTGGTCACAGGCGACGACGAGTTCCCCCTCAGGCCCGACCTGCGAGACCAGTTCCTCACACGCCGTCGTCCACGTCCTGGTGGGCAACACGACGGAGTAGTCGCCGTCTAGTGTGGCACCGGGTGACACTGTGTCGTCTCGCGGGGGCCACGAAGAAGTATCTCACGGGAACTGCGGTGTCCCTGAAGTTTGCGTGTGGCTCGCCCGAAGACCTCAGAGGGACGACCGGGTCACTCGGGGGAGACGGTCACCTGCCCCGCGAGGTACTCGCGCAAGTCGCTCTCCGTGACGATGCCGACCACCTGGTCGTCGACGACGGGGACGTGTCCCACGTCGTGGTCGTGCATCGTGGCGGCAACCGACTCGACGGGTTCGTCGGGCGAGACGGTGATCACGTCTGTCGTCGCGTGCTCGCCGACGGTCGTCTCCGGGAGAGCTACGTCGGACGCGACGACCTCGATCAGGTCCGTCGACGTGAACACGCCCGTCGGCTGGCAGTCCGCCGAGATCACCACCAGCGAGTGGATCTCCTTCGTGGCCAGCGCGTCGACCGCGTCGGCGACCGTCGTGTCGTTCTCGACCGTCAGTACCGGCGTCGTGGCGAACTCCGAGACTGGTGTGGGCACGCAGGTGCCTGTGGCGCGAGCGGCAAGTACACACGGGTCTCGGCAACGTGGTGAGAACGCCGAGCTGGGAGAGCCCGGGTGGAACGCCGAGCCACGGAGACACCACACGTCGCCCGTGGCGTTGCCGAACTCCGACGCCGAGAGAGGGCTTCTGTGAACGGACGATTCGAATTGTGCGTACGGGAGGAACCCGAAGCGATGCGCTACAGACTTCCCGCCAGTCACGCAAGAGGTGCCTACAGTGACTAGAGACGAGTCGGGGGCGACGAACGGAGAGGCACCACGACCGACGGCGCCCGGTGCGGACGCCGACGGAGAGACGAGCGGGCGCGTCGGGGCCGACACGTCGACCGGGGCAGTGGACGAATCCGACGCGGGCCAGAGTGAGTCGGCAGGTGGGGACGGGGAGCGACGAGTTGCCGAGAGCGCCGTCTTCAGACTGTACCATTCCGTCGAGACGCTGTCGGAGGCAGACTCCCGCGAGGCGGCGGCGGAGGCGGCTGTTGACGCCGCCGTCGACGTACTGGGACTCCCACTGACGGGCGTCCACCTGTACGACGAGACGAGTGAGTCGCTGCCGGCGGTCGGGTGGAGCGGGACACTCGACGAGGAGCTGGGCGAACCCCCGGCGCTCGGCCCTGGGAGCGTCGCGTGGTCCGTCTACGAGTCGGGTGAGGCGGTCCACGTGAGCGACTACTGGGCCGAGGACGGCACGCATCACAACCCGGACGCGACGTTCCGGAGCGAACTCCTCGTCCCTGTCGCGGGCCACGGCGTCGTTTTGGCTGGCTCGCCGGACCCGGCCGCCTTCGACGAGGGCGACGAGCGGTTCCTTGACGTGTTGTGTTCGGACCTCGGGAAGGCACTCGACCGGATCGACAGACTCGACCGACTGGCGGAACGGGAACGCGAGACGGAGCGCCAGCGAGAGGCGCTGGCCTCGTTGACGGACGCTGTCCGCGAGACGGTTCGAGACCTCGTCGACGTGTCGGAGACCGTCTCGGAGAGTTCCGGCGAGATCGAGCGGACGACGGAGGCACAGCGGGCAACGATCGACGAGATCGCCGACGAGGTGGCGGACCTCTCAGCGACCGTCGAGGAGGTCGCCTCGACCGCCGACAGCGTCTCCGCGACGACGGAGTCGGCGCGCGCGGCGGCCGACGACGGGACGGCGGCCGCCGACGACGCACTCGCCGTGATGGAGGAGGTGTCCGACTCGGCGGACGCGGTCGCGGCAGACGTCGACAACCTGCAGGCGCGCATCGAAGAGATCGACGAGGTGGTGGAGGTGATCGACGACATCGCTGATCAGACGAACCTGTTGGCGCTGAACGCCTCCATCGAGGCCGCGCGCGTCGGCGAGGCCGGCGAGGGGTTCGCCGTCGTCGCGGACGAGGTGAAGAGTCTCGCCGAGGAGTCACAGACGCAGGCGACGCGGATCGAGGAGATGGTCGACGAGATCCAGTCGGAGGCCGACGAGACGGTGACGAACCTCCAGGAGACGACCGCACGGATCGACGACGGCGTCGACGCCGTCGAGTCGACGATGACGAGCTTCGAGGACATCGCCGACACGGTCGCCGAGGCGGCCGACGGCGTCGGACAGGTGGCCCGTGCGACCGAGGATCAGGCTGAGTCCGCGGAGGCGGTCGCGGCGACCGTCGACGAGGCGACCGAACAGGCACGTGCCGTCGCCGACGCGGTCGACGAGGTGACCGACGCCAACCGGCGACAGTACGAGCTCGTCACGGACCTGGAACGAGAGCTCGACGAGGCCGAAGAGGAAGCGGCCGAGACAGAGACACCCGATGAGTGAGGGTCGAAACGTTGGGTCGGACGACCGTCCGAAGACAGTTCAATCGCTTGTCGGCCTGCCGTACATCTCGCCGAACGGGTGTTCACCGTGAACGAGTTCGTCCACGCCCTCGGTGAGAGTCACCCCACCAAAGACAATCGTGCGGTAGTATGTGTCGAGTCCGACGCGGCACAGGCGTCACTCCGGCGTGTCGAAGGCGAGTTGCAGGCAGATTCTAGTGTGAACGCATTGCCCGCGGTGGACGTGGACACGACGACCCAGAGGACGAAGTTCACTCGCTGTAGCGGTGCAACTGCATTCGTCCTTCCATTTCCGGGACACAACGTTGGCGTCGGTGAGGTGACTGATAGTATTCTGGACGCTGTTTCCGAGACGCTAGAGTGAGCAGCAGTGTGGGTCTTGGCCGAGTCGTGAGAGTGGCGAGTGGTGCTGTCAAATAGGTATCGAGGCTGAGGTAGTGACTCTGTCGAACTGTGACCTGCCCTAAAGCTAGGGACAGACCGACGTGCGCGTCCCTCTGTTGCATCTGCAACACACTGCTTATGCGTCTCTAGACCCTGTAATGTGTACATGCTGTCTCCTCTGGATACCCCCACTGGTAGCGTCTACGTCGCCGTTTTCTTTCTCACGGGAGTCGCCTGTCTAGTCTCCATACCTCGAGCTCGGACAGTTGTCGATGAGGAGGTGCGGTACGGACTCGTCGGACTACTCGGCCTGACTGGCCTCTGGTCTCTGTTCAAAACCTCATACCTGCTGGTGCCAACCACGTTCAAGCCGGCTACCTACATCCTGGGCCTCATCCTCGGATTCGGTGCCGTTTGGGCGTGGCTGTACTTTGCCTCTGCGTACACCGGACGGACCTTACACAGGCGACGGACACCACGTCGTCTCGCAGGGGGGATCTTTCTATTTATTACGGCAGTGAAACTGACGAACCCGATCCACCAGCTTTACTTCACTACTGTCGAGACAACGACGCCGTTCCGCCACCTCGCGATCCGCCACGGGGTCATCCACTGGGCTTCGACCGGCCTCTCGTACGTTCTCGCAGGTGTCGGTCTGTTCATGATCTTCGAAATGTACGTCGAGTCGGGGTACGATACTGGTCCGCTCAACGCGTTGACAGCGTTGCTCGCACTGCCAGTGACGATCGACATCGTCGCCGTCACGACGCCGTATCTTCTGGAGCTCATATACGCTCCGTTGGGGGTCGCAGTCTTCGCGATCGGTGTGCTGTTCGCCTTCGGCGAACAGTTTCTCGCGGCACGAACCGAGGCACAGGGCGATGCAGCGACGATAGTGCTCAGTGACGAAGGGCAGATTCGAGCGTACTCCGCTGCAGCCGAAGACATCTTTCCAGAACTCGAGGGGTCGACCGGAGCGTATCTCGAAGACGTGGTTACGGAGATTGAGGACATCAGCGAGACGGACGACAACCAGATAATTGAACGAGATGCCGACGACGACCCACGCTACTATCTCGCTTCCCCGCGGGCGATGAGACTCGGCGGCACGACGGCGAGAATCGTCTCACTGACCGATATCACGGAGTCTGAACGCCAACGGCGTGATCTGATCCGAAGAGAGCGTGAACTCGACGAGCGCAACGAACTACTCCGGGCCATTGTGTCCGCGAGTTTCGCGTTCGTCTTCCGAGTCGACACCGAGGGCAAGTTTAGTTTCGTATCGAAATCCACCGAAGCGTACACTGGGTACACCCCAGAAGAACTCGTCGGAGAGCCAATCTCGGTTGTGATTTCGGACAAAGAGACTGTGCAGAAGGCGTACGGGGATTTCTACGACGCAATCCAGAATGGAGAGTCTGTTCAGAGCCGGGAGGTGCCTATCGAGACACGGGCGGGCAAGACGCTGTACGTAGATGTCCGGGCAGAACCAATCTACGACCCTGAGGTCGACCCGGACGAGCGAACTCCCGAAGATGTTGTCGAAGTACAGGCGATGGCTCAGGATGTAGGCGAACGGCGCAATCGTAAGAACCTGATCAACGTCATCAACCGTGTTCTTCGTCACAACGTTCGTAACAAGCTCACAGTCATCAATGGGTACGCGGAAGTGCTGGCCGAGGACCTCGACGACGAGGATGCGGTCAAGGCAGAACGTATTCTCGATGCCGGAGACAGGTTGCTCGACCTCAGTGAATCCGCTCGGCGGATCGAGTCGAACCGAGGCCTGTCGCCGGAGTTGGAGCCGTTGGATGTCACCGCGATGATTCGTGACCTCGTGACGCAGCTCGAAGACGACAACCCCGAAGTTTCGACCACAGTGGATCTCCCCGAATCCACTTTCGCGAAAACCAAGCCACGTATCGAGACGGCACTGTGGGAGTTGTTGGAGAACGTTGCCAAGCACACTGGCCCAGAGCCAACGATGAAGGTCACAGTATCGTCGACCGACGAGGAGGCCGTCATCCGAATCTCAGACGACGGATCAGGTCTACCAGATGCGGAACAACGGGTCCTCACCACGGGTGAAGAAGAACCATTGGTCCACGGCCAGGGACTCGGACTGTTCCTGACACACTGGATCATCACGAATGTAAACGGTGCTATCTCGGCGGAAGTGACCGACCGGGGGACGACCGTCGAGGTTCGGCTTCCAGTCTCGTCGATGAGAGGGGACAGTGACGAATCTCGAGAGTAGGGTAGATGGATCCGTTTCGAACTGTCGATCAGTTGGCTATCACCGAATAGATGGACTTTCTAGTGGTTCACTAACAACGCCGTCAGGGATGTTGTCGACGACACCGACTCCGTCGGCGAGTTCTGTCGGACTCGTGTCGCCATCGTGGACGAGTCGATAGAGAATCTCGTACTGCGTCCAGTGTCCGACCGCAGCGTGCCTATCAAGATACTCGTCGAGCGAGAGTGCACTCTCCCCAAAAAGTTCGGCTGTATCGTCTGGCGCCCCCACCTACCACGTGCTGTGCGTCAATCGGATTTCTCGTATCGATCCAGTCTGCTACCGTACGTATTCACTGTCGAGTCGAAGACTGTCGGAGAGGTACCATCTTCAGTTGCTGTCGGCCTGCTGTCGAGTTCGTACCCGATCAAGCACGACTGTTCGACGAGCGCTGTCGGCAGGTCACTGCCGGGGTCGTGGACCGCGAGCGGCGTGATGATCTCGACCAGTTGGACTGATACGTAGCGGGTGGAATCCTCTCCTCAAAGCGGTGGGAGAGAGTCGAACAGTGCCAGGGGGTATTTGTGGGCGACCGTTCTGGTGACGGACGAATGTCGACACAGATCGACTCCGCCGACGAGTTGGACCCCGAGACACTCGCCAGACTCCCGTCGTTCGTGACGCCGCGGATCTCGCCGGACGGGTCGGAAGTGGCGTTCTTCCACGACCGGAGCGGCCGGATGGAGGTGTACGTCGCGTCGACCGCCGACGCGTCGGACCCGTCGACGTGGACCCGCCTCTCCGACGGGAACGTCCCGCGGAACCCGCGTGGCGCGCTCCACTACGACACGGACGGCGAGGAGATCTTCTTCCACCGCGACGAGGACGGCGACGAGCAGAACGACGTGTACCGCCTGGACCGCGACGGCACTGCGACCCCCGTGATCGAGACAGACGGACAGTCGTTCCTCGTCGACACCGCGAGCGACGGGACGCTGGTGTACGTCTCCGACCACGGCGAGCAACTGAACCTCTACGCCTTCGACCGCGAGGCCGGCGAGTCGACGCGACTCACGACGTTCGAACAGCCCGTGCGACCCGGGCCGTCGACGCTGAGTCCCGACGAGGAGCGGATCGCGTTCGCGTGCAACGAGTCGGAGAATCTCCAGAATCGGGACGTGTACGTCGCGGCACGAGACGGCTCGGATCGTCGCCGTCTCGACGTGGGCGAGGACGGCGCCGAGGCGAGCGCGGTCGACTGGTTCCCGGACGGGGAGCGGCTGCTCGTCGACGACAACTCGACGGACCGCTCGCGAGTGGGCGTGTACGACCTCGACGCGGACACCGTCGAGTGGCTGAGCGACGGGACGACGGAGGAGACCGCCGACGCCGTCCTACCGGGCGGCGACGCGGTGTTGGTGACACGTACACGCCGCGCCGCCGAGGTGCCGGTGGTGTACGACCTCGCGGGCGGCGAGAGCCGCGAACTCGACGTATCGGAGGGTGTCGTCTCGCTGGCAGCGAGCCCGGCCGAGAGCTTCCTCGACGAGACGACCGTCGCTCTGCAGGTCACGACGGGAGACAGTCGGTCGGAACTCGTCGCATACGATCTGACGAGCGACGAGACGCGGACGCTGCTCCCCGCCGACTACGGCGACGTGGACCCGGACGTGTTCGTCGCCCCGGAGTACGTCCGCTACGAGTCGGAGGACGGCACCGAGATCGGTGCGCTGTTGTACGAGTCACCGACCGCCGAGTCGCCGGCACCGGCGGTCGTGAAGGTCCACGGTGGGCCGTCCGTGCAGGCGCAACACAGCTTCGACGTGTACACCCAGTTCCTCGTGAGTCAGGGGTACACGGTGTTGGAGCCGAACTACCGCGGCTCGACGGGACGGGGTCGCGAGTTCAAGAACGCCATCGACGGCGACTGGGGCGGGATGGAACAGGTCGACGTACGGTGTGGCGCGGAGTGGCTCGCCGCGGAACGGGATGTGGACCCGGACCGCCGTGCCGTGCTCGGGGCCTCCTACGGCGGGTACTCCGCGTACTGTCAGTTGACGATGCACCCGGAGCCGTGGGCCGCCGGCGTCGCGTGGATCGGGATGACGGACCTCCTGCAGTTGTACGAGGACTCGATGCCACACTTCAAGTCCGCGCTGGAGCGGTACCTGGGTGATCCCGAGGAGAACGAGGCGCTGTACCGCGAGCGATCCCCGATCACGCACGTCGAGAACGTCGAGGCGCCCATCGGGATCCTCCACGGCGTCAACGATCCGCGGTGTCCGATCTCGCAGGCGCGGCTGTTCCGCGACGCGCTCGAAGACCGCGGGTGGTCCGCGCCCGAGGACTTCGCGTACCACGAACTCGGCGAGGAGGGCCACGGCTCCGCCGACCAAGACCAGAAGGCGCGCGCCTTCGAGCTGATCGCCGAGTTCCTCGACGACCGGCTCTGACGGGGCACTCCCGCCAGAGTCGCCGCGTCGGAACTCACTTCGTCGCGATCACTACCTCCCGGTTCACGCCGTCGCGATCACTGCCTCTCGGTTCACGCCGTCGCGATCACTGCCTCTCGGTTCACGCCGTCGCGTCGGACGCCCATCTCCGAGCGGCGGCACTGACCCGTCGAGCCACCTCGACGCTCGCCGGTGACGACACCGGTCGGGTCACCACCGACGTAGACAAGCGTGCTTGAACTACGACAACCACAATTGTTTTACGGGAGTCACACCGTCGTCGTGGCGTGTCGACGATACGACTCCCACGAGACGCGAAGGCGGGGCCGACGAAACCCGAGGTGCGTGCCGTCGTCCGGCAGAAGTTGGCGCTGGACGACGACGAGCACGTCGTGGAGGTCGGTGCCTGCACCGGTGCGGTGACAGCGACGGTAGCGCGCGACGCGGGTCGCGTGACGGCGCTGGAACGAGTCGCGGAGAAGCTGGACGCGACCGAGGCGAACCTCGCGGCCAACGACTGTCGCGATGCGGTCGAGTTGGTCGCCGCCGAGGCACCGGACGGACTGCCAGACGACTACGACGCGCTGTTCCTCGGCGGGACGCGCAACTACGAGGCGGTGTTGGACCACGCCGTCGCGACCGGCGTCGACCGCGTGGTCACGAACGTCTCCCGGCTGGAGGTGGCCGGCGGCGTCGTGGACGCCTACCGGGAGCGGGACCTACTGGAGGACGTCGTCCAGTTCCAGGTGAGTCACGGCTACGAACTCGCCGGCGCCACCTCCTTCGACGCCGAGAATCCCGTGTACACCGTCGTCGGCAGTGCGAGCGACGGGTCGGGGAGTGACACCGACACCGGAACGGCGGGGGGCGAGCCGTGACCCTGTACGGTGTCGGACTCGGTCCCGGAGCGGCGGACCTGCTCACGATCCGTGGGCGAGAGGCGCTGGAGTCCGCGGACGTGGTGTACACTCCCGGCCGTCTCTCCCGACGGGTGGCGACGGAACACGTCCCGGAGGACCGACTCGGAGACCTCGACTTCCCGATGACCCGGGACCCCGAGGAACTGCGGCGGGCGTGGCGCGAGGCGGCCGCGACGGTCGCACCGGTGGCTCGCGAGGGCGACGCCGCGTTCGTCACGCTCGGGGACCCGAACGTGTACTCCACGTTCGGCCACCTCCGGCGCACGCTGGCGGCGTTCCACCCGGCGGTGACACTCGAAGTCGTCCCCGGCGTCTCCAGCGTGACGGCGTTCGCGACGGCGTTGGGTGTCGAGGTGGAGTCCGGCGCGGGGCTCGCACTGCGAGAGGCCGACGGCGGCCGCTCCCCGACCGGTCCCGACCGGATGATCCTGTTCAAAGTCACCGACGCACCGGCGACACACGAGGGGCTCGTGGAGGCGGGCTACGAGGTGACCTACGGACGCCGGCTGTTCATGAACACCGACGAGACGGTCGTCACCGACGACCCGACCGACGTGGCCGAGCGGGACTACTACACGCTGGCGTACGCTGAACGGGGCGACCTGGAGCGCGACCACCCGACCGACTTCGCGTCGGCAGAAGACGGGGAGACGGACGAAGGTGCAGTCGCAGCGGACGACGGCACGGGTACGAGAGACGACGATGCGGGTACCGAGGACGACGACACGGCTCTCGCGACCGACGGCGGTGGTGCGCCGTGAGCGACGCGGAGACGGACCCGCAGGCGGCCATCGACGCCGCGAGCGAGCGCCGCGAGCGGGAGCGCGACCCGCGCGTCCACGAGCACACGGCCGGCGACGAGCAGCCGGGGATCCCGTTCGTCGGCGCGGGACCCGGCGACCCACGACTGCTGACGGTCGCCGGGAAGGAACTCGTCGAGTCGGCTGACCTCGTCGTCCACGCCGGGTCGTTGGTCAACAGCGAGTTGTTGGAGCGGTACTGTGCGGACGCGGAGACGGTCTCCTCCATCGGGAAGGAGCTGGAGGAGCTGATCCCGCTGATGCGGGACGCCTACCGCGACGGACGCGACGTGGTGCGACTCCACTCCGGCGACCCGTCGATCTACGGCGCCGCACTCGAGCAGATGGACGCACTGGAGTCCGAGGACGTGCCGACGTACATCGTCCCCGGCGTGACGGCGGCGTTCGCCGCCAGCGCGACCCTGCGGACGCAGTTGACCCTCAACGGGACGGCCGATCACGTCGCGTTCACGAGACCACAGGGGAAGACGCTCGATCCCGAAGACGATCACGTCTCGGAGTTCGTCGCGATGGGCGACGTGACGACCTGTCTGTACCTCGGGACGCACGCGATCCCGGAGGTGATGGAGCGACTCCTCGCCGACGGACACGACCCCGAGACGCCGGTGACGGTGGTGTACCACGCCTCCTGGCCGGACGAGGACGTGATCGACGGGACGATCGCGACGATCGGCGACCGCGTGACGGAGGCGGGGTACCGCGCCTCGGCGCTGGTGCTGATCGGCGAGGCCCCGGCGGGCGCGGGGTACGACCGCTCGTTCCTCTACGACGGCTGGGCCGACCGCGGCCCGGACGACGGAGAGGGTGCGGACGACTCGGGTGGGACCAGTGAGACGGAGACAGACGACAGATCGACCGACACGGAGACAGACACGTGAGTACCGACGACACCACGACGACAGAAGAGTCGACCACGGCAGACGACACAACACAGACGGAGACCGTACCGGACGAGGAGCAGACGGAGCCAGACCGGGAACAGACGGCGGCGGACGACGACACCACGGAGTCGGAGAGTTCCGGCGGCCACTGTTCGACGGCGGACTCCGACGGCGAGGTCGCGGAGACGCTCGGGATCGTCGCCTTCGAGCGGAAGCTGGAGACTGCCCGCGAGGTCCGCGACGGACTCGCCGACGAGTACGAGACGATCGAGATCCTGGAGTACCACGGCGACGTGTTCGCCGAGTACTGGGGCGAGTTCGACTGTTTCCTCGGGTTGATGGCCTCGGGGATCGCGATGCGCAAGACCGCACCGCTGCTCGACGACAAGTGGGACGACCCCGCGGTCGTCGTCGCCGACGAGGAACTGACGTGGGGGATCCCGCTCACCGGGGGTCACCACGGCGCGAACCAAGTCGCCGACGACCTCGCCGGACTCGGTGCGGTGCCCGCCACGACGACCGCCTCCGAGGCGGCCGGCAAACAGGGCGTCGAGGAGCGCGCGAAGGCACTGGACGCGCACGTCGTCAACGGCGACTCGACGGTCGCGACGAACCTCGCCGTCCTCGACGACGAACTCGGCCCCGTCGCCCGACTCGACGGTCCGGCGGCGGTGATCGCGGACGAGGACGTGACCGTCCTGAAGCGCAACGATCCCGACGGCGTCGTGCTCGGGACGGGGAGCGTCGCCGGAGCGGACGCCGAGCAGTTCCACGCCGCGTGGGAGTCGGCGCTGGACGGGACCGGCTACACGCTCGACGACGTGTCGTTCGTCGCCACCGGGACCCGGAAGGAGGAGGAGCCGGGGCTGCTCGCGGCCGCGGGAGAGCTCGGAGTCGGCGTTGTCTCCTTCGAGAAGGAGACGCTCGAACGCTTCGAGGGACCGACCCCGTCCCGGTCGAAGGAGTTGATCGGGTGGCCCGGAATCGCCGAGGCGTCGGCCATCGCCGGCGGGGCCGACCACGAACTACTCGTCGAGAAGGAACGGTACGAGGAGGCCGTCACCGTGGCGGTGGGGCAGTGAGCGACGCCGCGGAGTCCAGGAGCGCGGCCGCCGGGTCACCACCCGAGGAGTACGGGACGCTGTACGTCGTCGGGATCGGACCGGGGCTCCCGGATCACGCGACGAAGCGGGCAGTGGACGTGATCGAGTCCGCCGACTGCGTGATCGCGTCGGACCTCTACCAAGCGTTCCTCCGCGAGGACGGCACGCTGCCGCCCGAGGACGCCGGAGCGGGCGGCGGCAGCGGAGAAGGCGGTGACGCCACCGCGAGCGACGACACCGGAGCGGACGAAGACGCCCGGGTGGGCGACGACACCGACGGCGAGCCCGCCGTCGATCCGCGACCGGATCAGGAGGTAGTGCGGTCGAGTATGGGACGGCAGGTGGAGTTGGCGCGGGAGGCGTTCGAGCGCGTCCGCGACGGACAGGACGTGGCGCACGTCTCCGGCGGCGACCCGAACGTGTACGGGAAGTCGGACCTGCTGTACCTGATGGCCGACGAGGAGGACGCGACGGACGTCCCCATCGAGATCGTACCGGGTGTGACCGCGGCACTCGGCGGGGCGGCGAACCTCGGCGCGCCGTTGTCGAACGACTTCTGCACGATCTCGCTGTCGGACAAGTGGCGCGGCTGGGACGAGATCGCGGAGAAGCTGCGGGCGGCGGCGATCAGCGGCTTCGTGATCGTGCTGTACAACTGCTGGCGCGACTACGAGCGGGCGATCGAGGTGCTCCGCGAGGAGCGGGCCGACGACGTGCCCGTCGCGATCGTCGACGACGCCGGCCGCGACGACGCCGGGCGCAACGCAGACGGCGAGACGGAGACACTGACGACGCTCGGCGAGGTGACCGCCCACGCCGACGAGATCGGCGGGATGGGCACCTCGATCCTGATCGGCACCCACGAGACGGACGTGTGGCGCAACGACTACCGCGAGTTCCTCGTCACGCCGCGTGGCGGTCGTGACGTGGAGGACTTCTGACATGAGTACGGACGACACCACCACGGAGACGGACGCACCGACGGACGGACAGACACGGACTGCGGACGCGGAACGGGCGGGTACCGCGGCGACGACCGAGACGGGGACAGAGGCCGAGGTAGGGACCGAGACCGAGATAGAGACAGAGACCGAGACGACGGAACGCAGCGAGTCGATCTGCGGCGGTGCGGACGCCGCCGAGGTCGGACCGAAGGACCCGGGCGACACCGAGGACACGGCGACCGCCGACACAGCGGAGCAGACGACCGCCGACGCGGGGAGCACCACGTCTTCCTGCGGTGGCGCGACGGAGCCGGAGTCGTCGGCGTGCGGCGCGAGCGGATCGGCAGACGCGTCGGCTTCCTCGTCGTCTTGCGGCGCGAGCACGGACGACGACACGGTCGAGCAGGAGGTCGGCGCGACCGTCGACGACTTCGAGGGCGACGCTGGGAGTCTCACCGCCGTCGGGTTGGGACCGGGCCAACCAGAGGGGATGACGGAGCGAGCGACCCGCGCACTCGCGGACGCCGAGCACATCGTCGGGTACACGACCTACGTCGAGTTGCTGCCGGACGAGATCACCGACGACGCCGAGGAGATCTACGACACGCCGATGTGCGGCGAGGTGTCGCGGACGGAGGAGGCGATCGACCGCGCGCTCGCCGGCAACGACGTGGCCATCGTCGGCAGCGGCGACCCGAACGTGTACGCGCTGGCGGGGCTGGCACTCGAGATCACGGAGTCGAAGGGCGCCACGGCGTCGATGCTAGACTTCGAAGTCGTGCCCGGGGTGCCGGCGGCACAGTCCTGCGGGGCGCGGTTGGGTGCGCCACTCGTCAACGACTCCGTCAGCGTGTCGCTGTCGGACCACCTGACGCCGATGGAGGAGATCGAGTCGCGACTCCACGCCGTCGCCGGCGAGGGGTTCACCATCTCGATCTACAACCCGTGGAGCCGCAAACGACGCGAGAACTTCCAGCGCGCCTGCGAGATCCTCCGCGAGCACCGCGCCGACGACACCCCGGTCGGGATCGTCCACGGCGCAGGTCGCGAAGACGAGGCCGTCGAGATCACGACACTCGGCGAGTTGCCGTCGTACGGCGAGACGGAGTTGGTGGACATGACGACGACGCTGGTGATCGGCAACGAGGAGACGTACGTGTGGGACGGTCGGATGGTCACCCCGCGCGGCTACGAGACGAAGTACGACTACTGATGACGGACTCGAACACCGAGACCACCGCACGCTACCGCGTCACCGTCGACCGCGAGGCGTGTGACGGCGTGTTCGCGTGTCTGACCCGCGATCCACGGTTCGTCGAAGACGACGCCGGACTGGCGACGCTGGACCCGGACGCAGACCCCGCACCACCCGCCGGCAGCGACGACGGCGAGATCACGGAGACCGCCGAGCGGGTCGTCGGAGAGTTCGTCGACCACCGCGTCCAGGAGGCGGAGCAGGCCGCCGCCGCGTGTCCGTTCGACGCGATCGACGTGACCGAACTCGAGGCTGCGACGGACGGAGGTGAGGAGTCGTGAGCGACCTCGACACGGCGTCCCCAGAGACCGCGTACCTCTGGGGGTACGTCGCCGGCGACGGGGCGGTTCGTAGTGGTGACGCGCCCGCTACCGGCGAGAGTGGAGCCGAGAGCGTCGAGGCCGCCGGACTCCGTCTGACCGCACCGGACGAGACGAGTGCGGAACGGTTGGCCGCGATCGCCGGCCGCAGTGCGGTCGAGCGGGAGGTCACCGACCGTGAATACCTACACGACACGTCGATCACCCGCAGAGAAGAGTCGTTCGTGGTCGACGTGGCGGGTGACTTCGCCGCCGCGGCCGAGCGGTTCGGTGTCCCCGTCGACGGTGAGACGGCAGACGAGACGGGAACGGAGCCAGAGACGGGGACAGAGCGGGAAACCGAGACGGGATCGGAAGCGAGCGAAGAGTCGGAGCCGGCGCCGGCGTACGACTTCGACGCGCTCGCAGACCACCCGCGCCCCCTACTCCGCGGGATCGTCGAGTCGACTGGGACCGTCTGTTTCAAGTCCTCGAGCGGCACCGTCGGGCTCTCCGTCGTCCACGAGAGTCGGCAGTTCCTCCGGCGAGTGCAGGAACTCCTCGACGCGCTCCCGGTCGCGGCGCCGACGGGCGACGTCGCAGAGGCGTCCTCCGGCTACTGGTTCGGCGTCGACGACGAGGCCGTCCCGGCGGTCGGAGCGGCGATCTACGAGGACTGCGAGACGTTCGAGCTGTTCGCACCGACACGCCGCCGGAAACTCCGCCGGAGTCTCAACCAAGCCGACGTGGAGGTGACGGCGCGTGTCTGACACCGCCGACTCGGGGCGGACCGTCGAGGCTGGCGGCGGTGGAGACACTGCCGTCGGTGGAGAAGCCGGGAGCGACACCGGTGCGAGCCGAGACGGAGCGCAGACGACGACCGCGGCGGACCCGTCACTGGACGATGAGGCGGTACTGCTCGTCGGCCACGGCTCCCGCCGCGAGAAGTCAAACGAGCAGGTGCGGCGACTCGCCGCGAACCTGGAGTCGCGGCTCGGCATTCCGGTCGACGCCGGGTTCCTCGAACTCGCGGAGCCGTCGATCCGCGACGCGATCGACGGACTCGCCGGCAGCGTCTCCACCGTCTCCGTCGTCCACCTCTCGCTGTTCGCCGCCAGCCACGTCAAGAACGACGTGCCGGCCGCACTGGCTCGCGTCCGCGAGGAGCACCCAGAGTTGTCCGTCGCCAACGGCGCCCACCTCGGCGTCCACCCGGCGCTGGTCGACCTGTTGGACGACCGCGCCGCCAGTGTGGAGGCGGAACTCGGAGTCGACCGCGAGGACGACGACGTGACGGTGGTGCTGTGCGCTCGTGGGTCCTCGGACCCGGACGCCAACGCCGACGTACACAAACTCGCGCGGCTGTTGTACGAGGGCCGCGCGTTCGACCGCGTAGACGCCACCTTCGTCGGCGTGACGGAGCCGACACTCGACGAGACGCTCCACGACGTGGCCCGACACCGACCCGACGGCGTCGTCGTCCTCCCGTACATGCTCGGCGACGGCGTGTTGACGGGGCGGATCCACGACGGTGCCGCCGAGTTCGACGCCGACTACCCGTACGTCGACGCCGCCTCGGGCGACCCGCTGGGCACCGACGACAGACTCCTCGACGTGCTCGGCGACCGCTGGCAGGAGGCTCGCACCGACAGCGTCGAGATGTCGTGTGACACCTGCAAGTACAAGGTGGAACTCGACGGCTACGAGGAGGACGTGGGCGGCGCACGGGCGATGTTGCGAGCGCTCACCCACCAGGCGGCCCACGAAGACCGCTCGGACGTGGCCGACGAGCCACACGTCCACGACACGCCCGCCAACCACGTCGCCGTCTGTACGAACCAGACCTGCGCCGGGAACGGCTCTGCGAAGGTGTTGGAACGCTTCCGGCAGGCCGTCCGCGACTCGGAGGCCTGTGACGCCCGCGTCACCAGGACTTCCTGTCTGGGCCCGTGTGGCGACGGCCCGAACGTCGCCGTCTACCCGGACGGCGTCTGGTACCAGGGCGTCGCGCCGGACGACGCCGACCGCATCGTCTCGTCGCACTTGGACCGCGACCGCATCGTGAGCGACCTCGACACCCAACTGCTATGACCTGTCACGAGATCGAAGCACTCAGACTCGGACTGACGACCGTCCTCGGAACCACGGACCGCGCCGCCGAAGAACACGCCCGCCAGGAACTGGAGGGCCACATGGAGGGCCCTATCGCGGGGATGGCCGACGCCGAGAGTCTCGACGAACTCCAGCGGCACTTGGACGCCGCTCTGGTGGACTTGGAGGAACTCGTCGCGGAGACGGACGCGGACGACCCGGCGTACGACTACCGGCGCGGCCGTCTCGTCGCCGTCAGAGACGCCGAGCGCTCGCTGGCGCGGCTGGCCACACTCGGCGAAACGTTCTTCGACGATCTCGGCGAGACACACGACTCGCTCCACGACGCGTTCCCCGTCGAGGAGTGAACTCGTCCGCGACCCGGGTGGGTCCCACCTATGTCACTCCGTTACCGCGCTCAGCGTGTTCACGACGACGTGAGTGAGGCAGGCGACGTAGACGGAGCCGGACACCACGTACAGTGCCGTGAGGACGGCGGCGGGGACGCCGATGTACACCGTCTCGGCCGTCGAGAAGGTCTCGCCAGCGGCGTGAGCCGCGGTGAAGACGACACACGAGAGGCCCGCCGCGAGGATCACACTCCCGGTGAGTCCGGTGAGACGTTCGATCAAGTACCCTTGGTACAACAGGGACTCGACGACACCGGCCGAGAGAACCGTGAACAGGTACCTGGCAGTCCCACCGTCACGGAGCTCGTCCTCGAACGACTCCAACAGGGGGAGACCGAGTCGTGTGTAGAGAGCGTAGACGGCCACCGTTGTCACCCACGTCGCGACCACACCGAGTCCCGACCAGACGAGCACGTCGAGCACCGGTGTGAGACTGCCAACGACTGGAAGTGCGTCGGGGGCTCGCAAGCCGATCGAGGACAACGCTCGCCCTTCCACTCCGAGAACGTACGCGAGCATCGCTCCCGCCGCGACCCACTTGACGACGTCACTACGCGTCCGGTCGTCGGCGATCACCGTCTCGAAGCCGACGCGTGCGGCCAGCCGAGAGAGTGTCTGGTGGCCGGCCGCAGCCAGACCGACACCGAACAGTGTCACGAACGGGAGTTCGAACACGACACAGAGATTGCCGGGGAGTAACACGAAAGTTGTGGACTCCGTCGGCACCCTCGGTCGTCGTTCGTCACGAAGTGTGTCGGGGTCGTCGTTCGTGGTGGTATTCAAATAAAGGCGAATGGTCTGGTCAGGCTGGCATTCAGCAAGCCTCGATCCGCTCGCGGTCGCTCGGTAGCATATCACGTCTCTCGGCACCGCTCGGCGCAGTAGAGGTCGCCGAGACTTCTAAAGTGAACGCGAGCAGATCGGGGGTTCCAGTTCCGCCCAAATCCGCTCCGCACAGCACCTCTGCATCCCCAGCCTCGCCGCTCGCTTCCCCTCGCGCGTCTCTCGCGTGCCACCCCTACCAGCTTATCTGACTGCCGCCGCAAGCTCTCAGGAACTCACACGAGGAGTCGCACCGCGAACCCGAACACGACGACACCCGCCGCGACCTCGAGCGTCCCGTGAGCGTGGCGACTCCGCCGCCCCGCCACGCCGAACGCGCCGGCCAGTCCTGCGCCGACGACGACCATCGAGAGGGTGAGGCCGACAGCGTAGACGGCGACCGCAGACAGCGTGAGGGCCGCGCCGGCCGTCGGCAACACCGCCGAGACGAGCGCGAGCATACTCACCGGCGGCGAGAGCGCGAACGCCGAGCCGACGACGCCGGTCCGGAGGTAGTCGCCCGCCGTCTCGTGGTCGTGCCCGTGGAGCCGGTGGTGGACCCGCGCGAGCACCCACCCGACCGGGCCGTCCGTCTCCCCGCGGTGCGGGTGTGGCGACCGGCCGCGGACGCGACGCAACCCGGTGGTGGCGAGCAGGAGTGCGACGCCGGACAACACGACCGCCGGCACGACGGTGCCGACCGTCTCCGCGACTCCAGGCACGGCGGAGAGGGTCCCACCCAGCGCGCGGAGGCCGGCGAGCCACACCAGAACCACGACGACGTGGCCCACGGCGAAACTCGCACCGACGAGCGCCGCGTGGAGCCACCCGTCGGCGTCGCTCGTCAGCGCCGAGATCCCCGCGGCGTGATCCGGCTCAAAGCCGTGTGTGACGCCGAGCACCGCAGCCGAGGCGAGGACGCCGAGTCCCGCGAGTGTGGCGAGTTCCGTCACGTCGGGTCACCCCCGTCGGTCGCGCCTCGGGACTGGCTCCTCCCGTCGGCCGCCGTCGCGCGGTCGGCGGCGTCGGCGACGCGGTTCGCGGTCAGATCGTCGAGCGGGACCCGCTCCCCGCCCGTCGCCGCCACCACGTCGCCGACCAGACTCGTCCGGCCGTCCGTCCCGGCGTCAACGACGAGCACACGCGGGTCTCGTTCGGCGAGTGTCGCCGCCGCCCGACGTGTCGCCACCACCGGTGACACGGTGGCGCGCTCGTCGCCACTCCGCTCGGCCTGCGGCGTCTCG
The DNA here is from genome assembly GCF_041361345.1 of Halobaculum sp. MBLA0147. Taxonomy (NCBI): domain Archaea; kingdom Methanobacteriati; phylum Methanobacteriota; class Halobacteria; order Halobacteriales; family Haloferacaceae; genus Halonovum; species Halonovum rutilum. The sequence goes on along the minus strand of NZ_JBGKAD010000002.1, from coordinate 382,651 downwards.
TCACAAGAGTGGTCTCTCTCCGCCGACCCAGTTGTCTCAGTTACCTCAGGTACCTCAGTTGCCTCAGGTGCCTGAGTGGTCTTCGAGGAACCAACTTCGTCTGTCGCGGCGGGCTGTCCGTCGCCGACCGCGCGGCCGGTCGCGGTCGCACGGCCGTCGGTGAGGCAGACGACGACGGCGGAGTCGGCGTCGGCGCGGGTCAGAACTCGCTCCGTGGCGCGGAGGCCGGCAGGCAGGGGGGTCCGGTCGCCGGTCGGGAGCGACTTCAGGTGGCGCGCAGCGAGGTCGACGCTGTCGGTCGGCGGGAGCACCACCTCGGCGGTCTCGCCGGCGAACGTCACCACCGCGACTTCGTCGCGACGTTCGTAGGCGTCGCGCAGCAGGTCGAGTGCGACACCTTTCGCGGCACGCATCGGCGCGCGCATCGAGGCACTGGCGTCGAGTGCGAACACGACCAGCGCGCCGTCGCCGCCGGATCGGACGGAGCGCCGGAGGTCCCGCGACTGCACCTCGTCGGCACCGCGCGCCGCGGCGGCGCGGGCGGTCGCTGCGGCGTCGACCGCGTCCGTCGCGTCGGCTCGTTCTGTCCGCACGGTCGCGCCACGAGCCGCCGTGCTCGCTCGCGTCGCGTCGTGGTCGCCGCCGTCCGGCTCCGACGGAGCGGGTGGGTCGAGGTCCGGCGTCTCGATCCCACCGCGTTCCGTCCGCTCGTCGTCCGTGTCGCCGGGGAGTCCGTGGCTGCGGTCCGCGTCGGCGTCGCCGTCCTCGTCGTCGTCCCTGTCGCCGCCACCGGGTTCTGCCGCCTCGTCGGCGTCGTCTCCGGCGGCAGCAGCGGGACGCTGCTGGCCGGGGACGAGCGGCGTCGCCTCGGCGTCGGCTCCGCGGTCTCCGTCGTCCTCGTGTGGAGTCACCGTCGTGTCACCACCGCCGGTACCGTCGGGACCGAGACGGACACTCCCCGCACCGCCAGCAGCGGTCCCCTCCTCGCCGAGCACGCTCCCGCCGTCGTCGCCGTCGGACACGTCCGGTGTCTCCTCGCCGTCGAATCGGCGACTCTCGTCGTCGCCGAGGCCAGACGTACCGTCAAACTCGTCGCCACCGGGTCCTTCTCCTGCACCTCCGCCTGCGTCGTCGGGACCACGGCCGGCGCCCGCTCGTGTTCGGTCGTCGTCGGGGGCCTGCTGGCGGTCCGTTCCGGCAGTCTCGTCGCCCTCGCCGCCGGGGGCACCGTCGGGCTCCCGACCCCCGGAGCTGTCCCCCTCACCGGTTCCCCCGCCGTCGGCGTCGGCACCCGACACCCCCTCGTCGGCGTCACCGGCCCCCTCGCCAGCATCACCGGCACCCTCGCCGGCGTCGTCGGTCCCCTCGCCACCCTCCTCGCCGAAGTGGTCCGCGAGGAGGCGGTCCAGATCCGCCCCGTCGCCGAACGGCGTCGCGGCGAGGCGGTGCGGCAGCGCGAACGTCGCCGCCTCCCGCAGATCCGATTCGAGTACTCTGGTGCGCCCGTCCAACGCCGCCAGCGTCCGAGCACACCGCGCCAGCGCCACGTCGCCGCGGTGGCCGTCCACGCCCGCGTCGCGACACAGGTCCGCGATCGACCGTGTCAACGAGTCCGGGAGTGTCACGTTCGGCAGGCGCTCCCGTGCGGCGACGAGCCGCTCGCGGATCGCGGCCGTCGCCGCCTCGTGGTCGCCGTCGAACCCCGACAGCGACCGTTCGATCACCGCGACGCGTTCGCCCAACTCTCGGCTCCCCGTGACCGTCACCTGTAACGCGAAACGGTCCCGGAACTGCGGCCGGAGCCGTCCCTCCTCCGGGTTCATCGTCCCGATCAGGGTGAACTGCGCCGGGTGTGTCCGACTCACGCCGTCGCGTTCGACGCGGTTCCGTCCCGAGGCGGCGGCGTCGAGCACCACGTCGACGAGGTGATCGTCCAGCAGGTTCACCTCGTCCACGTAGAGGAACCCGCGGTTGGCGCGCGCCAGCAGTCCCGGCTCGAACGTCGCCTCGCCGTCGAGCGCGTCCGGCACCGACAGCGACCCGACGAGGCGGTCCCGCGAGGCCCCGAGCGGCAGTGTCACGAACGGCACTGAGCGCCGCCTGACCGGGACAGCCGTCGAGTCGTCGTCCACGTCTTCGAGCACGTCGGCTCGATCGCGACCGCTCTCCTCGACATCACTCGCCTCGTCGAGCGCGACCGCCTCGCCCTGGCGGAGTCGCTCGCGACACGCCGCACACTGCGCGTCTGGGTCGTCTGGCGGACAGCCGAACGGACAGTCCGCGACGGCTCGCTGCGGCGGCAGCAGCGCCGCCAACCCCCGCGCTGCCGTCGACTTCGCGGTCCCCTTCTCGCCGCGGACGAGCACCCCGTCGACCGACGGGTTCGCCGCCGCGACCAACAGCGCACGCTTCAGGCGGTCCTGTCCCACCACCGCCGGGAACGGCACCACCTCGCGTGCCGAAGGGTTCAAGTCGGCGTCGAAATCAAGCACAGTTGCAGAAGCACAACGGCGCTTTAACAAACTTATGCACGAGATCGCACTCTACACGGCGACGGAGAACGAACTGGGGGCGCTGGCGGCGGCGGCCGAGCGTATCGAGACTGCGGACGTGACGGCCGCGTCGGGTGATCTGGAACCCGACGAGGTCGCCGCGTTCCGCGAGACCGCGCAGGACGCGACGGCGGTCGTGTTGTGGTTCCACGGCGACACGGAGGGTGTCCCGGGGTACGACGGCCTCGTCGCGGACCTCCGGGAGGCTGGGGTCCCGACGGTGGTCCACTCGACCGGCGACGCGTTCGCGGCCGAGGACACCACGACGGACGCGGCGGTCCGCGAGCGGGTCGTCTCCTACCTGGAACGTGGCGGGACGGCGAACCTCGCGAACCTGCTGCGGTCACTCGTCGACACCTACACCGACGAGACGGTCGCTCACGACGACCCCGTGGCGCTCCCGACGGAGGGCGTCTACCACCCGGACCACCCCGGCGCGAGCTACGAGGAGCTGCGGGCGACGCTGGACCCGGACACGCCGACGGTGGCGGTGTGGTTCTACGAGTCACACTGGACCCACGAGAACACCGCCTACGTGGACGCACTGGTCCGCGCGCTGGAGTCGGAGGGTGTCGACGCGCTGCCGGTGTTCTGTAATCCGGCCACGGACACCAGCGAACAGGAGGACGCCGAGTGGGTCGTCGACGAGTGGTTGACGGAACCCGACGGGGAGGGCGGTCGCGAACCGCTCGTCGACGCGGTGTGTTCGGCGTTCATGTTCGCGCTGTCGATGGACGAGCGGGGACGCGACGCCGACGACGAGGGCGCGGGCGCGGAGTCGGTGTTCCTCGACCGCCTCGGCATCCCGGTGCTGGAGACGATCACGACGATGCGGTCGCCGAGTCGCTACGACGCCGCCGACACGGGCGTGATGGGGTTCGAGTTGGCGCTGTCGGTCGCGTTGCCGGAGTTCGACGGCAACGTGATCACCCACCCGATCTCGGGGAAGGCACGCGGCGACGACACCGCCGGGATCGGCACCGCGCCGAAACGACACGTCCCGATCCCGGACCGCGTGGCCCACGCGGCGCGACTCGCCGCGAACTGGGCCCGACTGGGCCACCGTGACCCCGCCGACCGCCGCGTGGCGGTCGTGTTGCACAACTACCCGCCGAGTGACGACGGGATCGGCACCGCGTTCGGACTCGACACGCCCGCCAGCGCCCGGAACCTGCTGGCCGAGTTGGCCGACCGGGGGTACGACCTCGGCGGGGGAGAGAACGGCAGTGAAGGTCAGAGTGGACGCCACGCCGGTCCACCCGACGACGGCGCGGACCTGATCGACGCGCTCACGAGTCAACTCACGCTCGACGACCGCTGGGTCGCGCCCGAGGACGTGCGCGAGCGGAGCGTCGACGTGGTAGAACCCGAGACGTACGAGACGTGGTGGAACGACCTCGACGAGGACTTCCGGGCCGCGGTCCACGAGGAGTGGGGTGACCCGCCGGATCGCCCGTTCGCGATCCCGGGCGTCGAGTTCGGGAACGTGCTGTGTACCGTCCAACCGCCTCGCGGCTTCGGGATGGACCCGTCGAAGGTGTACCACGACTCGGCACTCCAGCCGCCACACGACTACGTCGCCTTCTACGCGTGGCTCCGGGAGTCGTTCGACGCCGACGCCGTCGTCCACCTCGGCACCCACGGCAGTCTGGAGTGGCTCCCCGGGAAGACCGTCGGGTTAGACGCCGAGAGCGCGCCGGACCAGCTGATCGGGGACCTCCCGAACGTCTACCCGTACGTCATCAACAACCCTGGCGAGGGGACACAGGCGAAGCGGCGCTCGTACGCCGCCGTCGTCGACCACCTCACGCCGGTGATGGCCGACGCGGGTACCTACGACGAACTCGCCGAGTTGGAGGAGCTCGCGACGCGGTATCGCGAGGCAGGCACCGGCGTCGGCGCGGAGACCGAGGCGAACCTCGCGGAGCGCATCCACGAGCAGGTCGCCGAGTTGGACCTCGCCGTCGAGTTGGGGATCGCGGGCGAGATCGACGAGCGCGTCTCGGTGCGCGGCCCCGACGAGGCCGGGACCACACTCGCGGAGGGCGAAGTGACGGGCGACGAGGTGGACACCGACGAGTTGGTCGAGCGTATCCACGAGTACGTCACGGACGTGAAGACGACACAGATCCGCCTGGGGCTCCACACGCTCGGCGAACCGCCGACGGACGACAGACTCGTCGAGTACGTCGTCGCACTCACGCGACTGGAGAACACCGGCGCCCCCTCGTTGCGCGAGAGCGTCGCCGGTGTCCTCGGGATCGACCACGACCGGCTGCTCGCCGAACCGGGCACGTACGACGAGACCCTGGGGATGACGTACGCCGAGGCCGCCGACGTGGTGTACGAGACGAGTCTCGACCTCGTCGGCCTGCTCGCGGAGACGGACTTCGACGTGCCCCCCTCCGGCCGCGAGGCGGACCCCGACGACGAGGTGACTATGAACACCCTCGTCGTCGCCCTGGAGCCGTTGGGTGACGCCCGTGCCGAACCGGGTGCTCACGAGCAGCTGCGCGAGGTCTTGCGGTACGTCTGTGAGACCGTCGTCCCGAAGGTACGGGGCGCAAGCGAGGAGGTGACGCGGACGGCCGACGCACTCGAGGGTGAGTACGTCCCCGCGGGTGGCAGCGGCGCGCCGACGCGGGGCGGCGTCGACCTGCTGCCGAGCGGCCGGAACTTCTACACGCTGGACCCGCGGAAGGTACCCGCTCGCACGGCGTGGGATGTCGGCCGCGAGGTGGCCGACGGCGTCGCGGAGCGACATCGCCGCGAAGAGGGCGCGTACCCCGAGGAGATCGGCGTCGTCGCGTGGGGGACGCCGACAGTCCGGACCCGCGGCGAGACGGTCGCGCAGGTGCTCGCGCTGATGGGCGTCGAGCCGGTGTGGACCGACGCCGGACGGATCGACGACGTGGAGCCGATCCCGCTGGACGAGTTGGACCGGCCGCGGATCGACGTGACGACGCGCGTGTCGGGACTGTTCCGCGACGCCTTCCCACAGGCCGCGGGGGTGATCCACGACGCCGTCGAGGCGGTCGTCGAACTGGACGAGCCACACGAGGAGAACTACGTGAAGAAACACGTCGAGGAGGCCGAGGCGGAGTTGCGCGACCGGGGCCACGACGACCCGGAGACGGCGGCGCGTCACCGCGTGTTCACGACGCGGCCCGGCGGGTACGGCGCCGGGACGAACAAGGCGGTCGACGAGGGGAACTGGGACGACCGGAGCGACCTCGCGTCCGTGTACGTCGAGTGGGGTGGCTACGCGATGGGGTGGCGTGGCTCCGTCGCGGAGGCCCACGACGCCTTCGAGCGCCGACTCGCGAGCGTCGACGCGACGGTGAAGATCGAGGACACGATGGAGCAAGACGAGTTCGACTCCTCGGACTGGTACGCGTTCCACGGCGGGCTGATCACGGCCGTCGCGGAGGCGGGGGACGACGGCGAACCGGCCTCGTACGTCGGCGACTCCTCGGATCCGTCGAACGTCGACGTGTACACCAACGAGGAGAAAGTCCGGAAGGCGATGCGGGCTCGCGTGCTCAACCCCGAGTGGCTCGACTCGATGGAGGAGCACGGCTACAAGGGTGCCGGCGACCTCTCCTCGACGGTCGACGTAGTGCTCGGCTGGGACGCGACGACCGGCGTCGTGAGCGACCGGCTGTGGACGGACGTGGCCGAGAAGTTCGCACTCGACCCGGACAGGCAGGCCTGGATGTCGGACGTGAACCCGTGGGCGCTGGCCTCCATCGCGGACACGTTACTGGAGGCGATCGATCGCGACCTGTGGGACGCGCCGGACGACGTCCACCGGGCGTTGCGCGACCTCGACTTACGCGCCGAGGGCGAGTTGGAGGCGGAGACGAGTCGTCCGCCCGCCGCGGTCGGGGAGGTGTCCGATGACGACTGACGAGTTCGCCGAGCGGCTGCCCGACGAGACCGGCTCGGACGGCGACGGGACCCGGCGGCGGCGCGTCGCACGGGTGACTGACGGGAGCGCGACGCCGGGTGAACCGTACCGCACGGACGGCGGCGGGCCCGGCGACGAGGCGTACGCCGATCTCGGTGCGACGACGGAGCGGGCGATGGAGATCGCCGAGACGAGCATGGATCGGGTGCGGGAGTTGGTGCCGGACGAGACGCTGGCGGATCGGCTCCGACAGAAGGCAGTTCACGCGACCGGCGACCCGGAGTTCCAACACCTGTTGCGGTTCACGGCTCCGGAGACGGGCGACGACGTGGAGCCGGTCCGAGCGGGTGCTCGGGCGGTGTTGGGCGAGCGCCCGATCGTCACGGACATCACGATGGTCCAGTCGGGGGTCACCGGGCGCGGCCACGACTGTCCAGTGTGGAAGGCGATCGGCAACGGTGCGGAACTCGCGGCGGAGACGGGGATGACCCGCACCGCGGCGTCCGTCCTCGAACTCGACCGCGAGGGGACGTACGACGACGCCGTCGCGGTCGTCGGGAACGCGCCGACCGCGGCGTTGGCGCTGGCGGACTGCATCGAGGACGGGACGCGACCGGCGGTGGTCGTCGCCACGCCCGTCGGCTTCGTGAAGGCCGAGGAGAGTCGCCGACGGCTCCGGCGCGTCGCCGCGGCCCACGGGGTGCCGGCGATCACGAACGTCGGACGGCGTGGCGGGAGCGGACTCGCCGCGGGGCTGACGAACGAGTTGATCCACGTGGCGAGTGACGCCCGCGACGGCGAGGTGTCGTTGGCGGCGGACGAGCACGGGGGAGACGGCGCCGGAGGACAGCGACCCGACGGCGGCGACGACCCACGACCAGACGGGGGCGACGCGTGACTGCCGACGAACCCGACACGGGGGCGACGGACGACTACGACCTCGCGAGTGGACCGGATCCCGCCGACTTGGCGGCCGCAGAGCCAGAACCCGTCGGCGGTGTCCGTCGGACGGGCCCGACGGGGGTAGGTGACGGAGACCACGACACCACCGAAGTCGCCGAGTCCGACCGCGCCGACGCCGTCGACCCGGTGTACGCGGTGGGGATCGGTCCGGGGTCGCTGGAGTTCCTCACCCCGCGAGGCCGGCGAGCGATCGAGCGTGCGGACGTGGTGGTCGGGTTCGAGACGGTCGTCGAGTTCGTCGCAGACGCGACGGACGCGGACACGCTCACCTGTGGCTACCGAGACGAGGCGGCGGCGCTGACGACGTTCGCGGACCGCGTCGCGGCCGGCGAGCGCGGGACGGCCGTCCTGATGGGCGACCCGAACCACTCCGGCTACCAGTTCCTCGGGAAGGTCCAGGACGTCGTGGACCGGCCGGTGCGCGTGGTGCCGGGAATCTCGTCGCTCCAAGTCGCCGCGAGTCGGGCGCGGACGCCGATGGAGCGGACGACGTTCGTCACGCTCCACGTCAGCGGGGCCGTCGACGACGGGCTCGCGCGACTCCGGCGGGACGTGGGCGACAGACACTTACTCGTCCTCCCGCGGCCGTTCGACTGGATGCCGGGCGACGTGGCGGCGACACTGTGTGACGCCGGTGCCGACCCCGGACTGGAGGCGCTCGTGCTCGAACGACTCACCCACGCCGACGAGGCGATCACGCGGACGACGCTCGGCGAGTTGGCGACCCACGCGGGCGAGGAGACGCCGTTCTCGGATCTGTCCGTGCTCGTGGTGCGACGGACGACCGCGGGCGAGTCGCCAGTTCGTCGTCCGGAACTGTCGCAGTGGGCCGTCGCGGACGAGGGAGGCGAGCCGTGAAGGGAGTCGTCCTCGGCGGGACGGCATCGGGCGTCGGGAAGACGGTCGCGACGCTCGTCGTCACCCGAGCCTTGGCGGCGGCCGGCTACGACCCACAGCCGGCGAAGGCCGGACCGGACTTCGTCGACCCGAGCCACCACGAAGTCGCCGTCGACGCTCCGTCGCGCTCGCTGGACCCGTGGCTCGCCGGCGAGGATGGCACCCGCCGGACGTACTGGCGCGGCGAGGGTGACGTGTGTGTCGTCGAGGGGATGATGGGGCTGTACGACGGCTCCGTCTGTTCGACGGCTCGCGTCGCGGAGGTGTTGGACCTCCCGGTGGTGTTGGTCGTCGACGCGAGCGCCGGGATGCAGAGCGTCGGCGCGACTGCGCTCGGGTTCGCAGCGTACGCCGACGAGGCGGGGTACGACGTAGAGGTGGCCGGCGTCCTCGCACAGCGTGCCCACGGCGGGCGCCACGCCGAGGGGATTCGCGAGGCGCTGCCGGAGGAGTTGGCGTACGTCGGTCGGGTCCCCCCAGACGAAGATCTCTCCGTGCCGGATCGGCACCTCGGACTCGTGATGGGCGAGGAGACGACCGTCTCCGAGGCGGCCGTCGAGGAGGCGGCCGAGCACGTCAACGCCGAGCGGCTGGTCGAGGTCGCTCGCGAGCCACCGCGACCGGCGCAGTCGGGTCGGGGTGGACCCGCAGACGGCGACTCGGGAGTCGAGGGACGCGAGGGACGGGCCTCGAACATCGACACCGACGAGCCCCGTGTCGCGGTCGCGGACGACGCCGCGTTCTGTTTCCGGTACCCCTCGACGCTCGACCGACTCCGAGCGCGTGCGACGGTGGTGCCGTTCTCCCCCGCCGCGGGCGACGAGCTCCCGCCGTGTGACGGCGTCTACCTCCCGGGTGGCTACCCCGAACTCCACGCCGCGGCGCTCGCCGAGAGTCCGGCGCTGGCGACGTTGGCGGAGCGGGCCGCCGACAGACTCCCCGTTCTCGGCGAGTGTGGCGGCCTGATGGCGCTGGTAGAGACGTTGACGACGGCGGAGGGGGAGACCCACGAGATGGCGGGCGTGCTCCCGGCGGACGTGCGGATGTGTGACCGGTACCAGGCGCTGGATCACGTCGAACTCAGTGCGACGGACCGGACGCTCACGGCCGCGAGCGGGGAGACGGTTCGCGGCCACGAGTTCCATTACTCGACGGCCGACGTGGCGAGCGACGCGCGGTTCGCGTTCGAAGTGACGCGCGGCGACGGGATCGCCGACGGCCGCGAGGGGCTGACGGAGTACCGGACGCTCGGGACGTACACACACGTCCACGCCGAGTCCGGCGCCTTCGACACGTTCTGTGACCGTGTCGCGGCGTGGGCGGAGGGTGAGCGGTCGCGGGAGCCGCAGAGGGCAGACGAGCGGTCCCGAGCGCCACCGTCGAGCACAGAACGATCCGGGGGGTCACGGGAGAGGTGACCGAGACGATCCTCGTCGTCGGGACGGCGAGTCACGTCGGCAAGAGCACCGTCGTCGCCGGACTCTGCCGCCGGCTGGCGGACGCGGGCTACGACGTGGCGCCGTTCAAAGCCCAGAACATGAGCAACAACGCCCGCGTCGCCGCGACACCCGACGGCGAGTGGGGCGAGGTGGGCGTCTCCCAGTACGTCCAAGCCCGGGCGGCTCGTACCGCGCCGTCGACGGACCACAACCCGGTGTTGCTCAAACCGAGCGGCGACGGCGAGAGTCAACTGATCGTCGACGGCACCGCCGTCGGCCACTACGAGGCCGGCACGTACTACGACGAGCACTGGGACCGGGCCCGCGAGGCCGCCGCGGCAGCCCACGATCGACTCGCCGCAGACGCGGACGTGATCGTCGCAGAGGGAGCTGGGAGCGCGGCGGAGGTCAACCTCCACGACCGCGACCTGGCGAACGTCGAGGCGGCACGGTTCGCGGACGCCGACGTGCTCGTCGTCGGCGACATCGAACGCGGCGGCGTGTTCGCCAGCCTCTACGGCACGTTGGAGTTGATGCCCGCGGCCCTCCGCGAGCGAGTCCGTGGGTGTGTGATCACGAAGTTCCGCGGGGACCGCTCGCTGCTGGCCCCCGGCGTCGAGGAACTGGAGCGGCTGACGGACGTGCCCGTCCTCGGGGTGTTGCCCTACGACGACCCCGGACTGCCCGAGGAGGACAGCGTCTCGCTCCCGCCGCAGGGCGAACGAGCCGTCGTCGGGGACGACGACGAGGTGTCTGACGCGGACGCACTCCGCGTTGGCGTCCCGCGACTCCCACGTGCCTCCAACGTCACCGACTTCGAACCGCTGGCGCGGGTGCCAGGCGTCCGTGTCGTCTACCTGCCGGCGGACGCCGCTCTCGACGCGTTCGACGGGATCGTCCTCCCGGGCAGCAAGAACACGGTCGACGACCTGCGGACACTCCGTGCCGCGGGGGTCGGCGAGCGACTCCGCGCGTTCGACGGGCCGATCGTCGGCGTCTGTGGCGGCTACCAGATGCTCGGCGAGCGGATCGAGAACGCCCACGTCGAGGGCGCGGAGACGGAGGGACCGGTCGACGGGTTCGGACTGCTCCCGGTGCGGACCACGTTCTCGCGAGAGAAACGCGTCGAGCGGACGACGGTCCCGGCGAGTGGGGCCGGCCCGCTGGCGGGGCTCGACGCGGCGGTCGCCGGCTACGAGATCCATATGGGCGACACGGAGCCGCTCGACGCGGCGGCCGTCGAGCGCCCACTCGGACCACAGAGCGCGGTCGCGGGTGACGTACTCGGCACGTATCTCCACGGGCTGTTCGAGAACGAGGGCGTCAGGCGGGCGTTCCGGCGGGCGCTCGCTCGCGGTCGCGACGGGGCCAGGTCGTCGGACGGTCACACCGGAGACGGGGGTCACGAGGCGACCCGGTCGCCGTACGACGACGCCGCCGAGTTGGTCTCGGAGATCGACCTCTGGCTCGACGGCGTGTGAGGGTCGGTGAACGACGAACTCGAGGAGTGTCGCCCGGACCGACACGGTGGGCACCCACTTCCGTTCTCTAGACGACTGCGGTAGATTTATTCGTGGTGGTGGTAACCACGACCCGTGATCGTCGCCCGCCCGGTGTCGTCGTTGGCGATCGCCTTCCTCGGTGTCGGGGGGCTGTTGAGTCTGATCGCCGTGTTCACCCACCTGCTCGGCGAGGACTCGGAGGTCGCCGAGTGGTTCGAGATGTTGTTGGTGGCGGACGCGGCGTGGGCGTTCGCGAGTGTGCTCCCGCTGGAGGCGGGGTCGGTGCCGGTCGCGTTCGTCGGCGAGGCGATCCGCGTCGCCACGAGCAGCATCGCCGCCACGGCGTGGGTGACGTTCGCGCTGGTGTACACCGGGCGGACGGCGCTGGTGACACCGAGACGGATCGCCCTGCTCGCGGCGCCGTTCGTGGTCCACGTCCTCGCCGTCACGACGAGTCCGTTGCACGGACTGGCGGTGCGGAACCTCACCGTCGAGGTGGCGCCGGTCGTCACGGTCGTGTCGTACGAACTCGGGCCGACGTTCCTCGTCGCGACGGCGTACTCGCTCGTGCTCACCGTGATCGGACTCTTCCTCGTGGCGCGAACCGCCCTGTCGGACACGGACCTGTACACGGACCAGAGCGTCGCGCTCGTCGTCGGCTCCGTCATGCCCGTCGTCGGCGTGGTACTCACCGCGACCGGCGACGTGTTCGTCGGCTCGACGAACGCGACGCCGTTGACACTGGCCGTCACCGGCGTCGGGTACGGCTACGCGTTGTTCCGTACGGACCTGTTGTCGAGTGGCCCACTGATCGCCTCGACCGGTCGCGAGGTCGCGATCGACTCGCTGGAGGAGGGGTTCCTTATCCTCGACGGCAACGACCGCGTCGTCGACGCGAACGACGCCGCGGCGGCTGTGTTGGAGACGACCGATCCCGTCGGCGAACCGGCGAGGACGGTCTTCCCAGACGCCCTTCCGACCGACGGCGCGGTGACACAGCAGGCGGAGTCGGGTCGACTGCTCCGCGTGTCGGTGACGCCGATCGAGGACGGCGTCGGCCGCGCGGTGACCGTCAGAGACGTGAGCGAGCGCGAGCGGCGCCGGGAACGGCTCGGCGTGTTGAACCGGGTGTTGCGCCACAACCTCCGCAACGAACTGATGACGATCCGAGGGTACGCGGAGAGTCTCGACGACGAGACGCCGATTCCGCGGGAGGAGGCGGTCGACCGGATCGGGTCGAAACTCGACGACCTCGACGACCTCGTCGAGAACGTGCGGACGCTCGATCGACTGCTGTCCGTCGACGAGACCGCCGAACGGGAGCCGGTCCACGTCGGGCGCGTACTGGAGGGTGTCGTCGAGCGGGCGGTCGACGACTACGACGGCCAGGTGGCGGTGGAGACGGCGTTCGACGTAGCACCGACGACGGCCGTCGAGACGAACGAGCGGATCTTGGAGACGGTGTTGGCGGAGGTGGTCGAGAACGCACTCGTCCACAACGACACGGAGACGCCGACGCTGGAGACGCGTGTGACGGAGACGGACGACGCCGTGCGGGTGGTCGTCGCCGACGACGGTCCGGGTATCCCCGAGCAGGACCGCCGCGCCGTCACGACCGGCGAGGAGTCGCCGCTGGAACACGGGAGTCGACTCGGCCTGTGGGTCGTTCGGTGGGGGACCCGGTACCTCGGTGGCGAGTTCCGGATCGAGTCGCGCGACGGCCGCGGAACCCGCGTGATCGTCGATCTGCCGCAGTGAGGTCGCCGTCGGTCACCGTCTCGAACCCACACGCGACGGACGGTGACGGACGGGTGCACGACCGGCCGGTCGTGTGTCCCCTCGATACTCGTTCGAACACCGCCGATCGAGGGCGACGAGGTTTAAGTGTCTCACGGCCCTACAATCAAGTATTGAATCTCACAGAACCGAGTGAGGCGTCGCCTCGACGGGAACCGATCGACGTGCTCCACGTGGACGACCGACCGCAGGTGCGCGGACTGTTGGCGGAGCAGCTCGATCGGTTGGGAGACGAGTTCTCCGTGCGGACCGTCGGATCGGCCGCCGCCGCGAGAGAAGTGTTGGAGACGGAGTCGGTCGACTGTGTCGTCTCGGACTACGAGATGCCCGACGGGACAGGGCTCGATCTGTTGGAGACGGTTCGCGACGAGTACGGCTCGCTCCCGTTCGTGTTGTACACCGCTCACGGGAGCGAGGAGATCGCCAGCGAGGCGATCTCGCGGGGTGTCGACGACTACGTGCAGAAGCGGACCGGCGGCAACACCGCGGAGATGCTCGTCAACCGGATCAGGAACGCGGTGGATCGCCACCGCGCGGAGACTGACTACCGCGAGATCTTCGCGAAGACCGCCGACGGGATCGCACTCCACGACCCCGAGAGCGGGGCGATCGTCGACGCGAACGATCGCTACTGTGAACTCGTCGGCCGCGAGCGAGACGCAGTCGTCGGCGAGACACCCACGGCGTTCACCGCCGATCACCCGGAGCGATCCGACGACTGGCTCGCGGCCGTCGTCCGCGGTGAAGCGTACGGGGTTGACGGCGAGAGCGAGCGACCAGACGCCGAGAGAGAACGAGTGAACGACGGGGAGGAACTGGGAGACCGCGACCACGCGGTCGAGGGCGACCGAGACGAGGAGTTGGAGTGGTACGTCGCGCGACCGGACGGCGAGGTGGTCGTCACGGAAGTCCGCCTCGCGGAGGCACGGATCGGGGGCCGCGACCTCGTCTTGGCCTCGGCGCGGCCGGTGACGGAGCGCGAGCAGAGCCAGCGGTGGCTGCGGTCGGTCGTCGAGCGGACGGACCACGCCGTCTTCGTGAAGAACGTCGACGGCGAGTACGAGTTGGTCAACGAGGCCGCGGCGGAGGCGGTCGACTCGACACGCGAGGAGATGCTCGGGGCGACGGACCGCGAGCTGTTCGGATCCGAGGAGGGCGACAGGATCCGTCGCCGGGACGAGCGCGTGCTCGACGGCGAGTCCGTCTCGTACGACCGTCACCTGCAGACCGACGACGGGGAGCGGTTCTTCCGCAACGAGAAGTACCCGCTGGCGGGGCCGACCGGCGAGGTCGAGGGGCTCGTCGGGATCAGTACCGACCGGACGGAGACCGAACGCCACGAGCGAGCACTGCGGGCGCTCCACGGCGTCGCCACGGAACTCGGCTCCCACGAGTCCGTCGCCGCCGTCTGCGAGCAGACGGTCGAGACGGCCGAGCAGATCCTCGCGTTCAGCCACTGTTGTCTCAATCTCGCCGACGACGGCTCACTCGTGCCGGCGACTTGTTCGTCGGACCTCTCGTCGGAGACCGTCGAACGCGTCGCCGCCGACGAGGGGGTCGTCGGACGCGTCTACACGAGCGGCGAGACGGCCGTGACGGCCGACACGGCGGCAGACGACGACGCGCTGAAGCCCGACCGGTACGGCTCCGCGCTGACGGTCCCGATCGGCGACCACGGGGTCCTCCAAGCCGTCGCGGAGGAGACGGACGCCTTCGACGAGCGAGACGCGGAGTTGGCGGAGATCCTCGCGAATCACGCCCGTGTCGCCTTGGACCGACTCGACCGCGAGGCGACGCTGGAACGACAGAACGAACGCCTCGAAGAGATCACGGCCGTCGTCTCGCACGATCTCCAGAGCCCGCTGAACGTCGCCAGCGGTCGCCTGGACCTGGCTCGCGAGGAGTGTGACAGCGAGCACCTCGACGACGTGGCGACGGCACTCGACCGGAGTCAGGAGTTGATCGACGGGCTCCTCGAGCTCACGAGTGGGGGAACCGCCGACCGAGACACCGAGGCGATCGAACTCGCGACCGCCGCAGAGGCAGCCTGGGTGACCGTCGGCGGCGACGACGCACACCTCGTCGTCGAGACGGACGCGACGCTGCGAGCGTCGTCGTCCCGGCTCCGACAGTTACTCGAGAACCTGTTCGGCAACGCCGTCGAACACGGTGGACCGACGGTCACCGTCACGGTCGAGCGGACCGGCGACGGCTTCGCCGTGAGCGACGACGGTCCCGGCATCCCCGCAGACGAGCGCGAGGCGGTGCTCGACGCAGGGTACTCGACGGCTCGCGACGGGACCGGGCTCGGGCTCTCGATCGTCCGCGACGTGGCCCGCGAACACGGGTGGACGGTCGCCGTCGGCGAGAGCGACGACGGCGGCGCACGGATCGAGGTCGGCGGCGTCTGGGGGTGAGCGGGTCGCCGCACCCGCTCGTCTCGCGTCGGTCTGCTTGTCTCGCGTCGGTCTGCTCGTCTCGCGTCGTCTACCGCCCGTGTCGAGTCCGCTACGGCTCGTCGTCGGTCAACAGCGGGAGCGGACTCGCGGGAGTGATACCGACCGCGGCGTCGGCGACTTGCCGAACTGGGATCACGTGGGCCGCACCGATCACGAGCATTCCCTCGGAGCTGGGCGTCGCGACGGCGCGACAGTTCTCGCAGATCCGGGCGTTGCGCTCGTACCAGTACCCCAACTGTCTGGCCCCGGCGTAGTCGGTGGTGGCATCGGCAGCCACGAGCGGCGGCTCGGTGTCCGACTCCGCCTCACCGGTGGTGTCGGACGCCGAGAGCTCCGATGACGAGAGAGAGGCGGCGACGTTGAGCCGGTGGTTCTGCTGGAGTTGCGGCTCTCGGTTCGTGTGCCGGAACAGTTCCAGGTAGCTGGACTCGGCAACTCGCGACTCACGATCCGCGACGACCGCCTCCGGGTCTGGCACGTCGTACGGCACCGCCTCCGAATCGACGGCGAGCGACCAGTCCAGTTCCGCCGTCGAGCCCGCAGGCGGATCTGGCGGCGCCGGTTGGCTGTCCACCGCGTGGACACGCGCGTCGAGTCGTCGAGCCAGTCTGAGTCCGATCTGGACCGCCTCGCCGCGGACACGCAGCGGCCCGTCGGGCCACTCGTCCGGGTCCGTCCAGACCGCCTCACCTCGCTCGGCGACTGCCGCGTCGACGGCGTCGACCTGCTCCGCGAGGGCGTCCCGGTGGTCGCGAGGGATCTCGAGGCCGACCCAGTCGAACGAGCGTCCGGCGAGTCGGTCCCGCAGCGCCGCCAGTTCACGTTGTCGACCGTCGTCCAACGGGTCGCCCGCGTCCGTCCCGTGTTCGTCGTTGCCCGGCTGTGCGAGGTGGTGACTGCCGAGGATCGTGAGTCGCGTCTCGGCGGTCGTGTCGGCGTCGGAGTCTTCCATTCCTGCGTGTTCGCTCGGAGGGGTTCCGCTTGAATCTGTCCCGAGTCGTACAGATCTGGGCGGGAGCTCGGGAGAGTACGTTCCACTATTGAACGACCCGTACCGGTGCGGTCCCCTACGACCAGTACGGGTTTGTACATTATACAACGTATAAAATTTCGATAGATTGAAGTTCTAACACTGGATGTAGTGTCACGATGTCTGACAAGGACACGCCGCGGCGGCGTACCGTGTTGAAGGGATCGGCGACGGCCCTCGCAGTCGGATTGGCTGGTTGTTCTGGTGGGAGTGGTTCTGGATCCAGTGGCTCCGACGGGTCGAGTGGTTCCGGAGACGCCGACTCGTCCGGTGGGACGAGCAGCACGGGGACCGGGGACCCGATGTTGGCCGATGCCGGGAGCTTCGATCCAGCGAACCCTGCGTGGGAGGAAAACAACTATCTTTCGACGCCACTGGTCGATGCCACCTACGAACGCGGGTCGACTGCAGATCTGAAGAACATGCGTGGCCGCAGCGTCGACGAGGTGCCACACGGCCAACCAGTTCGGGAGACGCCGAGCGACGAGAGCGAACTACTAGACCCAGACACGCTGGTGTTCACCGAGAGCCCTAGTGAAGACGTCCAAGGCCGGTTCGAGGAGGACTTCGAGGCCGTCTTCGACCGGATCCGCGAGGAGACGGGGAAGGAAGTCGAGTTCAGCAAGGTCAACAGTTACGCCGCGTCCGTCGAGGCGATGCGGTCCGAACGCGCACACATCGCGAACTTCTCGACCGGGACGACGGCGTTCGCGGTCAACCTGGCGGGTGCAGTTCCGTTCGCTGCTGGCCTGACTCCAGACAAACTGTTCGGGTACCGCCTGTTCGCGACGACCCGCGCAGAGGCCGACAGCATCCAGAGTGTCGAGGACTTCGCTCGCGACGATGTGAAGATAGGTCACTCGGAACCGGCTTCGAACTCTGGGCACCAGGCGCCGTCGGCACTGTTCGACCAGTACTTCGACGTGACGGCGGAAGAAGACTACGAGGTCAACTTCTCCGGCGGTCACGGGAACACGACACGCGGTATCGCAGCCGGTGACTACGATGCCGGGCCGATCTGTTCCACCTGTTTCGTCGACACCGTCGAGGCGACGAGCGACCTGAGCTTCGACGATTTCAAAGTGGTCTGGGCCTCGGCGCCGTTCCCGAACGGCCCGGTCGCTTACCGGTACAATCTCAAGCCGGAGATCATCGAGGGCATCGAGCGAGCGTATCTCGAGTCAGACTTCGGTGGGACGGCGTTCGAAGAGCGCACCGGGTACGACCAGTTCGTCCCCATCGACTACCGGACGGTGTTCAAAGACATCATGATCATCCAGCGGTACAACGGCGTCGAGTACACCGAGAGCGCACTGGGTTCGTAGATGCTCGAAGTCACCGAGTTGCAGAAGACGTACTCGACCGGTGACGAAGCGCTCGAGGGCGTCTCGCTGTCGGTCGAGGGGAGTGAAACCGTCGCGATGATCGGTCCCAGTGGCGCCGGGAAGAGTACGTTCATCAGGTGTATCAACCGGCTGACCGAGCCGAGCGGTGGGCAGGTCCGACTCGACGGCACGGAGTTGACCGGGCTCGACGACGGCGCGTTGCGGTCGGCACGCCGCGACATCGGGATGATCTTCCAAGAGTACAATCTCGTCGAGCGATTGACTGTCATGGAGAACGTGCTGACGGGGCGGTTGGGATACGTCTCGGCGTGGACCGCGTTCCGGCGCTCCTTCTCGTCGGAGGACGTGAATCGCGCCTACGAGATCCTCGACCGTGTCGGATTGGGAGACATGGAGAACAAACGTGTCGACGAACTCTCCGGCGGGCAACGACAACGGGTCGGGATCGCCCGGGCGGTCGTCCAACAGCCGAAGATTCTGCTCGTCGACGAGCCAACGTCGAGTCTCGATCCCGAGACCTCCGGGACAGTGATGCGGCTCCTGACCGACATCGCCGCCGAGCGCGACGTACCGGTGTTGATCAACATCCACGAAGTCGACTTGGCGTTGGATCACGCAGACCGGATCGTCGGGCTCCACGACGGTGAACTCGTCTTCGAGGGGACGCCGGCGGAACTCGACGAGCAGGGACTCGACCGCGTCTACCGCGGGGCAGCGGTCCCCGACGACACCGGAGAGCACACCGGGATACCGAGCGACAACGACGAAGAGCGAGACCGAATCGCGGGCGCCGACAACTCGCCGACGGGAGGGCTCTAACGTGGCGACCGGCGAACGGACGTGGGAGCGCCCGTCGGTGTTCCCCCGTCGCGAGGTGAAGTGGGCCGTCTACGCCAGTGTCGTCGGGTTCTTCCTGTGGTCCGGTCTGGGCGTCGGTGCCGACCCGGGACGCGTCGCACGGGGACTCGCCAGCGCCGGCTCGCTGTTGGGGGACTTCTTCCCGCCGACCGCGACACCCAGACAGGCCCAGCGAATCCTCGACAAGATGCTGGAGAGTGTCGCGATGGCGACGGTCGCGACGCTGACTGGAATCGTCGTCAGTGTGCCGGTCGCGTTCATGGCCGCGGAGAATCTCTCTCCGAGACCACTGTACGCGGTGAACAGAGGGTTCATCTCCGTCTCGCGAGCGTTCAACGCGATCATCGTCGCGATCATCGCCGTGAAAGCGATCGGCTTCGGTCCGCTCGCGGGGATCCTCACGATCACGTTCAAGACGGTCGGGTTCTTCTCGAAACTCCTCGCGGAGGACTTAGAAGACATCGACATGGGGTCTGTCGACGCAGTTCGGGCCGCCGGGGCGTCGTCGACACAGACGCTCTTGTACGGTGTCGTCCCTCAGATCGTGCCGCGATTCGCCGGGCTCTCGGTGTACCGGTGGGACATCAACATCCGCACGTCGACGGTCGTCGGAATCGTCGGTGCCGGGGGGATCGGATCGGTACTGCTCACGGCGTTCAACCGCTACGACTACCAGTACGTCACGGCCATCCTCGTCGCAATCGTCGCCGTCGTCTTGGTGGCCGAGGGCGTGAGTGCGGTCGTTCGACGGAGGTACCAGTGATGGCGGTCGACGAACCTCGCTGGCGACGGTTCGACCGCCGCCGGCGGCTCGGACGGTTCGCGCTCTGGGTACTCGGCGCCGTCGCCGTGGTCGGGTCCTGGGAGTTCATGGAGATCGGCGTCACGAACCCGGGCACGATCCCGCGAGAGGTCACAGACCTGCTGACCAGGATGTACCCACCCGACGTGGCGTACACCGGTCGGATCGTCGATCCCCTGATCGAGACGGTACAGATCGCCGCGCTGGGGACGCTGGGTGCACTCGTCTTGGCGGTCCCGGTCGCGTTGTTGGCCGCCGAGAACACGACACCGAACGCGGTGACGTTCTGGCTCGGGAAACTGATCGTCACTGTCAGCCGTTCGGTAAACACGATCATCTGGGCGTTGATATTCGTCGTGATGTTCGGGTCCGGCCCACTGGCGGGCGCCGTCGCGATCGCCTTCCGGTCGGTCGGGTTCCTCGGGAAACTACTGGGTGAAGAGATCGAGGAGATCGACTTCGGACAGGTGGAGGCCGTCCGAGCGGCCGGTGCATCGCCGGGGCAGATCCTCCTGTACGGTATCCTCCCACAGGTGAAACCCGCGCTGGTCGGACTCTCGATCTACCGCTGGGACATCAACATCCGCGATTCGACGGTCTTGGGGTTCGTCGGGGCCGGTGGTATCGGTGTCCAACTGTTCCGGGCTGTCAACGCCTTCGCCTGGCAGTCCGTCGCGACGGTGTTGCTCGTCATCCTCGGTGTCGTCGTCGTCACCGAGAGCCTCTCGGCGTACACACGGGGGCTCGTCAGATGAGTGGACCGAGTCTCGCGGGAGACGGCGAGCGGAGCTCGGAGTCGATCGAAGAGTCGGGACAGCCTGCGGTGTTGTTCGACATGGACGGCGTCCTCCTGCGTGGACGCGCGACCGACTCGTCGGTCCACGAGCGGGCACTCACAGACGCACTCGACGAGTGTGGGCTCGATCCGGACGAGCAGACGCGCACGCTGTTGTCGGGGTACGAGTACGATGTCGAGTTCGCTCGTGGCTGTGATCGGTTGGGGGTCGACCCGGTCGCGTTCTTCGACCGACGAGAGCGTGCCGCCGCACGACGGGTGATCGATCGCCTCGACGCGAAGCGGCGCACTCCGTACGGCGACGCGAGTGTCGTCGCCGACATCGCCGACGACTACCGAGTCGGACTGGTCAGCAACAACTACGACGACGTGGTGCGGGTCGTCGTCGAACGGTTCGACTTCGACGCGTTCGAGTACGCCAGCGGTCGAGCGACCGGCGTCCGCGGGTTCTACCGACGCAAGCCGGCACCGCACCTCCTGCTCGACGCGCTCGAGGCACTGGAGACGGACGACAGTCTCTACGTCGGAGACAGGGAGACCGACGTAGTCGCTGCCACTCGTGCCGGCCTCGACACCGCGTTCCTCCGTCGGTCACACAACGCGGCCGTCGACCTCTCGATCACGCCGACGTTCGACGTCGACTCGCTGACTGCCCTCCGGAAGCGACTCGACGACTGGTGACAGTCGCTGCTCCCATCCTCGGGTTCGAGCCGGTAACAGTGTAGTTCGGCGCGGTGGGGAAGTGGCTCTGGACGGCGGCTACTGTCCCGGTTCGACGGGCGTCACGTCGAACTGTCGGCGGAACTCCCGGATCGCCTCGTCGGAGCCGACGACGACGATGGTCTCGTCGCCGGAGAAGCGTCGCTGTGGGTCCACGGTGGCGACGAACCCGTCGTCGTCCTCGACGGCGATCACGCGACACCCCGTCTGTTCGTACACGCCCGACTCCGCGAGCGTCGAGCCGGCCAACGGCGTCGCCGGGACGCGCAGCAGGCGGATCTGTGTCGCCGGAGTGAGGATGTCCTCGCCGCGGAGCTCTCTGGCGACCATCCGGGCGCTCACGCGCGGCACGGAGAGCACGTAGTCGGCCCCGCCGCTCAGCGCCTTCTGGGTGGCGTCCGTGTCGCTCACCCGGACCAGGATCTCGATCTCCGGGTTCAGCGACCGCGCCAACACCGTCGTCAGCAGCGCGGCGGAGTCGTTCGGGAGGCCGACGATCACCGCGTCGGCGGTCTCGATCCCGGCCGCTCGGAGCGTCTCCTCGTCGCTGGCGTCGCCGACTACGTCGACGCCGTCACCGTCGTCGCGGTCGATCGTCGTCACCGCGAGGCCGGCGTCGACGAGTGCCTCGTGAGCCGCCGCTCCGACCTCGCCGAGCCCGGCGACGACGACACGGTCGTGACGGCGGAGCGTCTGTGACGGGCGCGTGTACTCGTCGAACGCCGCCAGCGCGTCGTTGGGGCCCGAGAGGAGCAACACCGTGTTCGAGCGGACGACGGCGTCCGGGTCTGGCGGGAGTTGCAACTCACCGTCGATCCACGCGCCGACGACGTTCGCTCCCGTCTCCTCGCGGATGCGGGAGTCCCGGATACGTCGTCCGACGAGGCGGTTCCCCGGCTGGATCGGCACCTCCGCGAGTTCGAGGTCGCCGCCGAGTTCGACGGCGTCGGCGGCGTCGCCATCCACCGAGGAGAGTGCCTTCTCGGCGAGACGGCGGCCGAGCACGCCGTGTGGTGAGAGGACGCTGTCCGCGCCGGCGTTCGAGAGGACGCGCCGGAGGTCGCTGTCGTCGGTGAGCGCGACGACCTCCACGTCGCGGTCGATCGAGCGGACCGTCAGGATCGTGTCGACGTTCGCGTCATCGGTGTCTGCGACCACCGCGCGGGCGGTGTCGATACTCGCCCGTTCGAGCGCCGACCGGTCCTGTGGTGAGCCGTCGATCGCGGCGTAGCCGGCGTCCGAGAGCGCCTTGGCACTCTCGTGGTCCGAGGAGAGCAACACGTAGTCGATGCCGAGGTCTTCGAGTTCGTCCAGGAGAACCGCAGAGTCGCGCCGGTACTCGCAGACGATCACGTGGTCGCGCTTGGGCGTCAGGCGGTCGTCCAAGTCCACCTCCGCGTCGGTGAACAGCGGGATGATGATCAGACGCAGAGTGAAGAAGCCGATCCCGATCCCGGTGATCTGCGTCAGTGCGACCAGGACGAACATCAGCGGGTGACTCCAGAGGCCGGCGTCCTGGCCGTAGCCGGTGGTCGTCATCGTCTGGACGACGAACTCGATGGAGGCGAAGTACGACTGCTCGACACCCTCCAGGCGCGCCATCGCGGTGTTGTAGATCGCCGCGTAGGTGAGGACGAGGGCGGCGAGTCCGAGGAGGTAGTAGACGATCAGTCGGTTCCGGCGCGAGAACTCGACGCCGAGGACGCGTGTGGGTGCCCGCACGTGAGATCGTCTCTCGTTACCGAGCGCGTCGGCTTAAAAGGCCGCGGTGAGAGCGGCGGGTGTAGTCGGGAGTGACCTGGACTGTCTGACGGACTTCCCGCCACGGAGCAGCGTCGAGGCTGAGGAGCAGTCGGAGAAGAGAGGCGCACGACGGAGTCACCGACGCGGCGGGGTCCCCTCGACCGCCGAGCGGCAGTGGAGACTGTAGACGAAGTGGAACGCGGCGACGACGAGGAGTCCGATCGCCACGAGGAGTGCCCACCCGTAGCCGTCGAGCAGACCGAACGGTGGGACGCCGGCAGTGCCGGCCGTCACCGACAGGACCGCCAGGAACGCGAACCCGAGGTAGAACTGGTTCCAGGGAACGTCGCCGGGTGCCACCATATCGAAGTAGACGTCGAACGCTGCCATCTCGGAACCGGAGGCGACCGTCCCACGCGCACTGTCGTACTCTACGATCCCAAGCCGATCCAGTTTCGGGAGGTGTGTCTGGTGGAGTGCCGTGTACAGACGTTTGCGCTGTCTCGACGTGACCGCAGAGAGGTCCACGTCGTTCTCCCACGCGGCGAGCTGTTCCGAGAGTGTCCCGACCGTGGTCGTCTCGCCGTCTGCCAGACCGACGAGGTAGTGGAGTAGGTGCCGTCGGCGGCGGTTACTCAACGTCTCGAACACCGCGTCCGCCTCGAGCAGCCCAGTCTCGCGGTCACCACCCGATTCGGTCCCAGAGACGGACGAGGTACTACGTGACATCAGTTCTCGTTCGTATGTACGCAGTACCTGCACATAAATGGACGTGTAACAGGAAAACACTACCATCACCCGAGGGCCGACGACACCCGGGCACCCGCGAGGACTCGCTCGGCGACCCGACCACTGGGAGACGGCATCGGCTCGTCGTAACCGAGGGCGTCGGATCCGGTAGGAGCGTCTTTCGAGGAGGTACCGTGGGTGGCCCTGCTCTGCGCCTCGTTCGCGTACGCGACCCATACTTACCTCGACACGTCGCGTATCGGCAGCCGACCGGCAGTGCCGGCAGACAGATGACGACCAGCGCACCGCGGCGACGGACGGGCGGGGAACGTACCGAGACGACGGAGGCAGACCGACGGGACGGTGTGGCAGCCGGGTGGCTCCGCGAGCGGCGGGGGCTGCTCCGTGAGAGACGGAGGCGACTCCACGAGAGCCCGCTGGGAGCCACCCTCGGGCGACTGCGACAGCCGGAGTACGTCGGCGAGAACCGGTGTCTCCCGTGTACCGTCGTCAACCTCGCGTTCGTCGCGGCGGCCGGGACGGCGCTGGCGATCGTCTCCCCGGCGGTGGCTCTCGTCGTCGTAGCCGTCGGGTTGCTCGCCACCTGGCTCCGTGGGTACGTCGTCCCGTACACACCGACACTCACCAGTCGGTACCTCCCGGAACGCGTGTTGGCGTGGTTCGGGAAGGCGTCGACACCGTCGGAGCCGCCGACCCGAGGCGTCGGATCCGAGAGGCTGTTGGAAGGCACCGGGTTGCTCCAGCCGACGCCCAGCGGCGACGACGTGCGGCTCGACGGTGGGTTCGCCGCCGCGTGGCTGTCCGGAACGCGGGCGGCGTTGGCGGAGGAGACGGGCGAGCGGACCGCGCTGGCGAGGGCGCTCGACCTGGACCGCGACCGGCTCGTCGTGACGACGTACGACGACGGGGTCGTCGCCTACCTAGAGGGGGAGTGGCTGGGGACGTGGGAGTCGCGGGCGGCGCTGTTCGCCGACACGACCGCGTTCGACCTCCTGCCAGAGTGGGTGCCGGAGTGGGAACGACTCGGGCCCGCGGCGCGGACGGAGGCGGCCGCGAGCCTCCGACTGTTCGCGGAGGTGTGCCCCGAGTGTGGCGGCGCCGTCGAACTCGGCGAGGAGCCGGTCCCGTCGTGTTGCTCCTCGCGGCGGGTGATCGCCGTCGGTTGCGTGGACTGTGGCTGCCGGCTGTTGGAGGTCCGCGTCCCGGCCGACAGTCTGGCGTAGGCGAAACGACGCCGTCTGGTGCGGGCGGCGCGGGCGCTGCAGGCAGTGCGGGCGGCGCGGGCGGTGCGGGCGGTGCGGGGGGCGCGGGCGGGAGCGGTCGAATCGATCGGATCGGCCGGTGCGGTCGCTCGTCTGGAATCCGTTTTCCGAGAAGTCTCCTCCGTAGCCGGCGTGTGGTGTCCGTCGTCGACTCTTGGTCGTCGCGGCGACGCCGTCGAGTCTCGCCGGCGCCGACACCGTCGGCCCAGTTTCACGTGGGCGTCACTCGTCAGTCGTGTCCGAACTACTTCCGAAGAAGAGAACCGTCCGCCACCCGCTCTCGGGAACTGACAGTCGTCACCGGGATCTGCGTCCGTCGAGGTCGTCCGCGTCCTCGTTCGGCGCTCCGCGGTCCCCGGCCGGGCCGCCGCCGTCGGCTCTGCTCGCGGTGGGGTCACCGATTGTCGTCTGTCGTCCGCCGTCACCCGTCCTCCGTCCACCCTCTCCCGTCGTCTCTCCACCTGCTCCCGTCGTTTCTCCACCCGCTCCCGTCGTCTCCCCGCCGTCGCGAGAGACGTTCACCGAGATCTCCGTCCAGACGCGGCCGAACCGGTCGCCGAGCCGCCGCAGGTCGGCGAGCAGCCACGCGAGTCCCCGCAACCCACCGACTGGGGCGGCGAACAGTTGGTACAGTGTCGAGACGGCGAAGAGGACGAGCGCGCCGCTCGCCCACAGCAGCGGGTCGACGCGGCCGACCACCGGGAGTTCCGCCAGGGCGGCGACGACGAGACAGAGGCCGCCGATCCCGAGGCCACGGTAGTACTCCCCCCAGGTGACGCCGACGGGTGTGACCGTGTCCATGTACCGGACCAGGTCGCGCACCTCCGCACGCACGAGTACCCGCTTGCGCACGGGGTCGTAGTCCACGAAGCCGTGGCCGGCCAACGTCGGGAGGTGTGTCTGGTGGAGCGCGTTGTAGACACTCCGCCGGAGCGGCCGCGGGGCGGGCGTCTCGCCCGCCTCCGCCGCCGCCACGCGTTCCGACAGCTCTCTGAGCGCCACCGGCTCGCCACCCGGCCGTCGAGCGAGGACGCGGAGCGTCTCGCACCGCCGCTGGCTGCTCAACAGGTGGTGCGCGTCCGTCTCTCGTAGGGTGGTCGCTCTCGTCACGTCCGTACGGACGAGCAGTCGGGTCTTGGCCATGCACTCCCAGACCGATCGACTGGGTGTGGCTGCCCGACGGCACCGCGAGCCACCACCGCGTGGTACGGCACGGCTGAGTCGTGGTCCGACGCGCGGACGGCGAGGCTCGGACCCCGTTCCGGTCGGTCTCGGCGACACTACAGAGCGACAGGCGGACGCTGCAGGGCCTCCCAGCGGGCGTACAGAGCCCCTGACCACGTCCGGAACGGTGGTACGGAGTAGCCGACCGACCGCCAGGGGACCGGTACGGAGCCCCCGACACACGGCCGAAAGACCCCGAATATCGGGGTTAGAGAGCCTGACGAGCCGTCATCGGCCGGATGCACCGGGTTGAATCGGATCATAGCTAATCCAGTACCCAGCCACGGGACGTGTATCCCGGGACGGTCGGACGGACGGCCGCCGGGGAGTACGACCATGACAGACGACGAACCCCGACTGTACGACCTCTCGCGGCGGAAGATGCTCGCCGGCCTCGGTGCCGTGGGCCTCGCCTCCGCGGGCGCAGGACTCGGTACGAGCGCGTTCTTCTCCGACACCGAAGAACTCGAGAACAACAGCCTCACCGCGGGCACCCTCGACATGTCCGTGACTGCCAGCATCGTGGCCGCCAACGACTTCTGGGCCGACCAGGAGTCGTTCCAGCTGGGCGCGTCCACGACCGCAGACGGCCAAGACGCCGTCGTCGGCCTGGTGGTCGACGACGCCAAGCCAGGCGACTGGGGGATCGTCTGCTGTGAGATCGAGGTCCTCGACAACCCCGGCTACGTGCAAGTGTGCACGGAGGAGTTCGCGGAGGCGGGCGGTGCGAACCCCGAGCCCGAACGAGAGGCCGAGGGCGACACGAACAATAGCGCGGACCTGGGCGAGTTCCTCCTGTCGACGGTGTGGCAGGACTACGCCGGCCCGACGGACGGCTCCACGGGCGGCACGAAGACGGACCTCACGAACCTGGACCCGGTGTTCAACAACGCGAGTGACCTGCTCGGACTCACCTACGCCGACCCCGACCTGGACGGCGTCGTGGACGCCGACCAGCACCACACCACCGCCCGGGAGGCCAACGCCGTTCTGGACGTGAACGACGGTGGGTACATCGTCAAGGACGACCAGGGGATGCCGCTCGCCATCGGTGGCGTCGACGGCGACTCGTACGTGTTCTACCTGCTGCTGGAGATCCCGTACGAGGTGGGCAACGAGATCCAGGGTGACAGTCTCTCGTTCGACCTCGTGTTCAAGACGGAGCAGGTCCGGAACAACACGGACCCGTTCAACAACACCGTCGCGAACTGAGTGGTCGCCAGCGGGGTGACCGACTCGGCGGCGACCCGAGTGGACTGACGACCGACGACGGCCGGGCGGAACCCCGGCGACACCGGCGGGCGACGGCAGCGGCGTCGTCGAGACACGCCGCGACAACACAACGACACACGACATGACAGACACGAACGGGCTGGGGCGACTCAGCAGACGGAAGGTGCTCGCGGGCGTCGGTGCCGTCGGACTCGCGTCCGCCGGCGCCGGGCTCGGCACGAGTGCGTTCTTCTCCGACGAGGAGGAGTTCCGAGGCAACCAGGTCACGGCCGGCGAACTCGACCTGAAGCTCGACTACAAGTCGACGTACTCCGGCGGCGAGGGACGGCTGGCACAGATCAAAGCGATGGGCTACCCGGAGGCCGAGGATCTCGGCGACGGGACGTACCTGCTCGGGCAGGCACCGTCGCCGGCGGACATGCAGGACTGGGCCGACCTCGTCCAGGCGGAGGGCGACCAGGCGTTCGACTTCTGTAGCCCCGCGGCCGACGAGTTCCTCGTCAACGGCGACGAGGTGCCGATCTTCACCCTCTCGGACGTGAAGCCGGGCGACACGGGCGAGGTGACGATCAGTCTCCACCTCTGTGACAACCCGGGGTACGTCGAACTGTTCGGCGCGATCACCGGCGAGGGCGACAACGGCCAGAACGACCCGGAGATCGACGCGGAGGGGATCGACACGGACGACGTGAGTGAACTCCCCGACGAGATCCAGGTGTGTGTCTGGTACGACGAGGACTGTGACAACGTCTTCGAGCCGACCGGCACGGGCGAGCGCAACGAACTCGAAGTCGCCCTGGTCAGCGACACCTCCGGCTCGATGCGCCAGGAGATCAACGACCTGATCGCGGCGGCGACGGACTTCGTCGACAACCTCTCCTCGCCGGACGAGGCGGCGGCAGTCTCGTTCAGCAGCGGTGCGAGTCTCGACCAGGAGTTGACGACGGACTACCAGGCCGTCAAGGACGCCATCGACGACTACACCGCCGGTGGCACCACGAACATGACCGCCGGGATCGACACGGCCGAGGCCGAACTGCTCGGCGGCACGAACGCGACGGCGGGCGCCTCGAAGGTGATGATCGTCCTCTCGGACGGCTCGCCGAACAGTTCGAGTTCCGCCGCGGCCGCCGCGGCCGACGCCCGCAACGCGGGCATCCGGATCTTCACCATCGCGCTGGGCGCCGGTGCCGCAGCCGGGTTCCTGGAGACGCAGATCGCCTCCAGCCCGGACGACGCCTTCGTCGCGCCGGACCCCGCGGACCTCGACACGGTCTACGGGGAGATCGCGGAGGTCGTCCTCGCGGGTGAACAGAAGATCGCCGAGGGCACGATGCGGGAGGTGTTCGAGGAGTTGAGCGAGCGGATCAGCCTCGACGGCTCTCGCGTCGAGTCCGGCGTCCAGCCGTACCCGGGGAACACGACCCAGTGTATCGGCTTCGAGTGGGAGCTCCCGTTCACCTCGGGCAACGAGACGCAGTCCGACAGCGTGAGCTTCGAGATCGGCGCGACGGCGGTCCAGGCGCGCAACACGACGCCGCCGTCCGCCTGAGCGACCGGTCACACGGATCCCGACGAACCGACGGGCCACGTAGGTCCGTCGGCGGTGGGGGTCGGAACGACTGCCGACCCTTCGGGGATCGGCTGTGGTGCAGACCCGAACGACCACCGGTGCTCCGAGGACCGGCTGCGGTGCAGAACCGAGCGGCGACCACGAATCACGAACCACACGACACATCACATGACAGACACGAACGGAATCGGACGACTCAGCAGACGGAAGGTGCTCGCGGGCGTCGGTGCCGTCGGACTCGCGTCCGCTGGCGCCGGGCTCGGCACGAGCGCGTTCTACTCCGACCGCGAGGAGTTCCAGAACAACGAGGTGGTCGCGGGCGAACTCGACCTCCTCGTCGACTGGCAACAGACGTACACCGCGAACGGACAGACGGCGTTCGTCAACGCACACCCCGACCACGACGACGACGGCGAACAGTCGATCAGACTTCCCGACGGCAGCGTCCGGCGGTACACGGACGACGCCGGGCTAGAGGGGCCGGACGACAACGGCCGCAACGTCGACGTGCTCGACTGTGACAACATCCCGCCGCTGTCGGAGGCAACCTTCGGCACGGATCCGACGACCGGGGCGCCCCAGGAGGCGCTGATCGACCTCGGCGATGTGAAGCCGGGCGACGAGGGCGAGGTCACCTTCAGTCTCCACCTCTGTGACAACCCGGGCTACATCTGGATGCAGGCCGACGACGTCTCCGAGAGCGAGGGGCTGAACACGGACAGCGAGGCGGCCGTCGACGAGACGGACGGGCCGGACCTCGCCAGCAACATCGAGGTGGAGATGTGGTACGACGAGGACTGTGACAACGTCCGCGACGAGGCGGAGCCGGTGGACATCATGCTCACACTGGACTTCTCCGGCTCGATGCTGTACGACCAGTACGGTGGCGTCGTCAGCGACGACGAGATCACCATCGACGGCACGACCTACCAGGAGACCACCCGGATCGACCTCGTGGAACTCGGCGCCCGGCAGTTCGTCGAGTACCTCGACCAACAGAGCCCGGACTTCCAGGTCGGCGTCGCCTACTTCGACGGCGAGGGCAGCGACGACACCAATCCGCGGACGGGCGTGCTCCAGTCGCTCACGTCGGACCTGAGCGTCGTCGACGCGGCGTTGTCGGGGCTCCGACAGAAGCTGGCGGACCTGGTGACGGGGCCGGAACCCTCGACGCCGGGCGACGGCGACGGGAACCCGAACCCGAACGCGAACGCGTCCAACATCGCCACGGGCACGTTCATCGGCGAGGGTGTCCAGGACGCACAGAGCGAGTTGGCGAGCAACGGCCGGCCGGGCGTCCGGGCGGCGAACGTCACGCTGTCGGACGGCTCGAACTTCTCGGGGCAGGGGCCCAACACCCCGGTGGACCCGACGGACGCGGCCGACGACGCTCGCGCGGCGAGTCCCGCACCGGCGACGGACCTGTACACCGTCTCCGTGGCGAGCGCCGACGAGGCGACGCTACAGGCGATGGCCGGGCAGGCCGGGACGGCGGGTAACGACCCGAACTTCTTCTTCGACGTGGACGATCCCGCGGTGCTCCCGGCGGTGTTCGGGCTGCTCGCGGGGCAGTTCGTGCCGGAGAAGGTGATCGTCGCGGACACGCTCGACAACGTCCTGGCGGCGCTGTCCTCCGGGAACGGGATCCCCCTGGACGGCAACCGCGCGACGCTGTACGACGAGTTCGACGACGCCGCGACCGACGAGGACCGCGAGCCGTTCGTGGGCGCCGGCATCCAACACTGCCTGGCGATGTCGTGGGAACTCCCGTTCGAGGTCGGCAACGAGGTGCAGGGCGACGACGTCGCGTTCGACCTAGCGTTCTACACCGAGCAGGCCCGGAACAACGACGGTGGGGGGCCGTCCGTCGCGGTCTGATCGACGGCGCCGTCGCGCCCGGTGACACGATCACCGGCGTCGACGGCCACGATCCGAGTCCCCCTGGGGCCTCCGTCCCGGTACGGACACCGTACCGTGACCGGACGAGACGTCGAACCCTGGCCTCGGGGCCGGACACCGCGACGAGAGCGACTCTCGCGGCCGGAGACCTCGACGGCAGGGTACACCCGACGCGGTTCGGTCCGGTCACCGGACCGGACGGCAGTGGGTGTATACCTAATCTCTCGGGGGACGACTGGACCGGTGAGGAAGACCGGAGGGACGGGAGGAGGAACCGAGAATGGACGAGAACGGACGATAGACGAGACGCGGAGGGAGAGAGACGAGAAGGGACGAGATCGAAGCGAGACCGGGACAGCGCGGAGACGGGGTCGGATCGGCCGGCCGGCGTCGGCGCGAGCCGACGAGGCACCATGCAACTCACACGCCGCACACTGCTGACCGCCGTCGGGTTGGGATCACTGGGGGTCGGGACGGCCACCCTCGGACAGCCACGGCGACGGTTCAGTGACTACACCTACGCACAGACGAGTGACCTCCCGGAGTCGGTGGTCCGGGTCGCCTGGTACGAACGCTACAACGGCGTCTTCCAGGAGCGACAGAACGGCACCACCGATCCCGGGTCGAACGAGACACTCGATCCGGAGACGGCGCCGGCGTACGTCGACGACGTCGCCACGACCGCCGACGGGCCCGTGCTCTCGTTGACGGGGTTGCTCCCGGGCGACGACGGCGTCGTCGTGGTCGGCCTGGAGACGGAGCCGACCGACGACCTACTCGCGGACGAGATCGACGTGTACCTCAAGACGACGGTGACAGACGACGAGGAGGTCGAACTCCTCGATCCCGAGCGCGCCGCGGGTGACACCACGGCGGACGACGGCGAACTCGACGACGAACTCCTCGTGACCGTGTGGCGGGACGGCTCGCCGCTGGGGACCTGTGACGGCGACGTGGACTTCGCAGAGACCGTGACGGTGCCCGAGCAGCCCGCCAGCGTGGCGTTGGGGGCCGACGGCGCCGGCGCCGACGCCGGTGTGAAGGTCGTGACCGGGTTGACACCCGGCGCGCCACGGTGTGTGTCCATCGCGTGGACGTTCCCGTTCGAGTCGGCGACGAACCGCTCACAGGGGGACACGCTGGGATTCGACGCCGTCTTCGCGGCGGTGCCGGCGGGCGCGACGAGTCCGTTCGCGACGACCGGGGGTGAGACCAGTGCAGCTCGGTAGACGCCGTCTGTTGGCGGGGCTCGTCGTCGGGACGGCAGCGCTCGGCGGTGCCGGCACCGGCGCCGTCGTCCGCGACCGGGAGGCGGTCGGGAACGCCGTCGACGCCAGCCAGTTGGACGTGCGGGTCGCCTACTGGACGGACACGGACGCCGGTGTCGACCCGGCGACCCCCGACGGCGTCGTCGACGGACCGACGGTGACGCTCCCGGCCGTCGAGTTGACGGATGCGAGCACGACAGCGACCGTCGTCCTCGAAGTGGGACCAGTCGACGATTACGACCGGCCGGTCGCGCTGTCGTTGCGGGCGACGGCGCCACAGACGCAGGTCTCGGAGACGGTTCGGGTCCGAGTGTCGGCGGCGACCGCAGACGGGACGCCGACGCAGACGCTCGCGTCGGACACGCTGTCCGGCTTCGCGCAGTCGACACCACTCGCACTCGACGACGGCAGCGGGTCGAACGGCTGTGTCGTCGGCCCGGTGACGCTGGCGTTCGAGTTCGACCCGGCGGGGTTCGTCGGGGAGGCGGCGGTGGACCTGACGCTCACCGTCGACGCCCAGCAGTGCGTGCCACCGACGGCCGCGCTGAGCGAGCCGAGGTGGTCCCGGTGACGCGGCTGTCGACCGAGGAGCCGCGGGACCCGCGGGTGACTGCACGCCGAGCCGCGACGGTCGGTGGCACCATCCTCCTCCTGGCCGTGGTGCTCCCGTTCGTCGTGTTCGCACTCCCGCAGTTGATCGGCGCGAACTACGGCTTCGTGATCCTCTCGGGGAGCATGGAGCCGGCGCTGTCGACCGGCGACGTGGTGATCGTCGACGCCGGGACGGCGGTCGGCGTCGGGGACGTGATCACGTTCCGCGACGGTCGCGACGTACCGACGACCCACCGCGTGGTGGAGGTCGTCGACGGTGCCTACCTGACGCAGGGTGACGCCAACGAGAACCCCGATCCCGGACTCGTCTCCCCCGCCGACGTACTCGGCGAGGTGACGCTGTCGATCCCGCTGATCGGGTACGTGATCCTCTGGGCGAACACACCGCTCGGCTACGTCGCGTTCGTGGTCGTCCCCCTGCTCCTGTTGGGTGCCTCGGAGCTGTACGGGTGGGTCCGGAGCGACGACGGGAGCGAGAGCGACGACGGCGCCGGGAGTGACGACAGCGTCGGGAACGGCGCGGCGACGGAACTCGACGACACCGTCGGGAACGGCGCGACGACGGGAGTCGACGACGGCGCCGGGAGCGACGCCGTAGCCGGCGTCGACGATGCGACGGCGACACCGAGCACGGACGGCGGTTCGGTCTCGTCGGCGTCGACCGAACAGGCGGCGACGGCGCGTTCGGTCGAGACGGCGGAATCGGCCGCGACGCAGTCGGCCGAGGAGACGGAGACGGAGGCCGCGACGGTGTCG
The DNA here is from genome assembly GCF_041361345.1 of Halobaculum sp. MBLA0147. Taxonomy (NCBI): domain Archaea; kingdom Methanobacteriati; phylum Methanobacteriota; class Halobacteria; order Halobacteriales; family Haloferacaceae; genus Halonovum; species Halonovum rutilum. Next base: position 349,260 of record NZ_JBGKAD010000002.1, on the reverse strand, counting down.
GTCGCAGAGACGGACCTGACGCTGAGTGCGCTCGCGGCCGGGAGCCTCGCCGCGTACGCGGGGTGGAACGTGTACGGGTCGGTGTCGGTCGGCTCGGCACCGGACCCGGTCGCGGTCGCGGCGGCGACGGCGGGACTGTTCGGCACGCTCGCGGCGGCGTACGTCACCGTCGACGGGCGTCGCCGAGCGAGTGCGGCCCGCACGGCAGTCGCCGCCGTCACGGAAGGAGCAGCGGCTGCCCCCGCGACGGACGAGCGCGGAGACGAGACTCCCGCAGACGAGACTCCCGCAACCGGGACGCCAGCGGACGAGTCGATCGCCGACCCGTCGACGGCAGTGTCCGAGATCGTCGAGGCGGCGGAACCCGACGCTCGCGGCGGTCACGAGGGGGCGGACCCGCTCGCCGACCGCGGCGAGTTCGGGGCGCCAGCCGACCGAGACGACGAGAGTCCAGTCGACGGCGAGATCGAGACGGGGGTCGAGAACGGGCACGGCGACGAGTTCGAGATGGTCGCCGAGGCCGAAGCTGTCGAGGGCGAGGACGACCTCGACGACCGATCTCGGGACGGTGAGTCGTCGTGAACCGGATCGCGACGGTGTTCCTGGTGGCGCTGGTCGTCGTCGCGGCGGCCACGGCGGGCGCGGGCGTCGGGAGCCTCGCGCTCGTGAGTGACGCCGAGACGGCCGTCCAGCCGGTGACGGTGGACATTGCACCCGCCCCCTCGCCGACGTCCCTGGGCAACGTGTCGGCGGACGGCGACGACACGGACGAGGAACGACTCGGCGACGACGAGAAGATGCCCGTCAACGTGCTAGACAACAACGAAACCGACTCTGGCGACGAGAAGACGCCCGTCGACGTGCCAGACGACAACGATACCGACTCTGGTGACGAGAAGACGCCCGTCGAACCCGCGCCAGACGGCAACGAAACCGACTCTGGTGACGAGAAGACGCCCGTCGAACCCGCGCCAGACGGTAACGAGACCGACACTGGTGACGACGAGGAGACGCCCGTCGAACCCGCACCGGACACGAACGGTGAGACGGACGACGAGGCAGAGTCCGAGGGCGAGACCGACGACAGTGGTGACACCGACGAGGCAGGCGGCGAGGACGAGAGAGATTCGGACGACTCTGAGGTGGACGAGAGCGGTGACGAGACCGACACGTCCACACCGGCCGACGACGAGTCCGACGCGTCTGCAGACGGCGAGTCTGGCGAAGATGTCGACGACGAGTCCGACGAGACCGCCGACGACGGCGAGCAGGTCGACGAGACAGAGTCGGACGCGGACGACTCCGACGACGGCACGGACGCAGACGACACCCCAGGCGCCGATACCGACGAGGACGGTGGCGACGAGGACGGTGGCGACACGGACACGTCCGAGACACCCGCCGAGGAGTCCGATTCGGACACGGCCACGGAGTCTCCGGCGGACGAAGACGCGGACGACGCGCCGGACGACGAGTCCGACACGACGGAAGCCGGTGACGGTGACGCCACCGACGGTGGCGACGACGAAGCGGCTTCAGACGACGAGAGTGGTGACGACGGATCGGCCGGTGAGGAGTCCGCCGACGCAGACGAAGCGAGCGAAGAGACCGAGACGAGCGGCTCCACCGACGGCTCCGCAGACGACTCCACAGACGAATCGGCCGACGACACCGCCGACGACTCTACAGATGACTCTACCGAAGACGCCGCGGACGAGTCTGTAGACGACTCGGCTGGCGAGTCCGTCGACGACTCCAGCGCGGACGACTCTACGGACGAATCGGCCGACGACTCCACAGACGAGTCCGCGGGTGACTCCGACGGCAGTGACTCTGCGGGGACCGAGAGTCCCGGTGACGACGGCGACGACGCGACGACGACCGACGACGCCAGCGGCGCCGAGGAGACGGGTGACTCCGCGACAGACGGGAACGACGACGGAGACACCGACACGGCCGCCGAGTCGGACGAGAGCGACGGGACCACCGAGACTGCAGAAAACACGGAGACGACCGAGACCACCGAGACGACGGACGGTGAACCGGAGACGAACACCGGCTGATGGCGAAGCCTCGCGGCTGGTTGCGGCTCCCCGGAACCGAGCCGGACGCGCCGCGACGGAACGTCCTGGTCTGGTTGCTGTACCTCTACGTCGTCGCGCTCGTCCTCGGACTCCTCTACTCCGTCGGGGCGTTCTGACGGTGTTCGGCCTGCGTCGAAGCCGTCAGCTTCCTATCGTCGAGCGTCCGTCCTACGACCAGTTCGCGATACCGTGACCGGCAGCTCGACTGCACGCCGGTCGATCACTCCGAGACGTGGTTCCCGAACTCGACGACGACGGTGTCCCTCGGGCGTGGCGGCACGCAGTCGGCGGCGTGATCGCGTCACTGCCGACGGCCACGGTGTCGAACTGGCTACCGAACTCGGGAGCGACGGCCGTCGGGCGGTGAGTGACGACCGAGACGAGCGTGTCGCGACCGCTTCGTCGGGGCCGGGGACTGCGGGGAGCACCTCGTGGAGCCCCTCCGCTCGTTCCTAGCAGTACTCACGAGAGAGTCACCAAGACGGCGACGTAGGGGCCGGCGTTGAACAGCGCGTGGACGGTGAACGGGACCACGACGTTGTCCGTCGCCTCGTACACCGAGCCGAACACGATCCCCATCGCAGTGTAGTAGACGGCACCGCCGACGAACGGTGGCGTACCGATCCCGAGCGGCCAGACGTGGAACCACGCGAAGCAGAGTGCCGTGACGCCGACGGCGCCGGCACTGCCGACGACCGAGCGCAGGTACGTCTGAACCGTACCACGGAAGAACCACTCCTCGACCGCCACGGTCACTCCGGAGAACACGACGAGTGAGACCACACCGACCAGCACGGACTCCGGTGTCACGGCACCCGCGTCGACACCCGCGAAGTGTGCGAACGCCGGCGCGAACGTCGTCGTGCCGACGACGTACGCCCCGAACGTGAGGTACGCGACGACGACACCACCGGCCACGTACCCGAGGTCGGTGACACTCGGCGGGCTCACCTCGACGGGACGCCCTCGGACCGCGAAGAACCCACCGAGACCGACGACGAACGGGACGAACACCGTCGCGAGTCGCCAGCCGATCTCCGACAGGGACCCAGCGGGTGGGCTCGTGAACTCGACGAGACCGTACTGTACGACGGTGACGCCACCGGTGAGGGCCACGACCAGTCCGAGCGCCAGAGCGGGTCCGTCGCGGACGATCTCCGGTCCGCCCGTGCGGCTCCGGTTCGCGGCCTCCTCCGTCGAGTCCGTCACGGACCCACCTCCGGGGGCTCCGCCACGTACAGGTCGTCGAGGACGTGAGCCGTGAGACTCTCTGCGAGCGGGTCCAGCGACAGGTCCAACGCGCTTCGAACCGCCGCGGAGTCGGTCGCCGACGCCAAGAACGTCGCCACCCGTCTCGGGTCGTCGGTCTCGAACACCCCAGACGCCACACCGTCCTCGATCACGTCGGTCACGTGATCGACGTACGTGTCGACGTACGACACGAGGGCGGCCTGTACGGGTCCGGGCCGTGCTCCGGCGACGACGAGTTGAATCCCCGGTGGGGCGGTCAGCTCGCGTACCGCCTCTGCCATCTCGAACTGACGCCGGACGACGGCGGCGAGCCGTTCCTCCGGCGGTCCGTCGTGTGACGCCAGTGTCTCCGACAACTGCTCTCGGAGACTGTCGATCAGTGCCACGAGCAACTCCTCTTTCGTCTCGAAGTGGTAGTGAATCCCCGCACTGGTGACTCCGACCGCCTCCGCGACTCTGTTCGTCGTCAACGAGTCGTAGCCCTCTTCGACGAGAATCTCGCGCGCCGCCTCGAGTATCTGTGTTCGTCGGTCGCTCATGCTGTTCGTGTCGATCACTTAGTTACCACTAACTAAACCGTTGCGGTGTCGAGGACACCGAGCGCTCGCCTGCGGCTTCGTAGAGTTGAGGTTCGGCCGGAGACTACCGGATCTCGTGATCACTGGAGAGGCGATTGCCGCCGTGGTGTTTCTCGGCGTGGCACTGTTGCTGCCGGCCTCCGTGATACTCTACAAGGGTCGGCGGTACCGCGAGCGGTACCGTCTCGTGAGAGACACGTCGGAACTGGCGGCCACGACGGGTCGGCCAGACGAGCCAGTCTTCGTCACCGGACCCGTGGGCGCCGACACCAGTGTCACCGGACCCGTCTCGGATGAGGCGGCCGCGTTCGTCGTCTGGTCGATCGAAGGCTGGCGAGACAGCGGCAAGCTCAAACAGTGGATGCCGGGCGCACACGGCGTCCGGTGTGATCGACTCCGTGTCGAGACGGACGACGGGAGTGTCGTCGTCTCCGTCACCTCGACCGCGTCGGGATCGAACTTCGGCGACAGACTCACCGGCTACGAGACGCTCGTCGGGGTCGACACCGCCGAAGCCCACGTCGAGATCGACGAGTTCGACTGTGACCGCGAGGTCGCTCCCGACGAGACGCCACCGGAGCGACTCCAGCGGCTCCGCGACGAGGTCGACGTCACCGAGCCGAGCGACACGTCGAACCTGATCGACCTCGGTCGCACCCACGGGACCCACCGCTACCGCGAACACGCCGTCGAGTCGGGCGAGCGACTCACCGTTCGCGGGACGCTCTCCACGCCCGCCGAGCCCGGAGAGGCACCCCGTGTCACCGAACCCGAAGACGACCCGTTGTTGATCAGCACACTCTCGCCGGACGAGTTGGCGAAGCGATACCGCCGTGCGTACTGGCGGTTGTTCTACGGACCACTCACCGTGATCGGACTCGTGTTGGCGGGTGCGTTGGTCCTCTTGTCGATCTGACTCGCGATCACTCGGTCACGTCGACGGCTCCGGTACAGTCGTGACTGTGAGACGGAGTCCCCGTGAGTGTCACGAGAGGGTTTCACAGCCACGGGTCACCGAGACTGTCGTCTCGGACGGACGGGGGCATCGTCTCGAACGGGACGGTCCACGAGGCGAAGTGGACACCGTCGGCACGGTCTGGTCGTCGGTGCGTTCGTACGCGGGCCGGCGAGAGTCCCCCAAGGTGGATGAATCCCCTCCGTCGGTGTCGTCGAGCGTCGCCGGTCGTGCGGCGGGGCCGCTACCACCGCGACGGCCGGGTCCGAGTCCTACAGTAACGCGCGAAGATCATCGAGCCCGAACAGCGACCAGTCGTCGCCGAGATCGTCCGCGAGACCGTCCACGAACCCACTCCGCGAGAACAACGCGAACGTCTCGTCGCGTGTGTCGGGTCCCCAACGGACGCGTTCGGCCGTCTCTCGGAGGTCGGACACGAGTGTGTGGCCGACGGGATCGCTCGTCCACTTGCACTCCCCGAACAGAATCCGGTCCGTGTCCGGGGCCAGTCCCACGATGTCGATCTCGTCTTCCCCGTACCACCACCGGCCGACCTCCGAGTACGGCGGGAGTTCGTCTCGACGGACTGCCTCCCACACGGCTTCTCGACAGATCCGCTCGAAGGTCGGTGCGACGTGGTCTGGGAGGGTCGGTTCGATCGACCGCTCGTAGACGACACCGGGCGCTTCCTCGATACTGGATCGGTTCGGCTCCACGAACCGGAACCAGAACCGGAGGAACTCGTCCGCGACGTGGTACCGCGACCGTTTGGACTGTTTCGGCGACGCCGTCACTGGGACCTCGCGATCGACCAGTCGGAGGCGTCGGAGAGTCTGGAGGTACTTCGACAGTGGGCCCGAGTCGATACCAGTCGCTCCGGCGACCTCGTTGGGCGTCGTGTGGCCGGTCGCGATCGCCTCGAGAACACTCGTGTACCGAGCCGGACTTCGTAGTTCCGTTCGAAGAAGGAACTCCGACTCGTTGTACAACACCGCCGTCGGTGAGAGGACGCTCTCTCTGACGTTCTCTCCGAGTGGACGGTCGTAGTCGAAGAGGGTGAGGTACATCGGGGTGCCGCCGGTGACGGCGAACGACCTGATCGCGTCCTCGATGTCGTACCCGACGACACTGCGAGCGGCTCTGAAGTCGAACGGTTCGAGGTCGATCTGTCCCGTACGGCGGCCGTACAGCGGACTCTCGTGGCCGAGAACCTCGGACTCCATCGTGCTCACACTGGAGCCACACAACACCAGCATCGAGTCTGTATCCACGAGTAATTCGTCGACGAACGACTGGAGGTACGACGGGAGCGAGTCGTTCTCGTCGACGAGGTACGGGAACTCGTCGACGGCGACGATCAGTCGTTCGTCGGCGAGCCGGTCGCCGAGGTACTCGAGTGCCTCGTCCCACCCGTCGATCCGCGGGACGCGGTCGTCGAAGTGTGTCGCGACCCGCTCGACGAACTTCTCGCGTTGCCGAAACTCGGACTCTTGTGCTGCGAGAAAGTAGATGTGTGGGCGGTCGGTACAGAACTCCTTCAACAGTGCCGTCTTTCCGACACGGCGTCGTCCGTACACCACGTAGAAGGCGTGCCCCGTCGACTCGAACGCTGTCTCGAGAGCGTCGAGTTCCGCCGAGCGGTCGTGAAAGGTCATACTCTGAATAATGATTATCGTGATAATGACTTATGCCTTCCTCCGCTCTGATGCCCTCCTCCGCCCTGCGATCATCACGGACGCGGGTCCGAGACGTACCCCCACACGGTCCGCGACGGGAGACGCCGGGAGCGGCTCGGTCAACCCTGTACAGAGACTGTCGTCTCAGACGAACGGGAGAATCGTTTCGAACGGGACGGTCCACGAGGCGAAGTGGAGCGCCGCCGGGACGACCAGGTTGTCGGTGCGTTCGTAGGCGAGTCCCCAGACGAGGCCAGGAACGACCGTCGACAGTCCCCACCGGAGTGCGCTCACGGAGCCCGGCGTGAGCAGCCCGACGAGGAAGTGCATGAACCCGAAGGCGAGTGCTCCGAGCAGGACGACGCCGACGGTGTCGAACGCCGCGCGGAGACGGCCGTGGACGATCCCACGGTACACCAGCTCCTCGGCCGGCGCGGCGAACAGCAGTTGCCACCCGATCGCGACCGGGAGGAGGTGGAGGTTCGCGACCAACGCCAACTCGCCGCCACCGGCACCGTGGTGTGCGGCGGGGCCGAGCACCGTCGTGAGCAGTTCACCGGCCCCGAGGCCGAGGTAGATCGTCAACGGCATCCCGAGCAGGAGCCACGCGACGCCCTCGACGGAGGGCCGTCGGACACGGACGAACCGCTCGCGGTCGCTGCGAGTGAGCAGGTACGCGACCGCGAATCCCGCGAACCCGACCTGGATGAGGGTGCCGGAGGCGTACTCGAACGCCTCCGTCCCGACGAGTCCGAGCGCGGCAGCCGTCGGGCGGGTGAACAGGATACCGACCACCCCGGCGACGAAGCCGCCCGTGGCGAGTCCGAACGCCGCGAGTGCGGTCCACGCGCGGGTCTCGGTCGGCACGTCGGGGAGTCGGTCGAGTCGTCGTGGGAGTGCCGTCACTGTGACCACCCCCGAGCGGGGCGAGTGAGCGGGCGCGTGTCGGTCTCGTGTGTAGTCTGCTGCCGTCGCCAAGGCGTCTGTCCCGGACCGGCTCGTGGATCGAACGTCGTCGACATCGGTAGTGACACACTGGGTAGGGCGTCGGATATACCCGTACGGCCGTTCGGGTCGTTTTCGACCGGTTGACGGCCGTACACCGTCTCTAGCGGCGGCTCGCCGGTTCGGGTGCGGGCTCCTGTACGGGGCGTACACCCCGCTCCCGGCGGGCCGTACATCCCCGTCTCCGCCGAGTTGTCACCTGCCGGTGGAGTGCTCGCCTCGGTCGGGTCGAGTCCCGACACCGTCGTCGCAGCGGCTGCGACGCGCGTGTGGCTTTATCGAGCCGCGTCTCGAATCGGGAGACGATCAGCATGGACTTCGACGAGTTCACTGGGACGGTCCAACACCGGCTCCAACTCCCGGGAACCGGGGAGTCGGTCAGAGCGACGCGAGCGGTGTTGACGACGCTGGGGCGACGGATCCCGGAGGGTAACGCCGCAGACCTGGCGGCGTCGCTCCCGATGGAGGTTCGTTGGTACCCGACCGGCGCGGTCGACGAACACGGGGAACGGTTCGACTGGCAGGAGTACGTCGCCCGTGTCGCCGAGATCGAGGGTGTCGACCCGCCGAAGGCGGCCTACCACGCCCAGGTGATCGTCGACCTGGTGGCAGAACTCGTCCCGCCGTCGGATCTCCAGCAACTCCGAGACCAACTCCCACCCGGCGAGGACGACGAGAACTGGCAGAAGCTGTTCACGATCGTCGACGCAGGCGGGTGGACCGAACGCGGAGAGTCGGATGCCGAGACCGTCGTCGACGAGTCGGACGGGTGAGTGGACGACTCGGAGTGAGTGGACACACCGCGCCGAGAGACACCCGTCGACCGTCGTCGGTCGATCACGCCCAGCCGTGACGACGGAACGGTGGTCGTCGCAGTTCGGATTCGTCCTCGCGACGGTCGGTGCCGCCGTGGGACTCGGCAACGTCTGGCGGTTCTCGGCGGTCGTCGGACAGAACGGCGGCGGGGCGTACCTCGTCCCGTACCTCGCGGCGGTCGTACTCTGTGCGGTCCCGATGCTAGTGTTGGAACTCGGTGTCGGACGACGACTCCGAACGGACCTCGTCTCGGCGTTCGGGACCGTCGGCCGGGAGTACCGGATGGTCGGGTGGGCGGTCCTCGGCGGCGTACTCCTGCTGGCGAGCTACTACCTGGTCCTCACCGGGTGGGTTCTCGGGTTCTTCGTCGGGTGGCTCGGTGGTGCGCGGACGACGTTCGCGGCGTTCGTCACCGGGTGGACCCCCGTCGCCGGCTTCCTCGCCGCGACCGCGATCACCGGCGTCGTCGTCTCGGGGGGCGTTCGGAGCGGAATCGAGCGACTCACGACGGTTGCGATGCCGACTGCGGCACTGTTGCTCGTCGGACTCGCGGTGTACGGGGCGACACTGTCGGGGTGGGACACCGCGGTCGCGTTCCTCTTCACGCCGCGACTCGCCGCGCTGACCGATCTCGGGGTCTGGAGCGCCGCGTTCGGACAGGTGTTCTTCTCGATGTCCGTCGGACAGGGAGTGATGCTCACCTACGGCAGCTACGTCACCGACGAGACGGACCTCCTCGAGTCGTCGGTCGTGGTCGTGGTCGCGGACGTCGCGGCGGCACTCGTCGCCGGACTGGTCGTGTTCCCGATCGTGTTCAGTTTCGGGCTCCAACCGACGCTGGGGACGGAGTTGGCGTTCACCACGCTACCGACCGCCTTCCGCGTGATGCCGCTCGGCCGGCTCGTCGCCGTCTGCTTCTTCGGACTACTCGCACTGGCTGCGCTGTCCTCGTCGGTCGCACTCCTCGAAGTCGGCGTCGCGGCGGCGGAGACGACGACCCGACTGTCACGGTCGGGCGCGACGGCACTCACGACGGCCGGAGTGGTCCTCGCCGGTGTCCCGTCGGCACTGAGCTACAGTCCGGTCGGGCTCACGGCCCTCGGTCGTCCGGTGTTGGACGTGATCGACGAGTCCGTCGGGACGTTCGCACTCCCGTTGTCGGCGCTGTGTCTGGTGGCCGTGTTCGTCTGGGTGGCGGACGACGACGCCACTCGGTCCGAACTCGGCCGTCTCTTCCCCGCCGTGAAGTACCTGATCCCGACCGTGTTGGTCGTCGTCGTCGCCGCGCGAGCGGGCGGCGTCACCGGACCGGCGTGGCGGCTCCTCCTCGGTCGCGCATCCGGAGACGGTGTGGCCGTGGTCGTCGCCGTACTGCTCGCCGGCCTCGCCGCGGCGGTCGCGTGGCTGTCACTCTCGCGGTTGCGTCGGACGGGGTGATCGTCCCTCGTCGCTCGCGACTACGGCGGGGCGAGTGCGATCGGGAGCCAGAGGTAGGTGGTCGCGACGAGCGCGGCGATGGCGAGTAGATTCAGCCAGAACCCCACTCGCGACATCTGTCCGGCAGTCACGTAGCCGCTCGCGAAGACGACCGCGTTCGGCGGTGTGGCGACCGGGAGCATGAACGCGAACGACGCCGCGAGCGCGACGGTCGCGGCGAGTGTGACCGGCGGAACCCCGAGCGACGGGCCGAGTGTGATCGCGATCGGGACGAACACCGCCGCAGTGGCCGTGTTGGACGTGACCTCGGTCAAGAACACGACGACTGCGGCGAACGCCGCGACGAGTCCGACCACCGGGAGTGTCCCCAGCCCGGCCAACGCTCGTGCGACGGCGGTATCGAGACCGCTCGTCTGCATGGCGTTCGCCAACGAGAGTCCACCGCCCAACAGCAGCAAGACTCCCCACGGGAGGCGGGCGGCGTCAGTCCACGTCAAGAGACGCCTGCGCTCGCCGTCGCCGGCCGGGACGACGAACAGCGCCACACCACCCGCGATCGCGACGACCGCGTCGGACGCGCCGGGGACCACCGGCGCGACCAGCACTGGCCGGAGCAGCCACCCGGCTGCGACGACGGCGACGACGGCGAGCACGCGCCGTTCGCCACGCGACGGCGGTCCGAGCGCCTCGCGGCGACGACGGAGCACCACCTCGGTACCCACGCCGTCCGGGAGTGTCGGACGGAGGAGTGCAGTCAGGAGTCCCCACGAGACCAGCAGGAACACCGCGGCGAGTGGGCCGGCGAACGACAGCCAGTCGAGGAACGTCACCTCGATCCCCAACTGCGACCCGACGACCCCGACGAAGACGGCGTTGGGTGGACTCCCGACGGGGGTCGCGACACCGCCGATGGAGGCGGCGTAGGCGATCCCCAGCATCGTCGCGAGTCCGAAGCGTGTCTGTGGGCTGCGCTTCGCACCGACCGTCCCGTCGACCGCCCCCGTGGAGACGTGGTCTTCACCGGACGCACTCGCGCCGAGCGCGTCGCCGTCGAGCGGGGTCTCGTCGGGCGGGATCTCGTCGGGCCGCCACGTGGCGTCCGGGTCGAGAGCGGCCGTAACTGCCGCTCCGACCGGGAGCATCAACATCGCGGTGGCGGAGTTCGACACCCACATCGAGAGCAGCGCGGTCGACACCATGATGCCGAGGAGGAGCCGGTCGGACTGGAGACCGACCGCGGTGACGACCGTCAGTGCGACCCGCCGGTGGACCCCCCAGCGCTCGATTCCGACCGCGAGGAGGAACCCGCCGAGCAACAGGAACACGACCGGGTCCGCGTACGGTGCAGTCGTCTTGGCGACACCCGTCACCCCGGTCGTCGGGAACAGTACCACCGGGAGGAGGCTCGTCGCCGGGATCGGGATCGCCTCCGTCACCCACCACGTCGCGAGCCAGAGCGTCCCCGCCAGTGTCGCGGTGGCGGCCGGCGAGAGGCCAAACGGAGACGCGAAGAGTGTCCACCCGAACGACAACGGCCCCACCAGGAGGCCGACGCGTTCCAGAGAGACGACACGACGAACGCGGCGAACGACTCCAGAACGACGGAGTGAACCCCAGTACCGGGCGACCACCCGACGGAGGCTACCGGGTGGTGCCACCGCCGACACTCCGGTCGGTGCAGTCGGTCGTCGTCACTGTCCCCTCTCGCTCCGACCGGTCGACGCCGCCACACTCCCGACGACCCGGTCGACCGTCGTCTCCACACGCTCGTCGCGACGAGCTATCGTTGCTCTACCTCCCTCTCGTCGGCCGATCATCGGCATCGCCCTCCAGTCGTCCCGACAGTTCGTCGGGTCGACGCTTCAATCGTGTCGGTCGTCGCGACGAGTGACACGAGGCCGACGAGACTGCAGTGTGTGAGACCGACACACAGTATATCACGGTGGTCGGCGTAGCGTTCCACGGAGGATCCACAGTGAGTACACGCAACCCGTTCGACGAGTTGGAACAGCTGTTCGGGCGGATGAGTCGGCAGTTCGAGGAGTCGTCGCGCGCACTGGACCCGGACTCGACACTCGGACGACTGACCTCGGGTGCGAACGAGATGGCGATGGACTTGGTCGAACACGACGACGAGTTCGTGGCGACGGTCGACCTCCCGGGATTCGAGCGCGACGACGTGGACGTTCGCGTGACGGACCACACACTCCACATCGACGCCGAGCGCGACGAGGTCGTCACCGAGCACGACGACGACGCCAGCGATCGCGACGACGGTCACTACCTGCGACACGAACGCCGTCACGAGTCGCTGCACAGATCGGTACAGCTACCCGACGAGGTGGACAGAGACGCCGTCGCCGCGCGGATGAACAACGGCGTGTTGACGATCACACTGCCGCGACGCACCGCGTCGGAGGCCCACCGGATCGAGATTCAGTCCGACGCCGAGTGACACGAGACGGGGCGAGACGCGGCGAGGCGGCAGGCGACGGCGACTGGAACGCGACGACGCCCCCGCCTCGTCCCGCTTCACCCCGGCCGCACCTACTCACCACACCCCAGTCACACTGCCACGACACACCCCGGCCGCACCTACTCACCACACCCCGGTCACACTGCCACACCACACGCCGATCACACCCGTCGCCGCGTCGCCCCGACCAGTCCGACCACGTCTCGCCCGACCCACCATGGCCCCAGTTCGCCGAATCGTCTTCGACGTGTTGAAACCGGACGCCCCGCCGCTCCCCGAGTTCGCCGCACGGCTCGCGGACACCGACGGCGTCGCCACCGTCACGGCCTCCCTCGTCGAGATGGATCGAGAGGTACAGACCGTCTCGGTGACGTTCGAGGGAGGAGACGTGGACGTGGCGGCGGCGGAGACGGCGGTGACGGAACTCGGTGCCGCGGTCCACTCCGTCGACGAGGTCACCTGTGGAGACGCGACGGGGCGACACCGGGACGACCAGACGGAGCGAGCAGAGTCGTGATCCCGTTCGGCGGGCTCGTGAGACAGCTCCTGCGACGAGAGGAGGTCCTCGCGATCTCGCGGCGGTACTTCGTCTCGAACGGGTTCGACGGGACACTCACCTGTATCGGACTCGTCGTCGGGGCCACACTCTCGGGCGTCTCGGACGGGTTCACCGTCGTCGAGATCGGACTCGGGGCGACGATCGGGCTCGGCACCTCCGCCGTCTGGAGCGTCTGGGAGATCGAACGCGCCGAGACACGCGCGGAGATCGAGCGTGTCGAACGAGCGATGCTGACGGATCTCGACGACACGCGGATCCAACGCGAACGTCGTGGCGTCCGACTCGTCCACGCGACGACGAGCGGGTTGGGACCGGTCGTCGGGATCTCGATCCCGTTGACGCCGTTCCTCCTGGAGGGGACACTGTTGACGATGGGGCAGGCCGCCCTCGTCGCCGTCGCGCTCGGTGTCGCGATCCTCGGCACGTTCGGGGCGTACATGGGGTCGATCTCGGGACAGCGGTGGTACGTCGCCGCCGGCCGGATGGGACTCGCCGGGATCGTCGTCGCCGTCGTCAACTACCTCCTCCCGGGGTGACGCGACGACTACGCCGTCACAGCAGATTCCACAGGTACACGACGAGGAGCCCGAACGAGGTGACGACACCCGCGATCGCGGTGAGTGAGAACCGTCCGACGGTCAGCGGTGCCGTGAATCCCTCGTGGGCCCGGGGCGCGTCGTAGCGGAGCTTCACCAGTGCGGCGTTGACGACCACGAAGACGACGAGCAGCGCCGCGTTGGCGACGCTGGCGACGGCACCCAAGTCCCCGATCAACACGAACGGGACCGTCACCCCGCCGACGAGTGCGACCGAGAGGTACGGCGTTCGCCGGGTCCGGTGGACTCGCGAGAAGACCGCCGGGAACGAGCGGTACTCCGACTTCGAGACGCCGTACACCAGTCGCGAGGTCGACACCAGGAGGATGAGAACCGTGTTCGCCGTCGAGGTCAACGCGACCGCGCCGACGACCGTCCCGAGTGTCGGGTCGCCGCCCGTCTCGGCGACCAACGCGAGCGGGGACGCCGACGCACCGAGGACGCGCCAGTCGACGACGGCGACCGCGGCGACGGCCACGAGCACGTACAACACCGTCGTGATCCCGACGGCGACGACGATGGCTCTCGGGATCGTCCGTGTCGGGTCCTCCGTCTCTTCGGCGACGGTGACCATCGAGCCGAACCCCAGGTACGCGAAGAACACGAGGAACGTCGCCTCGAGGACACCGGTGACGCCGGCGGGTGTCTCCAGTGCGGGGAGCCGTCCGAGTGCGCCCCCGCCGAGCCAGATCACGACCACGAGCCCCGCCACCTCGACGGCGGTGAAAACCACGTTGAGACGGACGGAGGTCTCGATCCCCCAGAAGTTGATCGCCGAGGCGACGACGACCAGCCCGACTCCGACCACGGCGACTGGCGTCTGTGTGAAGGCGGTGAGGTAGCCGCCGAACGCGAGGGCGACCGCCGCCGCCGAGACGGCACCGACGAACACCCGCAGGAACGCGACGACCTCCGCGAGTCGTTTGCTCCCGGTCGCCTCGCGAACGTAGACGTAGTCGCCCTCTCCCTTCGGGAACCGCGAGGCCAACTCGGCGTAGCTCAACCCGGTGAAGGAGGCGACGACGGCTGCCAAGACGAACGACACCGGGACTGCGGTCCCGGCGACTGCGGTCGCCTCCCCGAGGATGGCGTAAATTCCGGCGCCGAGGATCAATCCGACACCGTAGACCACGACCTCGAGCAGGCCGAGCCCCCGCCGCAGTGTCGGGTCCGCCGATCCACTCGACCCGAGGTCGTTCCGAGTCGTCACCGGTCCCTCCAGACACGGGGCGTCGTCATCTGTGTTCTCGAACGAGTGGTCGCCGTCTGTGCTCGGGTGGCCTCGTCGTCTGTACACTCGACCCGATTGGCTCGTCGTCTGTACGCTCGGCCGCTCGTGGTCGCCCGCGGCCGGACAGTTCACCCGTAACCCCGAGGAGTCCCGAGTGACACCTCGTGATCACCTCCGCGCCGCGGTCTCGACCCGTCAGTCTTCGGAGTACCCCTCTTGGAGGAACGAGCCCTCCGTCTCGTAGATGTTGAGCAGCTCCGTCAGGAACTCCTCGTACGTCTCGTCGTCCTCGAGGTGGTCGTCGATGCGGTGCTTCAGTTCGTCGCCGATCTCGATGGTGGTCATGGGAGGCTGTCGGACCGCGTGGCTCGGCACCGAGTCACTCGGACCCACCGTCGTGGCCGACTACACGGCCGTACCCGTGGCCGATCCCGACTCGGCGACCCCGTCACGGCGTCGCGGTCGAACACGTGGTTTCGCCGACTTCGACCTAACGACTGTGTCTCTTCTCGGTGTGTGACAACAACTGTCTCGACTCTTGATACCAGGTCGCGTACCACACGGCGTGAGGACTCGAGAGAGCGAACGCGGGAGCCGAACCGAACACCGAGCCCGAATCGGGGTCGAACCTGCGGTCCGGTGGCGCCGGAGCGAACTCGCCGCCTCGGGGAGGGTGTAGTCGGGCCAATGTACGACGACATTCTCGTCCCGACCGAGGGGAGTGACAGCGCCGAGGTCGCGATTCCACACGCGGTGGCCGTCGCGACCGTCTACGACGCGACGGTTCACGCACTGTCCGTTGTCGACGAGCGCTCCTCGCCCGACACGGCGGCGCTTCGCGACGCACCCGCCGCCGGGCGAGTGAGCGCGCTGGAGGCGGGAGCGGAAGCGGCGGTCGACCGTGTCGAGCGTGTCGTGACCGATCACGGACTCCCGTGTCGTCCCGCGGTTCGACACGGTGTCCCGGCGGAGGCGATCCACGCGTACATCGCCGACGAGGGGATCGACGCCGTCGCGATGGGGACACACGGCCGCACCGGACTCGACCGGCTCCTGGTCGGCAGCGTCACCGAGCGCGTCGTCCGGCAGAGCGACGTACCGGTCCTCACGGTCGCGTTCGATCCGGAGCGAGAGACGACGACGCCGACCGACTACGACCGCCTCCTCCTCCCGACCGACGGGAGCGAGGCCGCACTCGCGGCGATCGAACACGGGGTCGCACTCGCGGACGCGTTCGACGCGACCGTCCACGCGCTGTCCGTCGTCGACGTAGACGGACTCGTCGGAGCGTACGCCGCCGGGCCGACGCTCCCCGACCTCGTCGACACGATCCGGGAGGGGTGTGAGGAGGCCGTCGAGACGGTCGAGACGGCGTGTACAGACCGCGGCGTAGACGTGGTGACCCACGTCGCCGAGGGGACAGTCCACCGGACGATCCGGCGCTACACGGACGAAGAACGGATCGACCTGATCACGATGGGGACACACGGACGGACCGGACTCGAACGACAGCTCCTCGGGAGTGTGACCGCACGGACCATCCGGACGAGTGAAGTTCCCGTGCTCGCGGTGCGGTGAGTCGCCACGCGAGGGGTCACTCGCCGGTCGGAACGCCCGCTCGGTCGTCGACCGGGAGTCGGACCCGTCGGCGGTCGGGAATCGGAGATCACCCGGCGACGATCAGTAGCCGGGGCGCTGGGTCTGTATCACGGACGCCAGTTGTCGACTCTCGTCGGCGAGGAGTTCCAGCAGATCGTCGGCCGTGACGATCCCCTCGATCTCGTCGTTCTCGCCGCAGATCGGCAGTCGTCGGACGCCGTTCTCGCTCATCACTTCGAGCGCCTCGTACACCCCAGCGTCCGGGCCGACGGCACACACGTTCGTCGACATCACGTCGTCTGCCGTGTGCCCGTCGGCCTCCATCGCCTCGGCGAGTACTCGGGTGGTCAGGTCGCGGTCGGTGACGATTCCCGCCGGTACGTCGTCGTTGGTGACGACGACACTCCCGACGTTCTCGTCGCGCATCCGCCGGGCGACGTCGAGGACCGGTGTCTCTGGACCGACACTCACGATCTCGTCTCGGGCAAGGTCTCGGATCGGCATCTGTGGTACCTCCGTTCGGGGGTTCGCCGAGTGACCACATATACCGAGAGGGATCTTCTCGGACACTCGCAAGTTCTCTCTCGTGTCGCCACACACCCTCTCGTTCCGTCTCGTGCTCTCGACAGCGGCGGACGCTCTCTCCCGTCGTCTCACGACACGACCTGCACGGCCGAGACGGTGAGGATCGCGGCGACGAGGACGGCACTCCCCGTCAGTCGCACACGGCGGACGTACTCGTTCGGATCGTCGTCGTCACCACGCACCAGCGTCACGAGTCGCGACGGATTGCGGAACGGACTCGGCGGTGTCGGGTCCGCGAGGCGCTCTCGCAGGCGCCGGTACTCGACGAACGACCAGGCGCCGTACAGCGACAGCGAGACGACGAGCCCGACGTACGACGCCGCGACCACGACACCGGCGATCCCGATCGGGTCCGTCGGGTCGACCGAGAACGCTGCTGCCGGGCCGAAGATCCCGCCACTCCGGAGGACGATCAGCCCGAACCCGACGAGGAACGAGCCGAGGAGCGTGACGGTACAGACGGCGATCGACCGGGTCGTCCAGCGACCGAGGGGGTCGTGGAAGCGTCCGAACACGGACCGCTCGTGGACCGGTGGGACGGCACCCTCGGGTCGGAGGTCTGCCGTCGCGTCGGGGTTCTGCGGACCGATGGCGTCGAGAGCGACGATCACCAGGACGGCGAGCCCGAGCCAGAAGAAGTCCAACGTTCCGGGTGGCCGCTGGTCGTTCAGAAACGCCTCTCCAGGTGCGTCTGGGGGGACGTACACGCGGGTCGTGTCGCCCGGTTCGAGTCCGTCGAGTGCCGCGCGGGCCGCCTCCCGCTCGTCGTACGTCGGGACGTACGCACCCGGGAACACGCGATCACCGGTGTACGCCGTGCCCCGGTATCGGTAGTCGAACTGAACCTCCAGCCCGTACGAACCGCCTCTTCCAGAGTCGTCGTAGCGTACCTCTGCCTCGACCACCGTCGCCTCGACCGCCGTCGCGTCGTCGATCGCTCGCGACTGTTGGACGTAGTCGTAGCCGGTGAACGCCACGGCGGCGACGGCGAGGAGTGCGACGATGACGCGCCACGCAGGCGCGTGGATCGTGGTGTCTCCGATCGAGAACTGCATCCGGACGAGGAGTCGGTCGGCGACGGCTTGTACCCTCCGCAGCGTCTCGGCGTCTGTGGCTTGGGTGCGTATCCCAACGTGTCGTCGTATCAGTGTACGTGGCGTCGTTTCGCGAGCACTGCCGCGACGAAGGCGAGACCACCGATCGCGAGGAACGTCGCCGGTGTCCCGGCGGCGAGTGCGGTCGGCGTCGCCCCCGCGAAGTCCAGCGCCGGAACGTTCAGCGGCCCGACGTACCACAGACAGAGGTACCCCGCCTCGAACACCCGACGCGACCCGGTCGTGACACCGAGCGCGAGCGCCGTCGAGGGTGCGAAGACCGCGACCGACGCCGTCGCGAGGAGTGTGGCAGGGGTGACGCCGTCGGCGAGGATCGCGGGCCCGGCGACGACACACGCGAGAACGACACCGACGGCCCACTCGGCGAACAGTTGGCGGTACGCGGCGGACGAGGAGTGGACGAGTGCCGCTCGGTCTCGGTGTGTCGCTCGGACACCGAGCGACGACCAGACGAACACCGGCCACGCGGTCGCGAGGGCGACGAACTGACGGCGCGGTGGGGAGGCGACGGCAGCGACGACGACGGTGGCGACGACGCCGACGTACCACCACCAGCGGCGTCCGCGGAGTTTGCCACGGAGTTCCTGCCAGAACAGGCGACCGAGCGGCGCTGCTCCACGACGCTCGACCGGTGTCGACGCGATCTCGGAGAGCGCACGACTCGCCGGGTCGTCCGTCTCCGACGCTGTCGTCGAGGAACCGCCGAGACCACTCGGCACCGCGTACGTCCAGAGAGACACACGGAACCGGGTGGCCAGCGTCTGGAGTCGGCGACCGAGTGTGCGTAACCGAGACGGCTCTTCGGACACCCGCGCCCACCTGTCGTGTGGAGCGGCTGCACAGAGTGTCACCACGAGTCCGACGGCGGTGACTGCGAGTCGCTGTCCGGCGAACCACGCCGGGAGAGCACCGTCACCCGGCCCGACCCACCAGACTGGGGAGCCGGCACCGTAGTCGAACGTCCGTGTCGCTCCGACCGGAGAGCCGAGGAAGGAGGTGAAGAACCCGGGCGTGCCACCGCCGTACGCCGGTGCGACGGTCGCGAGCGCGTCCGTCGTCGCCTGGGCGGCGGCGACGGTCCCGTACAGGTCCGTCGCTGCGACGACGGTCGGAACTGTAGACGGGTCGCCACCGTACGTCGACAACCCCGTCACGAACGTCGCGAGTACGAGTCCGAGGTAGACGATACTCCCGAGCGTTCCGGAGAGTCGGTCGGTCGACTCGAAGGCCAGGGTGACTCCGGCGACGAGTGCACCGACGGGGAGGCCGAACGACAGGACGACCACGACCGTTCCGAGCGGGTCGGGGCTGCCGACACCGTGTCGCACGTGATTCACCACGGCAGTGAGCCCGAGGACGGTCAGTGCCAGTGTCACGATCACGACGTGACTCAGCCACTTGCCGACGAGGTACGACGCGGCCGAGAGTGGTGTACTCGCCGTGACACGGTCGACCCCCACGCGGTGTGCCACGGTCAGTGTCCCACGGAGGAGGAAGTACCCGAGGAGGACCGTGGCGTACGTCCCGGCGAGGGCAGTCTCGAGAGCGACTGCGGCAGCCGTCGGTCGCGGCGTGTAGTGCGGTGGGCCGTCGACGCCACGGTAGACGAGTTCGAACCCGTCGACACCCGCCACGAGGCCGACGAGTACGGCCCCCGACAGGACGGCGAGCGTGCGAGGCGTGCGGAGTCGCCGACGCAGGTCCGTCCGTGCGACAGCGAGGACGTGGCGCACGTCACAACCCCTCCCGACCGTCGATCCGTGCGAGGTACGCGTCTTCGAGTGTCGGAGGGACCGGCTCGGCGTCCTCGGTCGGTGGGTCGTCTGCCAAGAATCTGACTTCGACACCGTCTGCTCGCTGGACGGTTCGAGAGACGCGAACACCCTCGCGGAGATCGTCGAGTTCTGCTCGGGAGACGGTCGCCCGGTACACGTCGCCGGCGACGTGGTCGACGAGCGACTCCGGGTCGGTGTGTGTCACCAGCGTCCCGTCGTTCAACAGCGCGACGGTGTTGGCGGTCGCCTCCACGTCCGGGACGATATGTGTCGAGAGGATCACGACTCTGTCCTCGGCGGTCGCAGACAGGACGTTCCGGAACCGGACTCGCTCCTCTGGGTCGAGTCCGACGGTCGGTTCGTCGACGATCAGCAGTTCCGGGTCGTTGATCAGTGCCTGCGCGATGCCGACGCGGCGACGCATCCCGCCGGAGAAGGTACCGATTCGCTCTGCACGCACGTCTGTCAGGTTCGTCACTGCGAGTTGTTCTTCGACGCGTGCAGACGCCGTCTCTCGGTCGAGCCCACGGAGTGTCGCGACGTACTCGAGGAACTCCTCGACGGTGAGTTCCGGGTACGCACCGAACGACTGCGGCAAGTACCCCAGTACGGACCGCACGGCGTCCGGAGACGTCGTCACGTCGACCCCGTCCCAGCGGACGGTTCCGGTCGTCGGGTCGGTGAGTGTCGTCACCATCCGCATCAGCGTCGACTTCCCGGCCCCGTTCGGACCGAGGAGGCCGTGAATGCCCTCGTCGAAGTCGAGCGTCACGTCCGCGACGGCCCACCTGTCGCCGTACTGCTTCCCGAGATTCCTCGTCTGCAATCGAGCGTCACTCACGAGTCCCTCCACGCCGACGCGACTCGGGGACCTCGCCGGCACGCTCCGAGTGACTGCCTCGAATCGGTCGTCGGTCGTCGCTCTCGATCACGGGCACACGGTGCCGTCGAGAGACAACTGTAACCTACTGGCGTGTCTCGCGTCGTGAGACACGATCGAAGAGGTATCCCACCGGCGCGACAGACACGAGAGCGTGATCGCTTCCGATTGGCGCGTCCGTGTTCTCCGGTCGATACTCGCCAACGCCGGCGTCCTCGTCGGTGTCGTCGCCTTCGACTGGCCCGCAGCCGCCCTCCTCGTCGTCTTCCTGATCGAAGCGGCGGTCGCGACACTTCGCGGCGCTGTCCAGGGACTGTTCGCACGACGAGACCCGATCGAGACGGCACTCGACGACAGACTCCCGGCCGCGTCGTGGAGTGCCAAGAGCGGTGGCGTCTCGATCGGACCGCTCCCCCCGATCTACCCACGGAACGTCCCGGTCGTCCTCGGCGGCCTCCTCGCCGTCGTTCTCTTCTGGCCGATCGCGGGCCTCGTCGTCGTCGCGACGGCAGACACCGGCCTCCCTCTAGCGTCGCTGGCCGTCGGGATCGTCGGCGTGCTCCTCGGCCAGCTCGTCGCCGCCGTCGACTACGTCCGCGCCGCGCGGTACACGGACGACACGGTGCGATCGGCGATGGGACGACGGTACGTCGCCGGGGTGGTGGTCCTCGCTCTCGGCGGCGGGATCGTCCTCGCCGAGTACGGGGCGGTGCCCGCCGCGCTGTTGGCCGGTGTCGTCCTCGCCAAGTCGATCGTCGACCTCGGGGAGATCGGGACCGAGACGACGACACGCGACGTGTGGGAGGACGACGACCCGGAGCCACCGGCGGCAGATCCGGTGGCCGTGTTCGCGGTGGACCGGCGGAGTCTGCTCGTCCGAGCACCGGGGCTCGCGCCACTGTTCCTCTTCGTCCCGCCGTACCTCCTCCTCGTGTTCGTCGTGGCCGTCGTCGGGCTCCTCGGCGGACTGTGGGCGGGCACCGCCGCGCTCACCCTCGCCGTGGGACTGGTCGGGGTCGGTCGCGTCGTGGCCGTCGACGTGCTGCGTGGTCACCGAGAGTACCACGTGTACCCGAATCGAGTCGTGGTGTACGACCGACTCCTCGAGACGCCGCAGTGCTCGGTCCGTCGGAAGACGATCACGGACGTGCACACCGAGAACAGTCTCCTCGACCGGGTGAGACCGGGGAGCCGAACGGTCGTGGTGTCGACGGTCGGTACCGACCACCGGCTCCACGCCCTCCGACGACCGGCGGCGTTCGTCGACACTGTCGCCCCTGGAGGTCGGGCAGACGACCGTGAGGATGCGCGAGCACGTGACTGGTACGGAGAGTGACGTGACTGGTGCACAGAGTGACGTGACTGGTACGGAGAGTGACGTGACTGGTGCACAGAGTGACGTGACTGGTACGGAGAGTGACGTGACTGGTGCACAGAGTGACGTGACTGACGCGAAAGGTGTGACGAGTCGTCTCACACGGCCGTCGACGCGACGGGAGAACGTCGGAGAACCGAGCGACGGTCACGCGTCGGCAGTCGACGGACGAGGGGCACTCCGTCCGACGACGCCGGCGGGGTCGACGGGGGATTCGGGGTGGTCGGTGCCCGCCGCCCGGTACCGTGACCGAGCGGACCGAGACACGACAATCCCCACCGACGATCACACCGAGTGAAGCAGTGTCTCACGCACAGAGAGTGCGCTGGGAGAGTCAAACGGCCACCCGGACAGGTTCGGTGCGGAACTCGGTCCACTCGATCGGGCCGAGTCGTCCCCGTTCCCATGACACGCGACACACGCGCTACGGACAGACGGACAGTCCTCCGAACGATCGGCGGTCTCGCCGGCGCCGGCGTACTGGCAGGTGCCGCGACCGACACGGCAGCCGCCGCGGACCCACCCGACGAGCGCCTCTCACGGCACTGGTGGACCGCCTGGCAGAACACGCGCGAGGGTGCCGTCCTCCCGACGGTGTTCCTCGTCGACGACCCGTCCGGGCTCGACCAGATCGAGACACTCGGCTTCGACGGTGTCACCACGACCACCGAGACGGAGACACCGGCGGCGTACGCGCGAGTGTCGGTCGACTTCGAGTCGCTGCGTGCGATCCTCCGACTCGACGCCGTCACGACCGTCCTGTACGCTCCGGGCGCCAACCCGTTCTGGCTGCTGGAACACTACGCCGACCGCGTCTTCCCGACCCCGACGGACGCCGTCGACTACGTCTCGTATCCCGAGTTCGTGCAAGGTGTCGACCACCTAGCGTCCGAGTACTCGGACACACTCCGGCACACACGCGTCGCACAGAGTCCCGGCCACCTCGACGTGGAGGCCGGCGAGACGACTCGTGAGGACGTCCACGTCGTCGAGGTGACCGAGAACGTGACCGACCGCGAGGCGTTCGCACGACGCGAGAAGGTCGTCGTCACGCTCGGGATCCACGGCGACGAGCGGGCCGGTGTCGAGGCCGGTGTCCGGTTCCTGGAACGCCTCTGTCGTGGCGAGGCGGACGCGAGTGACGCCCTCGCAGACACGGCGTACGTCTTCGTCTTCCCGAACCCCGACGGGTGGGTCGCGCGGCTCCCGTTCACCGTCGACGGGCGGTTCGGCGCGGGTGTGAACCCACCGGGGAACGCGTTCGAGCGCGTCACGGGCACCGACCACGATCCGAACCGGCAGTACCCGACGGTCGGGTGGATCGATCCGGGCCACCGACCGGCCGAACCGAGGGGGGCGAACCTCGTCGACGACGCCCCGGGAGTCGACGGCGACGTACCGACGACACCACACGACTACTACGAGGAGGTACCGGGCGCACTCGGCGTCGTCGAGCACCTCCGCGGGTACGACGACGTGGCGTGGGTCGCGGACTTCCACGGGATGTTCGGCTCGGAGGAGTTGGTGAAGCTCCTCGCGATGAACGCCTCGTTCGAGTACGAGGACGCGTACGCCATCTTCGACTTCGCGGCCGAGACCGAGTCGGCGCTCGACGACGCCGTCGGCGACCTGCTCAAGACGACGCGACCGGCACTGGAGTCGCGAGCCGAGGCGGTCGCCGAGGAGTACGGGATCGACCGGACCCCACCGGTCCCGTCGACGACGTTCACTGCCGGCACCATCTTCGACATGGTGCGGTACAACACGACCGGCGGCTTCGCCTCGTGGGCGAGTCGACCCACGGAGGCCGGTGGACTCGGCGCCCGTGGCGTGGCACTTGAGATGGCGTGGGACAACCGCGTCGGTGACGGGATGTCGTTCGACTCGGAGGTAGTCGAACTCCAGTCGCGAGCCTACGAGACGGTTCTCGAGACGCTGGCGAGCCACGAGACGGCGTCGCCGACCGTCGAGACACCCGCGGAACAGACCGTGACGGTGGTCGACGGCGACGACACGGGTGCGACCGCGGCGGAACTCCCGTTCCCGACGGCCGACACGGCAGCGGCCGCGTCCGCGGGAGAGTCGGACGACGGAGAGTCGGGCTCGGAGGGGTCCGGCGACGGAGAGTCGGGCTCGGAGGGGTCCGGCGACGGAGAGGAGGGAGACGCCTCCGGGGAAACCGGCGAGGAGACCGGTGTCACGTCGACGGCGGTGCCCGTCTCGGTTCGAGCGGGTGAGACCACGAGTGTGCCGGTCCCGGTCGAGGCAGAGACCGACCGACTCGCCGTCGTGGTCGACACGACCGTCGGCGCGCTGGAGGCGACACTGTACGACCCGGACGGTGTACTCGTCCGGACGGTCGAACGGCGCACGCTCGCGACCAGACCGAACGGGCAGATCACGTGGGGAGTCTCCGATCCGGCGGACGGCGAGTGGCGCGTGGAACTGTCGAACACCTACGGCGAGCGCCTCGCGCTGGGCTCGGTCACCACACGGGTGGAGACGGGTCGGACCCGCGACCCACGAGTCGCACTCGGGTACGAGCAGCGCGACTACGACGTCTCGATCACCGACGTGATACCGGACTACGAGCCGGCGACGGACGGGGGTGCGACGTTCACCGTGACCGGTCCGACGGACCTCGCCGACGATCCGAGTGGCCCGGTGGTCGTGCCGACCGACACCGGCGTGGATCGCCCCGAGTACGTCCAGCGACTCGGCGAGCTCCTCACCGACGGGGAGACGATCGTCGTGACCGACAGTGGGCTCGAACTCCTCGGTGCGGACGAGTTCCCGCTGGACGTCTCCGGCGACGACGTCGAACGGGTGACCGGACGGAGAATCACGCTCGGGAACCGCGTCGAGGAGCACTCGTTGCTGACTGGAACGCGGTCCGATCAGCTGGAACTGGCTCGCGGCGGCCCGGTCGGCTACGCCTCTCGGATGTCGGAGGTGCCGATGTACGGGATCGCGCCAGACGCGTTCGACGGTGTCGGCGGCACCGTCGCCGCACGACGCGAGCGTCGGTCCGGGACACTCGTCACGGCGGGTACCGTCTCCGTCGGGTCCGGCGAGCTCGTCGTGATCGGTGGCCTCCTCCCGCGTCCGTCTCAGGAGAACCTCCACCCGTTCGGGCTCGCCGGACACGGGGTCACACACCTCGGGTACACCGTCCTCGCGAACGCACTCGGTCACTCCCCGCCGTCGCCTTGATCGGTCGTCGACGGCGTCGCCCTGATCGGTCGCCGACGGCGTCGCCCGAGTCAACGTCCGTCCTGGCCGTCTGCCTCGCCCGACTGGCGGCGCTAGCGAGTGGGTGACGCGGTCCCGTCAGCGGGACGCTCGCTCTCGATCGTCGTCTCCGCCGTTCGCCGTCGAGGGGTCGCCGTCCGCGGGGGCGTCGGCGTCGTCGGCCGACTGGCTGGCGCCGTCGACCGACGAATCGGCCACATCGGACGACGAATCGGTCCCGTTGGACGACGAGTCGGTCCCGTCGGCGTCAGCCGACGGCGCAGTTCGGTCCGTCGACGAGCTAGTGTCGTCGGACTCTGCGGTCGGGTGGCCTCGTTCGAGGCTGATGGGGCGTGCGAGTCGACGACCGACGGCCACGAGTCGGTCTCGGAGGCGGTCCAGACGGCCCTCGTCTCTGCTCTCGGTAGGGAGGCGGAGCTCCGACCCCGAGCGGGTGACGACACCGCGGTCGCGGAGTGTCTGGACGGCCGTCGTCACGTCCTCGGGGTCGGCGTCGAGTGCTTCGAGCAGTTCGCGACGAGTCCGCGGTCGCTCCGCGAGCGCCTCACGGACGCGGTGTCGGACGTGTTCGCGGTACACTGCTCGGCCGTCCAGCGTGTCGCGTGTCGCGCCGAGGTGCCGAGCGGTCTGGACGGCGTCGACGACGAACCACAGCCCAGCGAGCAGGAACAGTACGGGAACTGCGAGTGCCTCTGGTCCCGTCGCGTCGGCCGACGCCTCGACGAGTGTCGTCCCCGGGAGCACCACCATCCCGAGCCCGCCGAGCAGCGCGTACACGCCGAGACCGGCGTGTCGGACCGACTCCCGGAGGTCGTAGGCGTCACCGACCACGTCCGTCGCCGCGACGACACCTACCGAGACGAGCATCGTGACGAACTGCAGCGGCGACGGGTCGAGTACCACCCAGAGGACGCCGAGCGCGAGCGTCGTCTCCGTCAGCGCACGGATCGTCAGTCGCTCCGCGACCGCATCCGAGAGTGTCCGCGACACGGGTCGAGAGATACACGGCCACGACTTCAAACCACGACCGCCGTCTCGCGGACACGCGCACCGCACCGGACACTGCGAGGCACCTGGCGTGCGCCTCAAGCACTGTCCGACACACAGTGTCGACTCGACGGCGAGACACACGTCGCCGGGATTCTTGACGGTCGTCGTCCTATCGCCCGTTCGTGCCGACGATCCCCTCCACGTTGCGACTCCCTCGACCGGACGGACTCGCGGTCGCGATCGGCCTACTCTGTGGGCTCTTCGTCGCGTGGTCGCTCCCACGCCTCCCGATCACGTGGGCCGAGACCGCTCTCCTCGACCTGCCGATCCCGCCGGCGACGACCGTCTGGGGCGTCGTCGCGGTCACCGGACTCGTCGGTGGCGCCGTCTGGCTGCTGTCGGAGTTCGTCACGGGCGTCGTCGAGACAGTCGTGCGACGCCGTCTCACGCTCCCTCTCGTCGTCGTGACGGGGTCGGGGCCGATCGCCACCGCGGTACTCGCGCGGATCGGTGGCGGTCCACCCGTCGAGGACGCACTCGGGTTGCTCGTCGTCGCCGCGGCGGGTGTCGTGGGGAGCTACGGCGCGACCAGACACGCACGGTACCGGACAGAGACGGAGTCGTGTCACGACCGCGTCGTAGTGACCACGTCGAACCGCTGGCACCTCACTGTCGGTGGGCTCGTCGGGGTGGTCGGGACCGCAGTGGTGGCTGTGCTCTGGGGGTGGGACCTCGGGCTGTCGATGGGCGTCAGCGTGGCGCTCTCGGTCGCCGCACGTAGTGATCCGGACGGACGCTGCTACGCACTCGACAGTGGCGTCGTTCTCGAGTCGAGCGCCGGCACCGCGGTCCACCTCCCGTGGCGTGGTCTCGACGGCGTCGACGCGGACGGCGACCGGCTCCAAGTCGGGACGCTGGTGCCGTACCCCGCAGTTCGCCGGCGCGTCGCGCCCGACGCGGCGACGGCGAGCGAGTTCGTCGATACCGTCCGTCGACTCCGCCGTCGGTCGTAGCCGGACGAACGGGTGTCGACTGGTGACTCGACACCGCCCGAGATCACGTCTCACGCTCGAACTCGCGAGTCCGCTCGTGGAGTCGTTCGATCCGCTCACTCGTACTCGGGTGGGTTCCGAAGAGCCCACGCTGGACGAGTCGCCGCGTCCGGTCGAAGAACCGGTGGGGTTCCCAGGCCGGTGGAACGATCGAGAACGCGGCCACGGCTCGCAGGTCCGCCGTCGTCTGCCGATCTACGGTGTCGTCGAGCGTCGCGAGTGCGCTCGCGAGTGCGGCGGGATCGCCGGTGATCGCGACCGCGCCGTCGTCTGCGGCGTACTCACGCGCCCGAGCGACGACGGCGACACACAGTCGACTCGTCGTCCCAGTGACCAGCGCGAACACGACGAGCAGCGGGTTGAGTGTGTACTGCTGGAACACGCGACGTGCCGCGACGCGTGGGAACGACAGCGCCGTCAGGACCGCAGCGTCTCGGTTGGCGACGTGTGCCACCTCGTGGGCCAACACCGCCTCGAGTTCCGCCTCGTCGAGCGCGTCGACGAGTCCGGTCGACACCACCACCGTCGCGTCCGACACCCGGTAGCCGACCGTGGCCGCGACTGGACGCCGCGTGTCGAGGATCCGCAGGTCGGGTGTCGGAACCGACGCCTGTCCGGCGAGCCGTGTCAGTCGCGCCTCGACACTCGGTCCGCCGGTGTCGTCGCTCGTGCCCGACGACGAACCGGTCGCGTCGGCGTTCGACGGGCCGCTGGTCGTGCCGGTGTCCGTCCTTCCACCGGCCGGTCGATCCCGGTCGAACCGCTCGTCGAGTTCGGCGAGGATCGTGCTCTCCATCAGTTCGGCGTGGAGGTCTCCTCCGACGTGTGCGCTCGTGGCCAGCAGAGCGACTGCGACCGCCACCGGACGGTACAGCGCCGCGGTGTCACCGCGACGCGCGGCGAGCCAGAGGCTACCGAGCGCGACGAGTGCCACGGCTCCGAGACAGAGGGGTCCGAGCCACCCGGCTCGGCGGGTCAGGTCGCGGATCGGTGCCGTCCCAGTTCGCCAGACCGCTCGCAGGAACGCGGCACCGGTGGCGAGGTCTCGCCCGTGTTCTCGCCCCTCGAACGTCGAGATGTGCTCGGAGGCACTCTCGTCGTCCGTGTCTGACGACTCGCGCCAGAACGGGTCGGTCTCCGTCTCGATCTCCGTCTCGACGTCGAGTTGCTGGAGCTTGTAGGCCAACGCCGGGTAGAAGGACGCGATGGCGAGAATCCCGACCAGAATCTGTGCCCACTGCGGCACGCTCAGTCGTCGGAACAACGTCCACGCGAGCCACACCGACGCACCGAACAGAGCGACGTACGCGTAGGTGAGGAGCTGTGGTGCGAACTCGAACCCGTCGTCGGATCGGCTCGCCGCACGGTGGACGGCACCGACGACCCAGAACACCGAGAGACAGCCGAGCGTCGCGGCGACGAGACCGGTCACGGGACCGGCTCCGAGAGTCGTCACGACGGCTCCACCGAGTCGCAACAGTCCCGTCGCGACGACCGCGAGCAACGCCACTTCGGTCGTGAGGAGCACGACGGCGAGGAGCCCGATCACGAGTGCCGCGATGCCGACGCGGACCCAGCGTGTCCCGTGCCGCGTCCCGGCGAGGGCGCTCACGGTGACTCCCTGGTCGGCGGCCGACAAGTCGGTTCTGGTCGTGTCTCGGACGGCGAGACACGCCGAGTGGCAGAGACGGGTGTCGGGTCGAGACCACACCGGAGAGGAGCCGACCGACCGCTCACCCCGAGTACGCACGGTTCCAGACGACCTGGAGTGAGAGGAGGGCGAACGGGACACCGAACGTGACGAGCGCCAGCCTCGGGACCGAGCCGACGGGGACGACGAAGACGCCGAGTCCGACCGCGACGGCAACGACGGCGACCAGACAGACCGTCGTCCAGACGACGCGACGGTCGAGTGGGTCGACCGTGGTCTCCGCCAGCGGGAGCTCGAACGCGTCCACGGCGTCGGGTGCCGCCCGCAGGTGGGCGGCGACCCACTCGTGATCCGCCACAGTCGGCGTGAGAGCGATCGTCCGCGTGTCGTAGACGCGATCGGCGAGGTGTTCGTCGCGGAGTGTCACGTCGCGGAACGCACCGACCGGAGCCGTCCACTGGACGGCGTCGACCAGTTCGTCGGACACGACGACCGTGTCACCGTACCGCCGGTACACGACCCACCCGTGAGCGAGTGTGTACTCGACTGTCCAGAGCGTACACCACACGAGTGGGGCGAGCCCGAACACGGCGACGGTGACGCCGACCCACGGGAGTTCCCACGCCCCGACCGAGACGATCCAGACGAACGCCAACAGCGGGATTCGGACGAGGAGTCGATTGGCCGCTCGCAGTAGTCCCGTGACGACGACGGCGCGTCGATCCGGACGGATCGTCACAGACGGCTCTCCGTCCGGCAGTTCCGTCGACGGGTCGGTGTCGAGGAGTGTCGCCGCCGTCGGACCGTCGTGATCGTCGCCGTCGCCGAACCAGCCGAAGACCCCGTCCTCGCCGCGGAACCGCTCCCACTCGACGAGGAGCTTCGCGAGGACGACGACGGCCAACAGATCCGCCGTCGCGAGTCGCGCGCCGACGACCACGACCGCGGCGACGATCGACGCCTCCTGCAGCGGGACTGCGGCGACGCTCTTCGGCGTGACCGTCTCGTAGCGTCGCCGTCCGAGGTAGCCACCCACGAACGCGACGCCGTGCGAGGCGACGAGCGACCCGACACTCACGAGAACCGTTCGGTCGCCGAGGAGCGTCAGTGGATCGAGTGTCGCGATCAGAAACCCCGCCAGGACGAGCGTGAGGAACACCACGGCGTCGAACCACGTCGAGAGGAACGGGACACTCCGGGGGTACACTGGCGGGAGCCACTCGACGAGAGAGAGGCTGCCGACCCGCCGTTCGAGCGCACTCGCCTCGGGTTTCGGCGCGGGTGTCGGCGACGACGACCACGTGTACGTGGCTTCACCAGACTCCTCCTCGGAGTCGTACTCCGGCGGCTGCTGGGCGAACAGCGACTTCGGCACCGCGAACAGGATCGCGACGACGAGTTCGACGGCGTAGACGAGAGTGAGTGTGTCGGCGTCCCAGCCGAGTGTCAGGACACCGACCAGCGGAACGAGATTCGCGGCCGCCGTCGGGGCGAACTCGGTGGCAGTCGGGGGGAGGCCGGGACGGTCGCTCATGTCGGTCGGAGTGTCTGTGTGGCTGGTATCTGTCGGGGTATCGGTGTATCGATCTTGTCACGTCGTGTCCGCGCCGAAGACGGTGCCGTAGACGAACGGGACGACACCGGCCACGACGGCGGACGGGACGGCGAGGACTCCGGCGAACAACCCGATCCCCCCTGCTACCAGGAACGAGACGGCGACACCTCCGACACCGACGCCGACGGACAGGGCGACGAGCAGCCCCCACCGAGACTGGTGTGCGAGCACACCCGCGACGAGTCCCGTCGCGACGACCGCGCCGACGCCGGGAATCGCCACGAGTGCCGCCACCGACTCGGAGGTCGCGGCGGCGAGTCCGAGCGGGACGGCGCCGACGGCGATGGCCCCCGCTCGCCGGACTGTCGCCGGTCGTGGCGTCGGGTCGCGAACGCGAAGCACGGTGAGTCCGAGTCCGACCGCGGCGTAGCCGGCGCCGACCAGCGACAGTGCGAGACTCCCGGCGCTCGTGAGGAGCACGCCGAAGACCTGGCCGGCGTTCGCCGGCCGGACCGCGTAGTACGTGCCGTCGCGGACGAAGACGCCGTTCGTGACCTCGCCGCCGGTCGCGGAGCCGGTGTCGATCGCTCGCTGCGCCTGTGGCGGTGCCTCGGCGTACGGCGTCGCGACGGCCGCCGCGACCGTCTCCGGGTCGACACTGGACATCCGGATGCGCGCACCGGTCGGGTCCGAACGCAGCGTCGCCTTCCAGCGGTAGTAACGGCCCTCGTAGACGACGTACTCCGTGTCGACATCCGCGAGTCGCTCGGAGAGCGACTCGTCGACCCGTCCGTCGAACGACCCCGTCTGCGCCGCTCGCGTGACCGGATCGACGGGGCGGCCCAGTCGCTCGTCGAGGTTCGTCACGTTCACACTCACGTTGGCGAGTGCGCCCGCGTCGTCGGCGGGTTGGATCTCGGTCGCCTCGACGGTCAGGTTCACACCGCTCGCCGTGGTCGGGAACGCCAGCAGACACCCGACGCCGACGACCGCGAGCAGGACGGCCGCGACGGTTCGCCCACTCGGAACGACATCGCGCACACCGGTCACACTGTTTCACGCGGTATAAACCGGGGGCACGTGTTTCAGACTTGGAAGCACGAGGGAGAACACTCGACCCCGACCGCTCGGTGTGGGACGGTACAGGCGGGTTTCTGTGGCGTCCGAACTCGGAAGGTGATTCCTCGCGTCCCTCACTCGACGACACCACACACCGTCGCGTCATCGTCGAGCGTGACGACGACGGAGTCGTCGCCGACCGTGACGCGCACGTCGACGCGGAGTGGATCGGTCTGCACGACCTCGCTGTCCGCGTGGTCGGCGGTCAGTCGCGCCGCATCCTCGCGTACGTCGACATCGTGATCCCAACAGAGTGCGACGACCGCCGGGTGATCGAGGACACAGCCGGCAGGAACGTGAGTGATCCGGTGTCCACACTGTCGACAGATTGCCTCGAATCGCACTCCGTCTCCTCGCTCGACGAGGCCGCCGTCGGTACGCCCCTCACAGAGCCGACAGATCCCGCGTCGGAACGAACTACAGTCCAGAACGCCGTCCCAGTACCCGGTCGCGTACGCTCGAGACACGCCGACGCGATCGACGAACGCCGAGCCCACGTCGAGTGTCGCACTGTGAGTCGAACACTCGACCTCGAGACACCCGTCCGTGTACCGCACCGGAGCAGAGTCGCCACACACGGGACAGTCGGTCGTCGCACGGAGGTCGGTGTCTGTCTCCGGATCGAACCGGTCGGAGACCACCACAGCGAGCAGTCGGTGACCGACGCGCGAGAGGGTGTACCCCGCGTCCGTCTTCTCGACCGGCCCGCCGACCAGACGCTGGAGGTGGTAGTTGAAGTTCCCCGGGTCGTCGTGGCCGACCCGCTCGCGGAGTGTCGAGAACGACAACCCACTCCCGTCCGACTCCGTCCGGTCGTACTCCCCGAGTGTTGCGACGAT
This sequence comes from Halobaculum sp. MBLA0147, assembly GCF_041361345.1. Lineage (NCBI taxonomy): Archaea > Methanobacteriati > Methanobacteriota > Halobacteria > Halobacteriales > Haloferacaceae > Halonovum > Halonovum rutilum. Next base: position 316,809 of record NZ_JBGKAD010000002.1, on the reverse strand, counting down.
CGCCGTCCGTGTCTCGTGGCCGACGAGGTCGAACACGTCCGTCAGTGGAGCGTGGTCGTCGTAGTCGTGGTCGCGGCCGTCGCCACCGTCGGCCAGCGAACGGTTCGAACCCGTCACGGGTGGAGAGACGCGACCGACACACTCGAACCTGTCGGCCCAGTTACAGTAACGCGCTGCTACGACCCCTTAATTGCCGTCGGACGTTGGTGATCGTGTGGTGACACAGACGACAGTCGAACCGGACGGGATCGACGAGAACTCCGTCGGAACGAGGTGACAGTGTGAAGTTGGAACTCGACGGCCTCGGGAAACAGTACGGCGACACGTGGGCACTCCACGACGTGACACTGGAGGTAGAGCCGGGTGTCGTCGGCTTGCTGGGCCCGAACGGTGCCGGCAAGTCGACGTTGATGCAGATCGTCACGACGTTCACCGAGCCGACGGCGGGGACCGTCCGCTGGAACGGGACGGACGTGATCGAGGAGCCGACCGTGATGCGCGAGGCAGTCGGCTACCTCCCCCAAGAGTTCGGCGTCTACCCGCGACTGACGGCCCGGGAGTTCCTACGGTACCTCGCCGCCGTGCGCGGGCTGTCGTCTCCGGGCGACCGGATCGACGATCTCCTCGACGTGGTGAACCTCTCGGCGGCGGCCGACGAGCGTCTCGGGGGATTCTCCGGCGGGATGCGTCGACGTGTCGGGATCGCACAGGCACTCCTGACGGACCCGGAGTTGTTGATCGTCGACGAGCCGACGGTCGGGTTGGACCCGACGGAGCGCGCCCGATTCCGACGACTCCTCGGCGCGTTGGCCGCAGATCGGATCGTGATCCTCTCGACACACATCGTCCCGGACGTGGAGGCGACCGCCGACGAGGTCGCGCTGCTCGACGACGGCGAGTTGGTCGCACACACGACCCCCGGTGCGTTGCTGGATCGGGTCGAGGACTACGTCTGGGAGGTCGTCGTTCCGGAGTCTGCGGTCGACGAGATCGGACGCGAGTACACCGTCGCGAGTACGACACGCCGGAGTGACGGAGTGCACCTGCGTGTCCTCTCGGCGGAGCGACCGACCGCCGACGCGCGCTCCGTCGACCCGACGCTGGAGGATGCGTACCTCCACGAGGTCGAGACGGACCGGATCGGTGTCGCGCCGGAGGTGGCTCCGTAGTGGTCCGGGCGGCGCTCGCGGTCGCCCTCGCGGACCTCCGCCGGCGGACGCGCACCCCGACACTCCTCGTCGCGGGGGTGCTCACCGCCTACCTCGGGAAGCTGATCGTCGTCGACGGCCAACTCGTCGTCGGTGACGGGTTCACCGGCGTCGGGACGGCCGCCTGGTACGGCGCGACCGTCTGTGGCCTCGCCACGACCGTCCTCTTCGTCTTCGGGTTCCCGCTCGCCCGCGGTGGCGTGACACACGACCGCGAGACGGGTGTGGCGACCCTGCTGGGAACCGCGCCGCTGTCGAGCAGTGCGTACGTGTTCGGGAAGGTCCTCTCCGCTGGCGCCGCGCTCGCGGTCGTCACGGCCGTCCTCGCGGCCGCGACGACGGCGGCGTTCCTCGTGGGGGGTACCGGCCCGTTCGATCCGATCGCCCTCCTGGCTCCGTTCGTTCTGATCACACTGCCGTCGCTCTCGGTCGTCGCCGCCGCGGCGGTGCTCACCGAGGTGATCGGACCGCTGCGTGGGACTGCCGGGACCGCGTCGTACGTCCTGAGTGCGATCGTCGTCGTCGGGTTGGGTGTCGAGGGGACGCTCCCGTTCGACCCGACCGGTGTCTCGGTCCTCCAGGCGAGCATGTCGACCGCCGTCACCGCGCAGTACCCGGACGCCGCGGGCGCGGCGACGGGATTCGCCTACGTCTCGGCCGGCGAGGCGACGACGGCGTTCCGGTGGACGGGTGTCGAGTGGACGCTGCCACGACTCGCCGAGCGAGCGGGACTCGTCGGGGTCGCACTCGCGCTCTCTGGTGTCGCCGTCGTGTCCTTCGACCGGTTCGATCCGGACGCCGGGGTCACGCTCCCGTCGCTCGGGAGTGACGACACCACGGACGGACCGACGGACCGCTCGCGGTCGGAGTCGCGATCGGCCGACTCGTCACCACCGAGCGAGTCACGGCCGGCCGAACGGGCACCGACGAACGAGTCGTCGCCCGAGCGGGCTCGATCGGGCACCGCCGAACCGCTCGTCGACGACGCAGTCGATCGACTCGCGTCGGTCGAGGTCGGCCGTTTCGGCCTCGTGACGGCGACGACCGCCGAACTCCGGATGGCGTTCCGACGGCGGCGGGCGTGGTACCTCGCCCTCGCCGCCGTCGTCGTCGCCGCGGCCGTCGCCCCGATCGGGATCGCTCGAACGGCCGTCGTCCCCCTCGGGACGCTGGTCGCACTCCCGGCCCTGTCCGGGCTCGGGAGTCGCGCACGGAGACACGACACCGCGACGCTGCTGTTCACGACCGCCTCGCCGGTGCGACTCCTCGTCCCGACCTACCTCTCGGGCGTCGCCGTCGTCGCCGTCGTCGCCTCTCCGGCGGCCATCCGTGTCGCGCTCCTCGGACAGATGGGGGCGCTTCTGGGACTGCTCGGTGGCGTGTGTGCGCTCCCGGCGGCGGCACTCGCGAGTGGCGTCTGGACCGGTCGCCCGCGCGTGTTCGAGACCGCACTCGTCGTCGCGTGGTACCTCGGCCCCGTCAACGGAGTCGCCCCGCTGGACTTCGTCGGCGCTCGTCCGGCGACGGTCGCCGCCGGTGTGCCCGTCGCCTACCTCGCTGCCGCTCCGGCCCTCCTCCTCGTCGCTGCCGTCGGTCGCCGTCGCGTGAGGTCGTGACCCCGCTGGCGTCCCTCCGTCGTCCGAATCCCCACCGGCGCAGAGAGCTCACACACTGTCTGCGACGGCCGTGTCGGACGCGTGGGTGTACCCCAAGAGAGCGACCGGGAGTCCAGTCGCCAGTCCGAGTCCGCCGACGAAGGTCGTGAACACTGCCGGCAGAATCGTCCCCGCCATCGCGGCGGCGAGCACCGCGTGCAGGAGAAGTGCACCGAACACGCCGGCGGCTGCGAGTGCCACGCGCCGGCCGAACCCGTGTCGACGCCAACTCGTTCCGACGAGGAGCGTCCCGGAGACTGGGAGCGTCGAGATCGCGGCGACGGCTCCGATCAGGAGGGCGAGGCCGGCACGACCGACCGTCGGCGGGAGTGACCCGACGATCGGGGCAGCCGTCGACGTGGCCGTCGGCGCCCCGACCGAGACGGCACTGGCCTGTCCGGCCGCGACGGCGAGTTGGAGCAGCGTGAGACCACCGACGGCGCCCAGTGCAGTCCGTTCGGTCACCGGATCGGAACGACCACGTGCGGCGGTCAGCCCGTACACACCGACTGCGAGGCCGACGTACGTCACGCCGAGTCGCTGGAGTGCGGGGAGCACCGTCCGGTGGAGGAAGAACCCGACGAAGTCGGTGATCGGGGCGAGTTCGTTCGTCCGATCGAGTACGTAGTACGTGTCGTCACGAACGACGACCGACGGAACGCGCTCGGCGCCAACGACGACCGGCGCGTCGCCGTCGGTCGCCTCGACGACACCCTCCCCCTCGTCGACGATCCGACGGGTCGCAGGGTCTGTCTCGTCGTAGGGGACCGCCAGCTCTGCGAGGACGGCCGCTCCAGAGACGGGACGCAGCGTCAGCGTGAACGGTTCGAACGCCGAACTGTCGACTGCCGGCGTCTGCGTAGTAGTCGACGCGTCCGTTCCGGTGTCGTCTGCTCCGGACTCACCGGTTCCGGGGTCACCCGTGTCTGACGAACCCGTCTGGCGGGCTCGAAGCCGGTAGTAGTTCCCTCGGTAGACGGCGTACCCAGCCGCGTCGTCGAGACTGGACAGTTCCGCGTCGGCAGTACCGACCCTCACCGTCTCGCCGTCGACGGCTCGGTCGAGCGTCTGCCGACTCGTCTCGGTGTCGGCGAGTGCCGTGAGGTTGCGAACGTCGGTTCTCCGTGTGACCACGGCAGTGTCCACCGACGGATCGACGGCCACTGCGTCGTAGGTCCGTGACGAGTCGGGTGTCGGCACCGCGAACGGTGCGGCGACGAGTGGTACACCGAGCAGGAAGACGACAGCGACGGCCACAGTCGGGCGCGGGAGGGACACGAGCCACGCCTCTCGGTACGACCACTTGAATCGACGGGGAGTGTCTCCGAACCCACCGACGGATCGGGATGTCGCCGGCGCGACGGACTTCGGGACGACTCCCCAGTCTCGCACGACGGGGTCGGGGTCCAGCAGTGAACTCCACCAGAAAGCGTTTGTCGAGTCCCACACCACACCGGGTGTGGTTCCCGTGTCGAGTAGCCTCCTGCAAGTCTCGTCGCGTCCTGCTTTCGGCGGGCGGGTATCGACGGTCGGTGTGGCAGTGCTCGTCGCGCTCGTCGTGACCGTCGGTCTCGTCGTCGCCCGTCGGAGTGGTGTTGGCTTCCGACGGCTCGCCGCCGTGGGTGGTGTGGCGTACGCAGGGACCCTCGTGGGGTTCTGGCTCGTGATTCGACTCCTCTTCTGGCGGCGGCTGGATCCCGAACTCCTGGGATTCGTGTTGGTCTTCGTTCCACTCACCGCCGTCGGGCTCCTCCTGTTGGGCCAGTGGTGTGCGGCCGTCGTCGCGTTCGTGCGCTATCGGTTGTCGACCGCGGTCGCCTGGGTGTTCGGTCTGACGACGTTCACAGTCGACGCGTTCGCTATGCTCGGGGGCGAGGGCGGTCCCGTGATCTTCCTGTTGTTCTGGTTGTTCGTCGTCGGGCCAGCGTCGCTGATCGGTCTCCTCGCCGTGGCCTCCGGCGAGTACCTCGTGAGGACACACCTGCTGGGCTCGTGGTGAACTGCCACGGCCGTCGGCTCAGTCGTCGGTATCACCTCGAACGGCCGTGCCCGTCGGTGGAGCGTCGGTTCCGAAACACTCGCGAACCGAGACCTCGCCTCGGGTGAGCCGGACCCACGCGGCGACAGCGAGCGTGAGCAGCACCGTCGCGACTACCATTACGCCGACGACGGACGGATCACCGGTGAAGCTTCGATCGAAGCGTACGAGTGCTGGCACGCCACTGTCTGCGGCCGGGAACACGGCGCCGGTCATGAAGTTCATCGAGAAGTGGAGCCCCACGGGCAAGGCGAGCTGTTCCGTCAGCACGTACGCGGCCGTGTAGTAGACGACCGCGACGACACCTTGGACCGCCGCGAAGGTCGCCGAGGCACCCGCCGCCGGGACGAAGACGTGCGGGACGCCGAAGAGCACGGCACCGCCGACGACGACACCGAGCACTGCCGTTCGGGGGGTGAGCCCACGCGCGACGAGTCCGTCGACACCGTTTCGGACGAGCACACCGCGGTACAGCGCCTCCTCCCAGAGACCGATACCGAGGTACCCGATCGCTGCCCCGACGACTGGGACCACGACTGCGGCGCCAGAGACGACACCCGTGGAGAGTGTCTCGACGACGGTGGCTGCTCCCGTCGCGACCCACAGTCCGTGGATGACACACTGTGCGAGGACGCCGAGACCGACCCCACCGACGAAGTCGACCCACCACTGGCGGTCGAACGAGAACCCCTGGGCAGCGACAGATCTGCCTTCGAGCCGCTTCGCGGCGACGACGACCGCGGCAGTGCCGGCAGCCGCCGGGAGGATCACGTGTGCGTTCCTGATCAGCTTGGGGACCGGAGCTGCTCGAACGACGACGACCAGTGGGACGAACACCGCGAGGAAAGCGACCGTCGCGGCGACGACCCGCCACGTCGCCCGGAGGCGCGTGTCGTCGCTCCCTCTGAGAATCCCGTCGAGTGGACTCGACTCACTCATCGTTCACCCTCTCTCTACCACACGGCATGAAGGTTCGGTCGGGTTACACTCGTCGAGACTGTGCGGAACTCCGAGGAGAGTAATAAATCTTCCTCCGAGGTGGCGGGCCCACAGACACCGATGTCGTACTATGCCCGTCGGTGATCTACGACGAGTCACAACGATGTCAACGATCACTGACGCCGTGAAACGTCACCCGATCGTGACGTTTCTGCTCGTCACGTTCGGTTGGTCGCTCGGCGCCGATGCCATCGCGTACAGTCTCTACGGACGCTCCCCCCCGACGCTCGCCATCGTGGTTCGTGCGTGGGGGCCACTCGTCGGGGCCTTGGTGACGGCCGGACTGTCGGACGCCAGTGTCCGTGACCTGCTGGGACAGGTGAGACGACTCCGGCACGCACCACGGTACTACCTCGTGGCGCTCACGGTGCCGATCCTGTTCAACTCTGCAGGTGCCGTCGTCTACGTCGCCAGTGGAGTCGACGTGAAACTGCTCAACGTATCCCCCGTCTCTTTCGTCGTGAGTTTCCTGGTCGTTCTGTTGTTGGCGGGCGGACTCGAGGAGTTCGGGTGGCGTGGCTTCATGCAGCCGCGACTCCAGCGGGAGTACGCTGCCGGCACGGCCGCCGTCGTCACCGGTCTCGCGTGGGTGCTCTGGCACTCCACGTTCTTCGCCGTGTTCGACTTCCAGCGGTACCTGTCGAGCGTGGAGGGCTTCACGATCTACCTCGTCGAGATCGTCGCGTTCTCCGTGCTCCTCGCGTGGATCTACAACAAGACCAGCGGCGGTCTCGCGTTGGCACTCGTCATGCACGCCGCACACAACTGGGGCCCACTGATCGTCCCGGCAGACACGGCTCCTGGCGGCGTCGAACGCCTCGCCGAGTTCGCACCGCCGGTCGCGGCGGTGGTAGTTGTGGTCGTGATCGTGGCCGTCGACGGGTGGGAACGACTCGCCGACTCGTCGCCCGATCCCGACGTCGGACGGGCACCGGCGACGGCCGACGACTGACGCTCGTCGCGGAGGTGTCGTGTCGTCGCTGTCGGCCGTCGAACGGTCCGGTCGAGGTATCAGAGAGTCGACGGGAGCCGGTCACCGAGACTCTCGTGGACGACGACCACGTACCCGGCGACGGCGACGAGCAGGAGGAGACCGCCGGCGACGTTGACCACGCCGTACAGCCCCACCGCCCACTCTGGCCCGGTGAACGTCGGGCGGATCACCATCGGGAGCACCGACGCTCCGTCGGCGGCGGCCGCTTGGCCGAAGACGTTGTTCTGTGTGAAGTTCACCGCGAAGTGGAGTCCGACTGGGAGCGCCAGTGACCCCGTCCAGACGTACGCGGCTCCGAGGACGGCACCCAAGATAGCCCTGTGGAGGAACGCTGCCGCCGACTGCGGGAAGTGACCGGCACTGAAGATCACCGCTGCCACGACGACGCCTCCGACGAGTGCCCGCCGATCCGACAGACGGTCCCGGAGTCCCTCGACGGTGTACGTCGTGATCAGCCCACGGAAGATCAGCTCCTCCCAGAACGCGACGAACAGCCACTGGCAGACGTATCCGAGCATCGCGAGACCGAACGGCGACGTGGTCGAGCCGGTCCCCGGCGAAAACACCGCGGCGACCGTCGCCCAGCCGGCGACGAGGCTCACCGACAGTGTCGTCGCCGCCCCGAGTGTGCCGACGAGCCCTCCGGCGAGGAAGTCTCGAACCGTCGCCGGCGACCGAGCCAGTCCGTACGCCGCCAGCGTTCGCCCGTCGACGTACTTCGCAGAGACGACGACGATAGCCAGCGCGACCCCGGCAGCGACGAGGTTGGTCGCGGCACCGTTCACCGAGGGAGGGAGTGAGATCCCGGTCAGCAGGAGACCGGGGAGGAGGAATATGCCGACGAACGAGGCCACGTACACCCCGAGGACTCGAACCGGTGCACGCGGACGTGACTCCGTATCGTTCCACAGGAGTGTGCCGACGACTCCGGTCACCCCGTCGTCGCTCGTCTCACCAGTGGTGGTGCTCGGTTCTGTCGTCTCCCGTTCCGCAGTCGTCTCGGTCGATCGGGTCATCCGTACCTACGCACACGAGTCGAGGGGACAACAATCGGAAGCAGCGGCTTCAGCGGCTGAAGCCACGTCTCGGACGGTGGGCGACCGAGTCGACGACCGAGAACACGACACGGCGATCACTGCGCCGTCACGAACCACACAACGTACATTACGCAGTCGGCCGTACCGCCGACCCGACGACCACTCGGCACTCGCGACGAGGGGTGGTCGTCGACCACGACGGTCGACCCTCACGAGACGGGTGCCGAGCGGCGACGCGAGCGAGCGCAGCCACCGGCAGAGGTCGAACACCGAGACAGATCGACGGACACGAGCCAACGATCAGACACGACGATGCGATCGGACACCACTGTCGACGGCCGACGAGTGTCGGGAGAGCCGGTCGTCTCGGTGACCGGCGTCTCGAAGGCGATCGACGGTGTCGATGTGTTGCGGGACGTGTCACTCACACTCCGAGAGGGCGACGTGTACGGGTTGCTCGGCCCCAACGGTGCGGGCAAGACGACGACGATCGAGACGATCCTCGGACTCCGACAGCCAGACGAGGGCCGAGTCCGCCTCCTCGGCGAACCCCCGGGAGACGACGCCTTGCGAGAGGTCGGTGTCGTCTTCGAGAGCGAGACGCTCAAGCCGTCGTGGACCGTGCGAGACAACCTGCTCGTGACGTGTCACGTGCACGAACTCCCGCCGGCCAGGATCGAGTCGTGTCTCGACCGAGTCCGTCTCGACCCGTCCGTCGCGAGCGAGCCGTTCGACACCCTCTCGAAGGGAATGAAACGGAAGGTGTCGATCGCCGACGCGTTGCTCTCGGACCCGGACGTGCTCGTCTTGGACGAACCCGTCTCGGGCCTGGACCCGGAGTCACGCGAGACCGTGTTGCAGCTCGTGGAGTCGTCCGATCGGTCGATCCTGTTCAGTTCGCACGCACTGTCGGACGTCCAGCGCGTCTGTGATCGCGTCGGTATCGTCCGTGACGGCCGGACAGTTCTCGAGACGAGACTCGACGACTCACTACAGGTCGTCCGAGATCGACAGTCCGAGCTCGCAGGCGAACGGGTCGCACCGGGGGTCGAGTTGTACTGGCCCGACGGTGCGGCGGCCGGCTCCGGTGACACCGAACCCGCTGGGTCGGGGGACCTGGTCGACTCGCAGGACGTCGAACAGATCGACTTGGAAGCGTTGTACTTCGCGTTGACGCCGGAGGACCAGTCGTGAACGTCGGACGGCAGTTGTGGGTCGAACTCCGGAACGTCTGGCGTGTGAGTGCCGGACTCGCAGTCGTACTCGTCGGTGTCTTCCTCGTACAGCGGCCGGATCGAGTCGTCACACGGGCGGTGGCCGCCGGTGGGCCAGCGTGGCTCGTCACCGTGTACGCCGTCGCGGTGCCGGCGTTCGGAGCAGCGTTCGTCGTCTTCCTGTCGAGTGCGTACGCGGCCGTCGAGGACGACGCCGAGAACGTCTACCACCGGCTGCTCGTCTACCCCGTCTCGTTCTCTCGACTCCTGCTCGTCAAGACGCTGCCCGTCGCAGTGTGTGGTACTGGCGCCGCGCTCGTACTCGGAGGCGTCGCGTACTACTCGCTGCCGAGACTGCGTCTCGTGACGGTGCTCGCGGCGGTCGCCGTCGTCGGCGTCGCCGTCGTCCCGGTCGCGGTACTCGTCACGCTCTGGTACCTCTGGATCGACGACCCGCGGATCGGTACCGTCGTAGTGTTCGCCGTCGTGTCCGGAGGCGTCGTCCTCTCGCGGCTCGGACCCCTCGCGGTGTCGGCGTCACCGGTCACGCTCGCGCTCGGCGGTGTCGCGGCGGTCGTCGTCTCGTACGGGGTCGCGGCCGTCGCACTGATCGGCCTCGACCTCGAACGACTCGTCGTTGGGTGATCACGAGTGCGTGTACTCCGACAGGTCGCGAACGAGTGCGGTGAACTGTGGCAGCCCGGGATCGGTATCTCACTCCTCCTCGGTGTGTCGTTGACACTCCAGAATCCGATCGTGTCGCTCCGTCCGGCACTGGGTGGTCCACTCGCCGTGGCGGGGTACGTCGGTGTCGTCTCGACGTTCGCCGCGACGACCGTCGTCTTCCTCCTCGGAGCGTACACGGCGATCGAAGACTCTCTCGCCGGCGTCTACCGCCGGCTGCTCGTCTACCCGGTCTCGTTCCCGACGTTGCTGGTCGTGAGAGCCGCTCCCGTCGCGCTGTGGGGGACGGCGGCAGCGTCGATCGTCGCGGCCGGACTGTGGGTCACGACACCGGGACTGGCCGTCTGGCAGGTTGTGGCTCCCGTCGCGGTCGTCGGCGCGGCGATGCTCCCGCTGGCGGCGCTGGTCACGCTCCTCTACCTCAGAGTCCGTCGACCACGGGTGGGTACGGCACTCTCGTTCGCCGTTCTGGTGCTCGTCGTCTCCGTCCCGCGACGTGTCGGTGTCGGGACCAGTCACTCGGCAGTGCTCGTCGGTGCCGTCGTCTGCGGACTCCTCGCGTGTCTCGGCGCCGCGGCGTACGTCGCAGCCACTCGTGTCGATACGGAACAGTTGGTGCGGTGACGCGCCCACTCTGACGTGGGCCGTCGTCGCCTCACTCTCCCCGCCGGCACATCTCGTGGAGTCACACGACCGCCGCCGGCACGTCTCGTGGCGTCGCGCGATCGGTGCCGACCGTTTGCCCGTGCCGTGATCCCGCTCCGGGCTTTTTGTGCTCGTGCTCCCACACGACGCGTATGGCCGACGACCCGGCGTCGCTACTGACCAACACGCAGCGTGAGCGGGTTCCCGAAGACTTCGAGAGCGTCGACGGCGCGAAGCGGCGCCGTGGTCGCCAGCGCGTCCGCCAGCGGCTGTCTGCAGGCGTCCGGGACTTCGACCACCTCGTCGCCTACCCCGACGACGAACTGGCGGCGGCCTTCGAGGACACCGACGAGGAGACGGTGGAACGCTCTCTCGCCGCGATGCTGGTCGTCCACGAGCGACTCCGGGAGATCCACGGCGTCGAACGAGCGGCCGTGATCGAGCGAGCACGCGAGCGCGTCGACGAGGTCGACACCGAGCGCGAGGAGCGGACGCTCGAGTCGATCGACCTCCGGACGCGCGAGGAGGTGGAGAGTGCCGCCGCGGCCGAACTGGCGGCCGCCGGCGACCCCTCCGCGTGGAAGCGTCGATCGGAGTTGGCGTTGAAGATCGGGACCGCGCTCGCGCTCCCGGGTGTCCTGCTGGTCCCCGTCCCGTTCGGCACCGTGCCGCCGGGAGTCGACGGCGCGATCGCGTTCGTCTCACTCGTGTTCGGCGGGTCGGCGTTGGCCATCGGACTCGGTATTCTCGCCGCTCGCAGCGTGAAGTACGATCTCGTGCCCAAGCTCCGCGAGTTCGTCGACGGTCCGGCGGCCACGCTCCGGTCGGTCTGGGAACGGCTCTAACCGAAGCTGGACGGGGTCTCGTCCCGGACGCGCCGTCGTGGCGACGGCGCGACGGAAGTCCCGTCGAGTCGCGGTCGTGGAAACCGCTCGTCGTCCGCGGGTCAGACGAGCGAGAGCACCACCTCGTAGTTCACGACCCACACAGACGCGTGCGCGACGGCCGTCACGGCGAGGTTCCGCGTCCGCTCGTAGGCGTACCCCCAGACGACTCCGCCGATCGCGGTGCGGAGGAACGCGAGCGACGCCTCGGCGACACCGCCGAACACCACTGGCAGTGCGTGCATCAGTCCGAACGCGGCAGCGGCCACGAGAACCGTCCCGGCGGTCCCGAGGTGCGGTCGGACTCGTCCCTGGACGATGCCACGGTAGAGGAGTTCCTCCATCGGTGCCGCGACCAGGAACAGCCACCCGAGCACCAGCACCCAGACGATCGGCTGCTCCGCGAAGACGACACCGACGTCGAGGATACCCTCCGAGCCCGCGTGCGAACCGGTCTCGACGCCGAGTGCCGACTGGATCGCGAGGAAGGTCCAGCCGACGAGTGTGATCGCGACCGGCGTCGCGAGCGTCCAGCCGACGTCTTCCAGTGTCGGCCACCGAATCCCGACGTAGCGTCGCGGGTCGTCCGCGACCGCGAGGAACACGAGAGCGAGTGCACCGAAGCCGAGCTGAATCCCACTGCCGAAGGCGTCACCGACCGGTGTGCCGGCGATCCCGACGGCTTCCCGAATCGTCGAGAAGGTGAACACCCCCGCGATGCCCGCGACGAGCCCGCCGACGGCGAGTCCGAGTGCCGCGAGCACCGCCCGAGCCGTCGCACGATCCGGAACGGCGGCCGAGAGCCCTCGATCGGAGGCGGTACTCATCGTGCACCCTCCCGGTACCCGAGAGCACCGTGTGGCTCATCCTCCGCACCGCGGTCGATCTCGTCGGTTCGTGCGTCCTCTCGACCGATGTCGCGCCGTGTCATCGACAGTGTCGTGTCGAGCAGTGGGTATAGTGCCGTCTGCACCGTTCGCGCCCCGAAACACCTGTGTACGGGCGTACAGAGATCTCTCCGATGTTGTACTGCCGTACAGCTCGGTCGAACGCTGGGTCCACGAGGTGACTGGCGCGCGTGGAAGTACCGAAGGGTCACGGTCGGCTACACCACTCGCCGCACCTCACCCCGTTCACCGCCGAGCGAGTTCGCCGTCCCGGCCCGACCGTTCCAACGTGATGGCTACAGCGTGGCGGTGTAGCAATTGAACTGTTCGGTCGAGGTAGCGAGCGGTTCTCCGTCGGTGTCGACCAACGCGACCGTGAACTCGCCGTGGACCGGCGGACGTCCAAGTGATACTGCGTAGAGTTCCCCGCTTCCCTCGGTGAGGATACCGTAGTCGCTATGCTCAAGACGGCTCATATCCCGATTGGCGAAGAGTGGAATCGAGGCGACGAGTTCGTCCGCTGCGTCTCGGATGCGGATCGCGTGGAACCTGTCGTCGCGCGCGGCCTGTCTCGAGACGACCACCCCGAGAGCCACCCGTTCGTCGCCGCGGAGTACGGCGACCTGTCGCAGGTGCTCTGACTCGCTCGCCACCCCGCGACTGGAACACCGGACGGGCGGGTCGTCGTCACCGCTACAGCCGGCAGTTAGCGTCACGACACCAGCGACACTCGCGATCGTCTCGCGTCTGGAGGGCACGGTGGGCAGGTCGTCGGTACTCGACGTATACCTATCGACAGCGTGTCGAGAGCGAACGAGTCCGAAGAACCCACCGATCCCAGAAGTAGGCGAGACTCCTAGTTGAAGAAGGACAACCTCGCGTAGTAGGTTGTGCCGTTGTACGTCACCAGCCACCGGCCCGAGTAGCTAGTGTGCACGAGTGCTCGCTCGCGAGGGAGTGATCGGTTCAGTTCGGCGAAGTCCTCGGTGTCCCCGTAGTACGCTTCCTCCCCGATCGCCTGGTTGACAGCACTGTTGTTCTCGAAGTCGAGTCGAACGAGTTTATTTCGATAGAGATAGGCGACGTACTCGTCGGTCGAGTTGGCGATCTGTGTCGCAGTGTAGCGGTAGCGTGGCCGCGTCTCTGTCTCCGTCTTGGTGACATCGAAGACGAACGTCTCGGTCGGTGTGCCGATCACGACGGGTGAGTCCGACCCGACGATCACGGAGTCGTCGACCTGGCGTGGTGTGTACACGATGGAGGCGTTCGAGGGGGTCTCACCCGATCGAAGTGTCCGTTTGAATAGTGCCTCGTCTCGACGCGAGAGCGTGTCGAGTGAGTAGTCTGGTGAGTCAGCGGTGGACTCGGCGGTGACCGTCACGACGGTGACCGTCTGGACACCGGCTCGCGTCTTCTCGGTGGTGTAGTACGTGCCGTTGTGCGACACTGTCTGTCCATCCTCAGTCGAGTACTCCAGCGAGGAGTACACTGTCTCGTCGTCGGTGACGATCGGTCGGAGTGGCGGTGCGACCGACTCGAGTGCGTCGGACGTCTCGTCGGCGATCGACTCGTTGTCCCCGACCTCGGCGAACCGAACCGTCGGCGGCTGCGCGCCGCACCCTGCGAGGACGGTGACCAGCAGAACGACTACGAGACCGATCGACAGGTTACGCGGCATCGTCTGTCGGGTCGTCCTCTCACCCACACAAAAGTATGTGGTCCGTCTCAGCGGATGTGAGACGCGTTTCGTCGTGCTCGATCTCTTCGACGTGCGAGGTGTACTTGTACGGGGAAAGAACGGTCGGGGGAAGGTGTGACTCGACTCAGCGACGCGGGGGACCGCGACGACCCTCGCCGTCGGAGTCTTTCACCGGTGCGTTCTCGTCGATCTTCTCGCCGGAGACGAGGAAGTCGGCGACGTTGCCGATCAGCACCTCGTTGTCGGCGACGTACGCGTCGTCCGGCTGCAGGAACGTCGCGTCACCGATCACGGAGACGTTGCCGTTCGTCGCCGCGACCGGATAGCGCCCGCTGCGGCGGTTGGACTCGATGGTCACTTCGCCGGCCGTACGGACGGCGACCGTCGCGTCGCCACCGACGGCGACGGGGACGGCGTCGTCCATCACCACGCGGTCGACACCCTCACCGAGCGTGCCGCCGGCACCGGTCGTCGCGATCCGAGAGTAGTGACGCCCGTCGGCCGAGATGTTGAACAACTCGCTCGGACCGGTCGAGACGCCGTACTCCGAGGTGACGCCCGTCGCGCTCGAACTGGACTGCGAGCCGCCACCGAAGCCGAAGAATCCGAAGGAGGCCGTCGACTCGGCCGGGTCCATCATCACCATCAGCCGCCCGCCGCTGTCCGTGAAGTTACGGAGCCCCCGGCGCTGACTCGCCGAGAACCGCGACCGTGGGTTCACAGTGACGAAGGCGTCCGCCTTCGACAGCGACGTGTTTAGGTCGACGCGCGGGTCGGCACGCGGGTCGAAGAACCGAACCGTGTGCCCGTTGGCGACGAGCGTGTCAACAAGCGGTGCGATCTCACTCCGCTCGATGTCGTTCTCGTGGCCCACGTCGAAGACGATGGTCTTCGGCTCCGCGTCGGCGGACATCTCGATCTGCCCGCTCTCGGGGCCGGGTTCGATCAGTGCGTTGTCGGGTTCGTACTGCGAGGTGTCCAACTCCGCCGGCTGCTCGGGCGTGCCGGTCGACTGACCCTGTACCATCGGGAGGACGGCTGCCGCGCCGACCACCACGACCACGATGGCCACCGTCAGACCGGCGGCCTTGAGTCTGTCACTCATGCGTCGACACCTCCGAGTGCGGGGGCCCCGTCACGCGCAGACGGGGCCGACTCGTCGGACTCCGATTCACTGTCGTCGATCGTTGCAGACCCGACACCGTCGTACTCGCTGGCGACGATGGTCGGGAGCTGTTCGACCGACAGGGCGTAGTACTGTGTCTGCGGTGTTCGAAGCACCCCGTCGTCCTTCACGACGACCTGTGTCCCCTCGCTGGTCTGGAGGAGGAAGAGCCCGCCGAACACGCTCGTATCTTTCCGAACAATCTCGTAGGAGTCGAGTCCGGCCTGGTCCGCGACCCAGGCGGTCGCGTCGCGGGTGTCGCCGAGCTCGTCGGCGAAGCCGTTCTCCACGGCCCGCGATCCGAGGTAAGTGTGTGCCATCTCGACTTCCGACCGGTCGACCTGGATCGTGGTCCCGCCGTGGTCGGAGTTCGGCCCGCGCTCCTTCAGGACGCTCGCGACGAACGTCCCCTGGAGTTCCTCGACGGTCCGCCGCGTGGTCTCGTCGCGGTTCTCAGCTTTGTCCGGGCTGCTCCGAACGATCGAACTCGGGAAGTCGACGGCCTTCGGCGTGCGCACGCCGACGCTTCCGACCACAGCGGACGGCTGCGTGAAGATCCGGTCCGCGGCGATGGAGCCGTAGTAGCCGCCCGAGGCCGCCTGTGCCTTCACGGCGACGGCGACCGGCAGTTCGTTGCTAGTGTGTTTCACCGCCTTGTACAGTCGTTCGGAGGCGGTCACACCGCCGCCGGGGCTGTTCATCTCGATCACGACGCCTCTGATCGACCCGTTCGTCCGTGCCTCGCGGAGGGAGTCGACCGCCTCGTCGACCTGCGTCCCGGTGATCCTCCCGTCGTAGGAGAGCACCATGACGCGGTCGGGGTCGGCGGGTTGGGTCGCCTGGAAGGCGACCGGAGCGAGGACCGCACTCACGAGGAGTCCGACTACGATCGCGAGGACGTAGGCGGCTCCTCCCGAGCCTGTCGTTGTACGTGACATCCAGCCGTCACCAGCGGGGCGTTCGTCATAAGTCTCGTGTGGCTCAAACGGGACTGTTAGTGAACTGGTCACACACGGGTCGGCCGTAGCCGATTACCGGAACTCGAGCGGGCACACGGCTCTCGACGGGTGTATCGCCCGTAGCCACCGCCACTGGTGTGGCCGACGACGCCGACGGAGACCGAGAGACGTGGTCACGCAACACCACTGGGGTCGCGGTACTGTGCGTCGCCGAACCCTAGCAGCGGGTAGAAGACGAAGCCGAGGAACACGAGTCCCAACGCGAACCCGATCCCTCTGCCGAACGCGCGAGCGACACCGGCCTGGATCTTGTACAGTGCGTACAGTTGTACGATGGGGACGAACAACACGAGGAGCCACCACCACGCGTTGTCACCGATTTGGAGCATCACGTAGAAGTTGTACACTGGGACGAGAGCTTTCCATCCGCCGTGACCCGCTTTTGAGAACACCGCCCACGTCCCCGCCAGTTGTGCGACAGCGAGTACGAGTTGGAGGGCGAAGGCGCCGGTCGCGACCACGTCGGTCGCTTGGAGCGCGAGGGTCTGGACACCGTTCGACATCGAACTACGGCGAGGTGTGGCCCGTGCTTCAATCCCTGGGGAGCTTCTCACGGACGGTAGTTGTGACCTCGACGGGCGGAGTAGGCCGAGTGCCTCGGGACCCGATCCAGAAGTATTCACCAACTCGGGTCGACGCCGTCCGCGACTACGATCCGACCTCGATCTGTCGTCGGGGGTG